>CAYTQP010000075.1:0-12537 GCA_964440175.1 uncultured Verrucomicrobiota bacterium
TCGATGAAGATGACGCTCTTCTGCTGATGACAGACGGCATGTATATGCCCATCGTAAGGCATAATATCGCCAACACCAATTTCCACCTCACAATGGATATGCACTATCTGGAAGACTGGTTCGCTCTCTATATAGACAACGGGAACTACCTTCTGAATCACGATGGAGTTGAGAGATGGGATGCGCTAGCTAGAGATATCCGAAAATCCTGCATTAAATACACCAACACTAAACACCGCTATCGTGATGATATGGCGGTGATTGTCACAAACTGACCCACAAACCCGGACAACAAACGGAAACACCCCGGAACCAGGACTGAAATGATGCTGTTAAATAAAATCTGGAGAATGGCACTGCAACTCCTTTTTTGCGGAACACTCTGCGCCCAGGCCGGCACGTTGGAACTGGCAACGGATTTGTTCAGTGCCGGCGACTGGCATCTCTGTCAACGCGAGTGCCGGCGCGTATTGATCTCCAACCCCGCCAGCATCGACGCACAAGTGTTTGCCGCCATATGCGACCTGCGACTGGAGCGCAAAATCGAGACCAGCATTGAAACACTTGCCTCCGCAGCCGACAACGAAAATACCAGCATGACAATGCGCACACTCGCCTCGTATGAGTGCGGACGGGCACTCTGGAAACGGGGAGAAATCGAGACAGCCCACGACAGACTCGCTTTCACATACTGCAACACCACCGAAAAACAGCTCTTTCTGCGGGCAGGCTGCTCACTTTTCATGCTGATGCACAAAAATGAAAAACTGAAGGAAAGAGTACCAAGTTTAACCCTCCAGATAACATCAAGCCGCGCACTCTACAACTGGAAACTTCAACAGGAATGCTCAATCGAAAAATCCAATAAAAAAGCACTGAGCAAACCGGGAGAATGGATCGTTGGAATCTACCGCAAACAGATCGGACCCGCAATCGGAATGCGCTGCTCCTGCGTTCCAAGCTGCTCGGAATACTTCCTGCGTGCCTGTAAAAAACACGGACTCCTTGGATTCCCCATCCAGGCAGACCGCTTCTTCAGAGAACCGTCTATTGTGCAAAAACAGAAAAACCCCGTGGCTGTTGGCAATCAGATAAGATACGCCGACCCTTTAAAAAATCATGATTTCTGGTTGAATAAGGATTAAAATATGAAAAATATACTCCAATGGATCATCGCTTTTCTCTGCGCCACGCAACTGTATGCCAACGGGGAACCCGCACCAACCGCACGGCTGGCGATTGAGCTGGCGCACGAGGCAGATCACCACGAAGCAGCCATAGAATTCCGGCGTCTCGCTCTTTCGGACGTGAGCGAAGAAGAGCGTGCCGGCTACTACTGGCTATCCGCCTACGAATATTCTAAATACGGCAAGGGAAAGATATCGTCAGAGATGCTGGACCGCGCCGAATCACTCCTCCCCAAACTGGCTCCGAAAGGCTCGCTACTGCGTGCGGAAAACGCCACACTGCGCAATGCCAAAGACGAAGCCGGGTTCTACTATCAAAGCACTCTCTCCCTCGGCGGAGACTCCGCCGCCCTCGCCGCAAGGCGTCTGGCCACCATCAACCTGCGTGCAAACAAACCCGATAAGGCCGCTCGCCAACTGGAACAGTTCGCGCCAACGCATACCGAAGGGCGACAGGCCATAAAGGATTATATTGCCGGCAAAGACAAAAGCCCGCGCCTGGGCGGACTGCTCGGAATGATCCCCGGTCTGGGACACGCATATTCCGGCGAATACGCAAACGCCCTGCGCTGTTTAATCTTGAACAGCCTCTTCATCTATGGTATGGCAGAAACCGCTGACGATGACCAGTGGGGCGCGTTTGCTGTAATAACGTTCTTTGAGCTGACATGGTATTCCGGCAGTATCTACGGCGGAATAGATGCCGCACACCGCTATAACAAACGGCGCATTGGGGACTGTGTGGATAAAATTGAAGGAGAGTCCGGCTACGCACCGGACTGGAAGATGATTCCAACCATTCGCCTGGAATTTGTTTTTTGACGTAATTGTATTTAAACCCCCTAATAATGGAGAAAAAAAGATGAAAAAAGTATTGATTCCAACAAAACTCGACCTGGTAGCCAAACAACTGCTCGAAGAGAGCGGTAACTACGAAGTTGTTCAAGATGAATCTGAAAACCTGCCCGCGCTGGCACTGGCAAACCCCGACGCACACGCAGTCATTGTACGCAGTAATAAACTGACCCCCGAAATCATCGACACACTGCCATCCCTCAAGGTGGTTGTGCGTGCCGGTGCCGGCTTCAACACAATCGACACCGCATACTCTCGCGAAAAGGGAATCGATGTCATGAACACACCCGGCGCAAACTCCAACGCGGTCGCGGAAGAAGTTATCTGCATGATGCTCGCCGATGCTCGCCACATAGTTTATGCCGACCCGTCCGTGCGTGCAGGAAAGTGGGAGAAGAAAAACTTGATGGGCAAAGAGATAACAGGCAAGATAATCGGACTTGTCGGACTGGGTGCAATCGGCGGACTGGTCGCAAAACGCTTGCAGGGGTTTGAGATGGAGATCCTCTGCTATGACCCCTATGTCTCCGAAGAAAATTCCACCGCGCTTGGCGTTAAGATGCTTCCCCTGAATGAACTGCTGGCAAAGAGCGATTACGTCTCTCTGCACATGCCGGAAAATGATAAAACCAAAGGCATTGTTAACGCTGAATTCCTCTCGAAGATGAAAGACGGTGCCACATTAATCAACTGCGCCCGCGCCGGACTGATCAACGAAGACGACCTGCGCAAGGCAAAGAGCGAGACTGGTATTCGTTTTCTTAATGATGTGTACGCTAAAGACGCAGAGGGCGAAAAGAGCGTTGCTGATATTGCCGACGTTATGATGCCCCATCTGGGCGCAAGCACAGTGGAGGCCAACTACAACGCCGCCAAACGCGCCGCAGAAGAGCTTATGGAACTGGACGAGACCGGTAACTCAGCATTTATCGTCAACTAAAAATAAACAAAACATCAAAATTGAATGCAAGGCCCGGAATATCCGGGCCTTCATATTTTCAATATTCATAATATCTTCCCCCCCCCATACAATTAGCCCCGACAGCCCGAACGCACACGCAGTAAGTGTGTTCAACTTATTGAACCTCCATAGTTTCTTGATTGTCCAACGTTCGAATAATCACCCCGTAAAGTTGTCCAAGCCTTGGACAAAATAGCTGTTTCACTGTCCAACGTCCGAACAACCGCCACGTTTTATTGATGTCCATTCACATCTATTCGCAATTCAACCTGAACACGCCCTTGCTCCAGCAGGCATTTTGCTTCCCGTGCAACAGATGCGTTTTATGCCCGCGTTTTCAGCTGGTAAACATTTGTCTCTCTCTGTGTGAACCCGATCTTTTTATACAATTCGTTTGCCGCTTCTCTAGCTGGACGCGATGTCAAGTTTACAGTTTTAACGTCAAGTTCTCTCGCCAAAACAACGGCATACTTCAGAAGCATCCCTCCAATCCCTCGTCCACGTTCACTTTCGTCAACCGCCACATCTTCAATCCACGCCTTTCGCCCCATTGGCGCGTTCAGCGTAATCAGCGTCAACGTGCCGCAATACCGACCGTCCCATTCAGCCATCAATAGATGCGAAGAATTCGATTCGATTATCTCCCTTAACTCCACCTCTGATAAATGCAAAGCCGACGTTGATAACTGAGGAAGCAAGCCGTTAAGTGCCCCCAGTGCCTTCTCTGAATACTGTGTAATCTCCACTATCCTCATAGAATCGTTCATATATCTCTCTCAAAAAACAAATATAATCACCCAAAAAGCATACGTCAACAACAAGCCCGACAATCGAACATCCAGCAAACGAACCTCACCCAAATGAAGATCCTGCGCAACACTCATTTCTCATCGTGTGAACCTCACTTCAACCATTCCGAAAACCCCGCCTGAACACCTCTTCTAACACAAAATCTCTATACTGACAATAGTCGTTTTCGGACGAAACCCGACGGTCAGAGAAAACGTCAATGTCAACGGTTTGAAAGGTGAAAAAATAATTTATAACGCATCAATGCCGAGAAATTCGTAGCTGAGACGAGTCTGAAACGCGGGAATGCGAGCGAGAACGTTCTGGAGGTTTTCACGCTCAGTCTCAGTGAGAGTGGCAAGATCGAGTTCATCGCTGTCGGCATTGAGTTCGGCACGGGCGGCAATCTGATTGAAGAATCGCAATTGCCAGAGATAGTCGAAGACGTAGGCGATTTCGCGGAAAGTCTCCTCGGGCAAAACCCCGCTTTCCCTCAGCCGTTCAAGCCGCTCTAAAGTTCCCGGCACTGAAAGCGCATGTTTGAGGGCGTAAATACGTGCGAACATTTCAATGGGCTTGATGCACTCTTTCACATTCACTGCCCCGACACCGTGCCGACGCAGGCGTGGAACCTTGTAGCCAAGGCAGTTCCTGGCAAAATGCAGGAGAAAACCGGGATTCTGACCAACGAGCATCTGCACGTGCTTACGCAATTCGTCAACAAAACGGCTGTCACCATACGCAGTACGCATATCCAAAAAGACGTTCACCTCCAGAATGGACTGCGGCGTAGCCTCATCGATCCAGCCGGCAAACTTGCTCTTCCACTCGGAGAACGAGAGACACCATTTAGGATTGGCCGCCATAATGCCACCGGGACAATACGGATAACCCGCCTGCTTGAGCCTCACGCACACATCATCGGCCAAGGCGAGCAGAGCGCGGCGCGTCTCCACCAATTGACCTCCGGGAACATCCGCAAAGATGAGCGCGTTATCCTGGTCGGAAAACATGGTCATCTCGTGACGGGCGTTGCTGCCGAGAGAGAGAAATGCGAATGAGGCGGAAGTGGTTCCCGCCTCCGCCAGTCGTTGCTCAACGAAGTACTCGACGGCGGCATCAAAGGCAGCACCAACGGTTTCGCGCAGAATCCCTGAACGCACCCCCCGGTCGGTCATGCTGCGCACCAGCTCTGGAAGCCGCTTGAGTGCCTGAACCACCTGCGCGACTGTCTCGCTTTCGGCAATCTCACGCTCAATCGCAGATTCGGCAATCGGGCGGATTCCGGCAGGACGGCAGAAGGCACTGAGCGTGTGTTGCTCGTCCCGGAAAATTTTGGAGAACGAAATAACGTGCCCGTTTTTTTCAGAGAAAAAGATACGCGATGTGGAGATGAGTACATCCAGCGTACCACCTTGACAGGTCGCAATACGCGCCTCAAATTCGGCGGATGCCGCAGTGCGGGCATAGAGTTTTTTTAGATGTCTGCGAACGGGTACGTTCACCTCATCATCGGTCAGCAGTTCCCAGACCTTCATGGCCGCCAGCTCCGTCTCGCTGTATCCGGTCATGCGGCGCAAAGTATTGTTGGAATAAACTGTTTCGCCATCAACCTCCAGCACATATCCCTCGTTAGAACTTTCAACAAGGGCGCGATAACGGTCTTTCGCCTCGCGCAATCCACTTTCCGCACGTGTGCGGTTCAGCTCAATGCGGCGACTCTGGAGAACAATATTGACGAGCAACCCCAGCAAAACAGCGATGATAATCCCATCAGCCAGTAAAAGATTACGTGAAAGGCGGTCTATCTCATGATCAACATCGTGAATGTAGATTCCCGTGCCGATCACCCAGCCCCACTCCGGCACACCACACACATATGAGAGCTTAGGTTCCGCGCGGTCAGGATTATCCATCCACTGCCATAGATATTCCAAATAGCCCTCACCGTCCGCCTTCACCAACGCCACAAACTCCATAAACAATTTTTTCCCGCTCTTATCTTTACGGTCGGTGTAATCTGTCAGGTCGGTTCCAACCAGCTCTGCCCGGTAAGGATGCATAACCATGCGCGGATGCATATCGGTTATCCAGAAATAATCTTTCATCTCCGCACCATAGCGCAACTCAGCCACCTCCGCCGCCGCCTGCCTCTGCGCCTCCGCATGTGAGAGTTTCCCGACCTGTTCCTGGTTGATGTAAAACTTGATCGAACTGGCGGCGGTGGCAGTCAACTCCTTGATCATCATCTTCTTCTGCTTCATCATGCTGTTACGGAAAACCGGAACAATTATGGTGAACGCCGAGGATGCGAAGAGTAGCGCCGCAATGGCGGTTGGCCAGACAATACGCCAGTAAAATCCGGGCGACAACTTACGCTCCCCGCCTTTACCGTGAGGATAGCTTCCTCCATCGAAGTATTCCGAAAGCTCCGCCGCGCTCAGGATGCTTTCCAGCTCATCAACCGTCTCCGCCTCGTGATACTTCTCCGCAAACGCTCCGCTTTCAAAATCTTCCCGCAACGGAATAAAACCGTCATAATCATCGCGAACATGACACTCGAAAACAGCCCTGATCTGCTCGCGGGTGTACTCGCCCTCGAAAACAGTGAAGGCATCTTCGAGCGCTTCCGCGCAGTGTCGATATTTACGATGCTGATAAGGATTGAAATCAGAACATCCACCAGTGCGTGCGAAATGGTCAAAGCTCTCCGCGTCGAAGAAACCATCTATCCATTTGTGAATATCGTCGGCGCGAACTCCCGCCAATATCTCCGTCCGGTCAGCATGGTCTGAAATCTTCACGCCTCACGTCGCCCTACCCTCTTCCGATATGTCGGATATACCTTGGGCGTGACTCATCTTTGCTTTTGTTTCTCTCGCCAAGCATAACGAGCGTCGGCTCGAAATCGACAGCCTCGACATCATCAACCACGCAGAAACTGACTATTATAATACGATCGCCAATCTCAGCGCAACGTGCGGCGGCACCGTTGAGAACAATCTCTCTGGAGCGCCTGGGCGCAGCAATCGCATACGTGGAAAAACGTACGCCGTTTGTGATGTTGTAGACATCAATCTTCTCGTTTGGCAGAATATCAGCCTTCTCCAAAAGCTCAATATCTATACCCAGACTTCCTTCGTAGTTAAGATCCGCTCCGGTAACTGTGGCGCGATGAATCTTCGATTTCAGCATATATCTTTGCATCTCAATACTCCCTTCACATATTTTCGATTATCGCCCGTCCGAATTCACTGCATTTCAGTAGTTTCGCCCCCGTCATCTGACGTTCAAAATCGTATGTCACCGTCCTGGCTGCAATAGCTCCAGATAGACCCTGAATTATCATATCCGCAGCCTCCGTCCAACCCATATATCGCAACATCATCTCCCCGGAAAGGATTAGCGAACCGGGGTTCACCTGATCCAACCCCGCGTATTTCGGTGCCGTGCCGTGCGTTGCCTCAAAGATCGCGGTTCCCGTGTCATAATTGATATTCGCGCCGGGCGCGATCCCGATCCCGCCCACACAGGCGGCCAAGGCATCGGAGATGTAGTCACCGTTCAGATTCAGCGTCGCAACAACATCATACTCCGCCGGACGCGTCAATATCTGCTGAAGAAACGCATCGGCTATCACATCTTTCAACACAATCTCCTCCCCGCTGTTTGGGTTTTTCAGCACATGCCACGGACCGCCATCAAGCGGCTCAGCCCCGAACTCAGTACGCGCCGTCTCATAACCCCAGTCACGAAACGCCCCCTCGGTGAACTTCATAATGTTGCCCTTGTGAACAATAGTGACGGACTTGCGGTTATTGTCGATGGCATACCGAATCGCCGCCCGCACAAGCCTGCCCGTACCCTCGCTGGAGACCGGCTTAATGCCTATACCCGAAGTCTCAGGAAAACGAATCTTCGTCACCCCCATCTCTTCACGCATGAAATTGATAATCTTCTCCGCCTCCGGCGTACCCGCCGCCCACTCGATCCCTGCGTAAATATCCTCTGAATTCTCACGAAAAACCACCATGTCCGTCTTTTCAGGACACTTAACCGGAGAAGGCACGCCTGCAAAATAGCGAACCGGACGCAAACATACATACAAATCCAGTTTCTGACGCAAAGCAACGTTCAGGCTGCGAATTCCACCGCCCACCGGTGTCGTCAGCGGCCCCTTGATGGCGACATGATAGTCACGCACCGCCTGAAGAGTCTCTTCCGGCAACCAAACACCATCTCCGTATAGACGGCAGGACTTCTCACCTGCGTAAATCTCCATCCAGTGAATTCTGCGTTTCCCGCTATATGCCTTTTCGACTGCGGCATCCCACACCGGCATTGCCGCCTTCGTAATATCAGGACCCGTGCCGTCGCCCTCAATGAATGGAATTATCGGATTGTCGGGAACCCGCCTGCGCCCACCTGCGTCAACCTCAATCATCTTGCCGTTCCCGGGAATCTCTATCTTATCGTAAGCCATCAAATATTCTCCTTAATAAAATCTCTTATCTTTAAATTCATCTTCTGTCAGCCGTAAAATGCGATTTGATCAGAGATCAATCCGCTCCGCGTCATTCCATAACTCTTCCAGCCTGTAAAATTCGCGTCGCTCTTTCAGAAACAGATGTACAACCAGATCAATCGAGTCCAAAACAAGCCAGCCACTCGCCGCAACACCATTAACACGCACCGGATTCGGTGTCTCCCTCTTCAATACAGTCAACGCCTCCGATGCCAACGCCCTCAAATGCGGGATGTTTTTCGCACTTGCCAGCAGGTAGAAGTCGGTAACAATGGACTGACCCCGAACATCAAGAAGCACAATATCTTCGCCCTGCGTTTCGCGCAATACATCCGCAACCACACCAACCGCAACCCGATCCTGTTCATCAATCTTCTTTTCACTCAATTTTTTAACCATACCAGCAACTCTTCATTTATTTCGTAATTTTAATAGAGATTGTGCTCGGCGATATACATAACAATCTTCTCCGGCACAAGATACCTTATACTCAAACCCTCGGCGATACGCGCCCTGATAACGGTCGAAGATATATCCACCTGATGCCCAACCATAACGTGACTTCTAAGCATCTCAACCTGTTGCTCACTCAGTCTCAATGTTCCCATATTAATCTCTTCAAAATCGAAACGCGGACGAGCCACAGTGATGAAGAGGCAGACTTGTAGCAATTTATCGATCTTTTTCCAAGTGTAGAGTTCAAATAACGTATCCCCGCCAATGATGAAATAGAACTCCGTCTGCGGGTATCGCTTTTTCAACTCAAGAACCGTATCAATCGTATAGGAAACCCCGCCACGCTCCAACTCAATGACGGAACAGCTTAGACGACAGTCCTCCTCCAGCACCGCCTCTATCATCGCAAGCCTGTGTCTGCCCGGCGCGATCTTATGCCCCTGCTTATGCGGAGGCGACGCGCACGGAATAAGACAAACCTCGTCGAGATCATAACGCTCCATCGCATCCTGCGCCATAACCAGATGCCCCAGATGCAGGGGATTAAAGGTCCCCCCCAGCAACCCGACCCTGCACGGCTTAATTGTATTAAACTCCCCGCCCATAAGTGTATACACTCCGCTCCGCTCTTTCGCACAAATCTTAGCACACCATATTACACCCCGCACCCCCGGCGGTCAAACACCACAACACACTAATTCGCAAATCAATTATCCAAAGCCCGGACAATCACGCCTCCTGTTTGCCCGGACATGAAACAACTGCGGAATGCCCCCTTTTGAAATGAAGGTTCATTGACCCGCGAATTAATGGGCATGCGACCCCTCAACTGCCCATCATCCCCCCACCCTGCAAGATCAATCGTAAATGCACGATTTCAAGGAGTTACTCCTTTGATTTTCAATAATTGGAATTTTGACTCTGCAACCTCCTTCCCGTCAACAAATTATTCCCTGCCCTGTGGAATGTCAGCAGTTCATCAAAAATGAACCGCATTCTTTTAATCCCCCCCACTCCCGAGTGATTTGGTGAGTTGTGTGCGATAGAATAAGCTTGCAAAGTTGAGCAAAACACATCTCATGCCCCCAGTTAGTTTGGTTCTGTTCTTCACAATAGCCGACTTCAGACAAAATCTACAACCAGCCAGTTCTTTTTTAAATTCTACGGAATCCCCATAAGATATAACCAGGATTCCCGTGAAATACTGTTTACATTCCCACGTTTTCATGCTTCTATATCGCTCTTCCCGTTAAAGCTTGAATGTTGTTGTTGGAATATGGAGATTTACGTAAGATGAAGAAGATTGAACGCGCAATCATCAGTGTGTCAGACAAATGTATTGTTGTCGAATTCGCGAAGGGTCTGGTCGCAATGGGGGTAGAGTTGCTCTCAACCGGAGGAACGGCAAAAGTTCTTCGCGAAGAAGGGCTGGAGGTTACGGATATATCCGAATTCACTGGCTTTCCAGAAATGCTGAACGGTCGCGTCAAAACGCTCCACCCGAAAGTTCACGCAGGACTGCTATACATGCGGGGAAACACAGAACACGAAGCCGAAATGCAGAAAAACAATCTGGTTGCGATCGATCTGGTTTGCGTAAACCTCTACCCGTTCGAAACCACAATCGCGAAAAAAGGAGTCTCCTTCGATGAGGCAATTGAACAGATCGATATCGGCGGGCCGACAATGATTCGGTCAGCGGCTAAAAATATGCGCCACGTAACAGTTGTCACCGACCCGGCAGATTACGTCCGCGTATTGCAGAATATGCACGAAAATGACGGTGCCACAAGCGATGCAATGCGGTTGGAGTTAGGACAGAAAGTGTTCGCGCTCACCGCAAAGTACAACGCGGCAATCGCAACCTATCTCGCCGACCAGCTCGATTCCCCCGCACATCGCCCGTTTGTGAAGGCCTATTCAGACTCCATCGAACTGCGCTACGGCGAGAACGCACATCAACGCGCCTGGCTCTGCAAAGACAATCACTCACAAGAGGCGTGTATTGCACAAACAAGCGTTCTGCACGGCAAGACAATGTCATACAACAACTATGTCGATGGCGAGGGAGCACTGGAGGCCGCCAAAGAGCTTAGTGGTGCGCCGGGTGTGGCACTAATCAAACACACCAACCCCTGTGGCTATGCCACAGGCGAAACGCTGGCAGACGCGCTGAAGGCCGCCTGGGCAGGAGATCCCGTCTCAGCGTTCGGAAGCGTGATAGCCGTAACAGAGAATGTTGACATCGCCACAGCCGAATTTTTGAAAGGACGTTTTGTGGAAGCACTAATCGCCCCCGGATTCGATGATAACGCCCTCGAATTCCTCAAAAACAAGAGTAAAGATATCCGGTTGCTCAAACTCAACGAACCAATGGGCCCGGCAAAAAAGCAACTCATGGTAAAGCATATCAATGGCGGGATGCTTGTTCAGAATGTGGACATAGGAACCATCGATAAATGGGATGTTGTGACAAAGGCAGAGTTCCCTGAAGATAAACGCAAACTGGCAGAGTTTGGAATAAAGGCGTGTAAACACACAAAATCTAACGCAATTGTCATTGTCGAGGAATATAAACCCGGTCAGTTCGCTATGCTCGGAATGGGCGCAGGACAGCCGAACCGCGTGGATTCACTACGCAAACTGGCGGCAACCAAAGCAATAGAGAACCTGAAACTGCGCTTTGAAAATATATCGGATCAGGAGATAGCTCGGCGACTTGGAGAGTGCGTCCTCGTTTCAGGCGCGTTCTTTCCGTTTGCCGACAATATCGCTGCGGCAAACGCCGTCGGCGTGAAGTTCATTGTGGAACCGGGCGGTTCCAGACGCGACGACGAGGGGATCGCCGCCTGCGATAAACACGGCATCGCCATGGCATTCACCGGAATGCGGCATTTTAAACATTAACATCAAGGCTCAAACCGCAGGAATAATTGCCAATGCAACCCGGAACTGACACGCAAACTGTTATAAAATAACTTCACAGCCCCCCCCCTGGAATTTTTAAAAAAAGATGTGACTATCCGCAAGAAAGCCAGACGGGAACAGCTATAAACCAACCCCGGCAGTTAAAAATGGTAACACTTGACAAAGAAAAATATCGAACCAACCATCTCCAAATTACCGGATAGTTTTTTTAAAAGGCACAAAAAAAACTCCGCCGAAGCGGAGTAACAGGGACAAGCCCTTCGGCATATAGCCTTATTGTGAAATGACAGTTCAATTTCATTTCTGATAACCCTTTTAAAGCATATCCAAAAAAAAGTCAACACAAAGAATGGAGGAAAAATGAGCAAGCGTATTTCATGACTAATCCAGGAACCAACAACATCGGTTGGGCTGTAATTGATGAAATCGGAGGAACACAATTTGAATTGATTAAGCGAGGAGTTCATGTTTTTCCTGAAGCGGTGAAGGCTGAAGCTAAAAAATAAATTAATTAAAATAGTGCCGAAAAATACAGAACTACTATAATATCGAACCAGCCATCTCTAAGTTACGGGATAGTTGTTTTAAAAAGCACAAAAAAAACTCCGCCAGAAGCGGAGTAACAGGGACAAGCCCTTCGGCATATAGCCTTATTGTGAAATGACAGTTCAATTTCATTTCTGACAAGTTTTTTAAAGCATATCCCCCCGAAAGTCAACACAAAGAATGGAGGAAGAAAATGAGCAAGCGTATTTTAGGACTAGATCTTGGAACCAACAGTATCGGTTGGTCCGTCGTGGATGAAATCGGAGGAACACAATTCGAATTGATTAAGC
>CAYTQP010000076.1:0-12445 GCA_964440175.1 uncultured Verrucomicrobiota bacterium
ACCGGTGCGCTTGGTGGTATCGGGAGGGCTCTTTGTGAAGAGTTTCATTCAAAGGGCTTTGCGGTGCTGGCAATAGATCGGGCGGAAGGGCAGATTGATGCCCATCGCTTTTTCCGAATGGATATTCGTACAATCACCTTGAATAAAGATGAGCAGGAGAAATTTTTCACTCCACTTCGTGATGAAATCGGGAAAGGTTTGATACTTAAGGGTATAATTAACAATGCGGCGATTCAGATTCTTGGTAGCATGGATTCGCTTGGAATTGATGATTGGAGAGAAACTCTTGAGACGAATCTGCTGGCTCCGTTTTTTCTCTCGCAAGCCTTTCTTTCCGACCTCGAGCGAAACAATGGTGCCATAGTGAATATTTCCAGTATTCACGAAAAACTGACCAAGCCGGAATTTATTGCGTATGCGACATCTAAAGCCGCACTTTCCGGACTGACACGCACGATGGCGGTCGATCTTGGTTCACGGATTCGTGTGAATGCTATTTGTCCTGCCGCTATTTCAACACCGATGCTGGAAGCGGGGTTTGAGGGTAAGCCTGATGCGTTTTCCGCACTGGAAAGTGCGCATCCCTCTGGACGCATTGGTGCGCCCGAAGAGGTTGCAAGATTGGCGCATTGGCTTGTGGTTGATGCCCCCGAATTTTTGACTGGATCATGCCTTGGGCTTGATGGAGGTATAAGCGGGCGTCTGCATGATCCTGCTTGAATATTGAATAGATCAATGCGTATGTTTTCCGAATAATAGGTTCTTATGTTTCGCAGTTACCTGACGAACGGGGTGGGACTGAGAATTGTCGAGACATTGGTGTTGAAACGTCGGTTATATCAATATCAGCAGATGCCACAGGAGTTCACAGTGAGTAGAAAAAGACGATTTTAGTGAAAATGAAATTTATAGATAGTATGGGACTGCGTGTTTTTTCGGATGATTTGCGAAAAATTGAACTCGATCGCCCCAATAAACTGATCTTAACAATCAGTCCGAATTCTTACGGAATGGCCACAAAAGACACATTCTTCCGCGAATCTTTGGAGAACACCGATTATCTAGTGCTTGACGGTGTCTATTTTGGGTTAGCGGCATTTTTTCTGCATGGCAAATCAATCAAGCGAAATCAAGGTCCAGATTTGTTTGATTACTATATTAAAAAGATGGATGAAATGAGTGGGCGGGTTTTTTTTCTTGGATCGACGGAAGAAACTTTGGGGAAAATTAAAGAACGGGCAAGCTTGTTGTATCCCAATGTTCATGTTGGAACATATTCTCCTCCGTTTAAGCCGGTATTTTCTGAAAATGACAATTCAAAGATGATTGAGCAGATAAATAGTTTTAAGCCGGACATTGTTTTTGTCGGAATGACCGCGCCAAAGCAGGAAAAATGGGGCTATGAGAACAAAGATAGGATTGATGCCAAATTGACCTGTTGCGTGGGAGCTGTTTTTGACTGGTTTGCTGGTAATGAAAAAACAATTCCCAAGATATGGTGGAAGTTGAGGCTTGCCTGGTTGATTCGCACAATTAATCGCCCTGAAGTTTTGAAGCGATATCCGTCTGTGGGAATATTTTTCTGGCATCTATTATTGGTTTTATTGAGAATTAAAAACGAAAAAACTATTGGGCGGTGTTTGTGAAATGATGGCGCTCATTAAATACTATTAACTGGAGAGGAATAAATATGTTAAAGGGAAGTTTAGTCGGATTAGGAAGGATGGGTATAACGCATTTTTCGATATTGAATAATCATCCTGACATGAGGTTTGTGGGTGTTTGTGAGAAAACGGGATTGATAGCAAAAAACCTTGAGAAGTACACAGGTGTTCCTGTTTTCAAAGACGCGGCTAAGATGTACGATAAGGTGAAACCGGATTTTGTGATTATTGCGACACCTTCTTCTTCTCATGCCGTTCTAACCAAAGAGGCGGTTATGAGGGGGATTCATGTCTTTGTTGAAAAACCTTTTTGTCTTACACCGGAGGATGGAGAGGAAATTGTTGAGATGCTGAAGGATAAGAACCTCGTAAATCAAGTTGGATATGTAAATCGATTTAATGAGGTTTTTGTTGAAGTAAAGCAGCTGCTCGATAGTGGTCTGCTCGGAAAGACCATTTATCTTAAAAGTGAAATGTATGGACCGACTGTGCTGAAAAAGCCGAAGGAGAGCAGTTGGCGTGCGGACAAACGTTCCGGCGGGGGATGTCTTTATGAATTTGCATCACATGCGATTGATCTCGTCAATTATTTTCTTGGGAGTCCACAGGTGGTGTCTGGAAGTATTTTGCCGAAAATTTACTCTTCCAAAGTTGAGGATGCGGTGTTCACAAACTTTAGTTATGAGAATGGGGCGCATGCGATTGTAAATGTGAATTGGAGCGACGAGTCTTGTCGCAAGCCGATGAATCGTATTGAAATATTTGGAGATAATGGAAAAATCGTCGCGGATAAACACGAGTTTAAAGTCTATTTAAGAAAAGGGGGTGCGGGCTTCGAAAAAGGATGGACAACACGCTATATTACAGATTTCGGTCGTCCAGTCCGCTTTTATGTTCGTGGTAATGAGTTTACGGCGCAGCTTGATGATTTTATTAATTGTATTGAACATGGGCGAATGGATACCAAATGCTCATTTGCGAGTGCACTTGAGACGGATCGAATCATTAATCAGATTATTACAGATGCTTCATGTTAAAGAAAGGGGGATAAATTATGAAAATCGATAAAATCATTTTTGGGGATAATCAATTTTTTGGAATTAACCATATGTCAGAGGCGAAGGCGGCGGCATCCGGTGAGCGATTTCGTGATAATGCAGAGATCATAAAGGTGATCGACTGGGCCTATAATTGTGGTATTCATGCATTTATGTTTTGCACACATGACAGAGTTGAGGGAATATGTGATCACTTTCGCGCCAATCCGAAACGCTATAAAGACCTTTCTCTCTATCCCGCCATGCCGTATGCGCACAAATATGCGAATGCGGTGGCGGAAAAAGGAATGATTGGAGCCTTAACAGATGTATTGGTGAAGGACAATTCAGCACGTAATATTTTGTCTATGATTAGTAATGCAGGAAAAGGAGTTTTAACACAGAATCCTTACGAAATAATGAAGGTTCTTGTTGATGCGGAAATGAAAATGTTTCGTGGATTGCATGTGAAAGCTATCTTTCTTCAGAATATTGTGACAGATCTTCTGTTGGGATATGGTGTAAAAGATGTGGCGGCTCAGTTTGCGGAATACGTCCGCGAAAAATATAATGCTGAACCTGGGTTTATTACTCAGAATTTACCGACAACAGTTGACTTTTTAGAAGAGTCGGGTGTTAAAAATCCGGTTGTATGCGCAGGAATAAACAAGATTGGGTATTTGATGAATCCCAGCCAGGAACTGTACGAGAAGTACATCGCGGAAAAAGAGTTTCAGCCCATGGCTATGTCAATGCTTGCTTCGGGAGCAGTAGGCCCGCAGGATGCCGTGGATTATATCGCTTCACTTCAAAACGTGAAGACGATTGTGTTTGGAGCATCCTCCAAGGGGCATATTGAGCAGACTAAACAACTAATTGATGAGAAAATTGTGTAATGGATAAGGTTCTAGTCACCGGGCCGGACGGGTTTGTGGGCTATCGGTTGTGCAGCCGTCTTATTGAGGAGGGATTTGCTGTCCGTGGTGCGCAGTTTTCCCGGTTGCCGCTTCCCGAAGGATGCGAGTCGATTGTGGTGGGGGATTTGGCTGAAGCGGTTAATTGGGATGAGGCGTTTGACGGCGTGGATCGTGTGATCCATCTTGCCGCACGGGTTCATGTCATGAACGATGAGTCCAATGATCCGTTGACGGCATTTCGGCATGTTAATGCGGATGGAACCCGAGCAGTTGCGGAGGCGGCTGTTCGTGCGGGCGTGAAACGATTTGTTTTTGTCAGCACGGTTAAGGTGCATGGTGAGGGAACACGGGATTTACCGTTCCATTCAGATGATTCTTTTGCGCCGGAAGACCCCTACGGAGTTTCCAAAATGGAGGCGGAGCAGATGCTTGCCAGCCTTTCTGTGGCGGGGGATTTGGAGGTGACAGCAGTGCGTCCTCCATTGGTGTATGGTCCGGGTGTGCGTGCCAATTTCCTGCGGCTTCTCTCTGCAGTGAACAAGGGGTTGCCGTTGCCATTTGGAATGATTCACAATCATCGCAGTCTGGTCGGGGTGAATAACCTGATTGATCTTCTGGTGTGTTGTCTGGTTCATGAAAAGGCGGGGAATGAAGCTTTTCTTGTGAGTGATGGTCGAGATCTTTCGACTGCCGAACTTGTGCGTGCTATGGCAGAGGCTTTGGGATGCCGTCCGAGATTATTGCCGGTGCCGGCGGTGCTGATGAAACTGGCTGGCGGTTTGATTGGCAAACGTGGAGAGGTGGATCGTCTTCTCGGATCACTGACGGTCGATATCTCAAAGAATCGGGAATTGCTCGACTGGCAACCGCCCGTGTCGATTGAGCAGGGATTGAAAGAGACGGCGGAGTGGTTTCTCAATTCTGCCACAGAGACCACAGCGCACACAAAGATGGAATAGCGCAGAACGTATAAAGAAAAAGAGACAACGAATCTTAGTAATGGGCAAAGCAGGATTTAAATGGAATGTCAGCGAAACGATAACCCTTTGTGTTTCTTTGCGACCTCCGATTCAACTGTTTCCGTTGCGGTCGTCTATTGTAAACGAAATTATTATAGAACGGCGGACCCTGAATAAATATTAGTTTATCATCAGTGATATATTTAGTGATGGGAATTTGATAAACCACATGCCTGTGTTTTGTAGTCTAAGCCGATGTCTCATCTCCAGACAGTAGTATCGGACCGACGGATAGTATACAATTTTAGATCGCAGTTGACAAATTGTATAAGATATGCTACAGTTGTGGTATGATAAAGAGAGAGTTAGAGTTTAAATTGCGGCAATGGGCGCAACAGTATCCCGTTGTCACTGTTACGGGACCGCGTCAGTCGGGCAAAACAACGGTTTGTCGTGTCGTCTTTAAGGATAAGCCTTATGTATCGATGGAGAATATCGACAACAGGGAGTTTGCGAGTAGCGATCCGCATGGATTCCTGGATGCGTATCCAGATGGCGCGGTTATTGATGAGATTCAATATGTTCCAGATCTGCTCTCCTATATACAAACCTTGGTTGATGAGCGCAATGAAGCAGGGATGTTTATACTGACGGGATCAAGACAGTTTGAAATGATGGGCAACATAGCCCAGTCCCTGGCGGGTAGAACAGCTGTAGCTAGACTGTTGCCGTTTTCATTTGGAGAAATTTATGCCGAAAACACAGACTCGTCATTGAATGAAGTTATTTATCGGGGTTTCTATCCTCGGATTTTTGATCGGCAACTTGACCCGACAGAAGCACTCTCTTTTTATTTGTCAACATATGTGGAACGGGATATACGGCAGATATTAGCAGTTACGGATTTAAGTAGATTCCAAACATTCATGAAACTATGCGCCGGGCGAACGGGGCAACTTCTCAACATGCATGCAATCAGCAACGAGTGCGGAGTTGCGCATAACACTGTAAAGAGCTGGCTGTCAGTACTCGAAGAGAGCGGTATTGTTCAATTGATGAATCCGTGGCATGCGAATATAGGTAAACGTCTAGTGAAATCGAAGAAGCTCTTTTTTTTAGACACCGGATTTGCGTGTTTGCTACTGGGTATTCATAAATCGGGACATCTGAATGGACATCCATTAAGGGGTGCTCTTTTTGAAACCTTGATAGTCAGTGAGTGTTATAAACAAATATATAATGCCGGTCAAAGTGTCGCGCCCTATTTTTATAGAGACAATAATGGATGTGATGTGGATTTGCTTTTCGAGCGGGGTGCCGACCTGAATGTGTGTGAGATAAAAAGCGCCATGACGGTGACAACGGATTTCTTCAGGAATATGCGTAAGCTTGATAAATATACGGGGAGAGTACAACGAAAAACATTGATTTATGCGGGAGAGAGGGAGTGTGTCCGTGACGATGTGCAAATTGTGCCGTGGCGACAAATCGCCGGGCGGTTCCTGGAGACTTGATTTGAATTCTTTATTTATCTCAAATAACATTGAATTATGGGAAAAGAAGTGAAAACTAAAGAGAGGGCAGTGGTTGATTCCAGAGGGAATTCAGACTCGCCGGAGCGGATATTGTCGGGGAGGTCTTCTCTCTACCTGTTTACTAAACGTCTTTTTGATGTGCTTTCTTCGTTGTTGCTGTTTTTAATAACGTTGCCACTGTTCATTGTGATATCAATTGCTGTTAAAGCGGGGTCGAAGGGACCTTTGTTTCATGTTTCTGATCGTGTGGGACAGAACAATAAAAATTTTAATATGCTGAAGTTCCGCACAATGCGTGTTGATACTCCGCAACTCGCTACGCACTTGATGACTGATCCGGATAAATATTTGACTTCTGCCGGTCGGTTGTTGCGTAAGACCAGCCTTGACGAGTTACCGCAACTCTTGAATGTAATAAAGGGGGATATGAGCGTGGTTGGACCGAGACCGGCTCTGTTTAATCAAGATGACCAGATATCATTGCGAACAGAAAGAGGGGTTCACAGGCTTATGCCTGGAATTACAGGCTGGGCGCAAACGCACGGTCGCGATGATATTCCAATCTCCAGAAAAGTCGAGCTGGACACCTACTATATGAAGCATCAGTCTTTCGCTCTGGATATGCGTATTCTGTGGTTGTCATTGAAGCAGGCTTTTTTGGGCGTCGGGGTGTCGCATTAAATAGTTTAAGATTTCAGGCGTCGCAACATCTTTTGTCATTGGTGAGCGGATTGTGTTTGCTGTAATTTCCCGCATCGGAAATATTTCCCCAGTTTGCTTGATTAAAGCCCTCGCTTTTGTCTACTATTCCTCTATGTTAGTTTTACGAAATTCTAAATATTTCAAAATGTATATTTAAATTTAATAATAATCTGGAAGGTTGCCCGTTATCTTTGTGGTGATGTTACAATAACCGTTAGTCAAGTGAATAAAGCGATGTCAGTGTATACAATGATAAACTGACTATTATTGCGTTGCAGGTTTTATGATTGAGAATCAAAAAGGCGAATTGATGATAAGAAGATGGATTGGAACAGCGGGTTTGAAACTCAGCGATGCTGTGCAGAAAATGGAGCTTTTGCGCTTGGTGTTTAAGATAGTGTGGCATTTTGCAGCAATTCCTTTGAGCTATTGGTTGGCGTTTTTATTTAGATTTGACGGCGTAATTCCGATAGAGTACCAGCTGACATTTTGGCATTCCGTGCCGATACTTATGGTGATTTGTCTGCTCTCTTTCCTTGCGTTTCGGCTTTTTTCAGATGTCTGGGCGTACTTTAGCGTGGATGATTTGGTCCGGATGACGACCTCTATTGCGGTTGGCGTTGGTGTTTTTGCGATGTTAATATATGCCCGCCCAGTGGAGAATCTAGTGGTTCCTCGCTCTGTGATAGTTATGGAATTTATTCTGCTCAGCTTATGGGTGGGTGGCGGGCGTCTTGGCGCACGGTATATTCGTCGTTTTCGTGGTATGGGCACAGAGCGCGAGCAACTGGGGCAGGAAAAATTACTGTTGATTGGCACACTCGAAGAGGCGGATCGCCTGATCAGGGAGTCACACAGAACTGGTCTTGGAAAGATGGTTGGGGTCGCTGGTGAAGATTGTCAGGCTCAGAATATTTTTCTAAACGGAATCCAGATGCCGCATCGGAATATATCTGAAGTTGAGGAACTTGTTCGCAAAGTGAAGCCGGACACCATTCTGATCATGCCTCCGTATAATCGTCCCCGCCAGATCAATGAAATAATGGAGAGTGTGAGTGCTGCCGGGATTAAATGCAAATTTCGAAAAATTCCATCTTTATCCGATCTTGCAACCGGGCAATTGAAGGCATCCTCCATACGAAATGTGGATATCGAAGACCTGCTGGAGCGGGGAAAAGTTGAGTTTGACCGGGGCGATATTCGCCGGTTTCTAAAAGGGAAAAATATCATGATTACCGGTGCGGGTGGCAGTATCGGCTCGGAGATTGTCAGGCAGGTTTGCGGTTATGAGCCTGAGACGGTGATATTGTTTGAGCAGTCTGAGTTTGGGCTGTATTCAATAGAGCAGGAGTTGCAGTTGCTTTTCCCCAACTTAAATGTGATTGCTGTGGCGGGGGATGTTCGTCAAAAAGACCTGGTGCGCCATGCATTTGATTTGGCCGGCAGGGTGGATGTGGTTTATCATGCGGCGGCCTACAAGCATGTTCCTTTGATGGAGAAGAATGTGCCGGTTTGTTTCCAGACTAATGTATTGGGAACGGCGTGTATGGCGAAAGAAGCGGTTCGTGCGGGTGTGGAGAGGTTTGTCCTGATTTCGTCAGACAAGGCGGTTCGCCCTACCAGTATTATGGGGGGGACAAAGCGACTGGCGGAGAGAATTATTGGGGAGATGGACGCAGGAACAACCACTTTTGTTTCTGTTCGCTTCGGAAATGTGCTTGGAAGCAGTGGCAGTGTTGTGCCGTTGTTCAAAAGACAGATTGCGGCAGGCGGACCAGTGACGGTGACTAGCGAAGGGGTACGCCGGTTCTTTATGACAATTCCAGAGGCGGTTGATTTGGTGCTGCAGGCCGGGAAAGTTGGTCGTCATCAGGAGGTCATGGTTCTTGAAATGGGCGAGATGATTAAAATTATCGATCTTGCCCGCCGGTTGATCGAACTCTCAGGATTGACTCCCGGTGAAGACATTGAGGTCAGAATAACAGGAATGCGCCCAGGCGAGAAAGAGTATGAGGAAGTTTACACTCAAGACGAAAATGTCTTGAAGACCGCTTATGAAAAGATATGGGTTATAAAGAAAAACAGCGAAAACCAATCTTTGCCGTCGATTGATTTGGATGAATTGGCTGATCTTGTCGAGCGAAATGAGGTCGATAAACTTCGCGAGTTGCTTGTCCTTCATGTGCCTGAAAATTGTTTTAACCTGAATGGTTCATGAGAAATATGTTGTGGTCGCGCCGATTGAATCAGGATGCCCACTGAAGAAAAATGTGCGTGTAATTCCAATTGGCGAGCTGGATGCGTTTGGATTTTAGCCGCCGTGGCGGAGGATTTGAGGCGGTCTGTCATTCTGGTTGACGGCATGAATATCTTTCGTTAGAGGACGGGGAGTGTCGCATAAGAAAAGTACGAATACGTGACCGCAACTATTCTCGTTTCTGAATTTTTTAGATCCGTCGCTATGCACACAGTGCGGGATCTTGTTGAATTTGATCTTAAAAACGTGGCGTACAGGCATGTATTGATATATGTGTACATTAAGTGAATAAAGGACGGATGTGACGGAATCAATGGGGGACATATTTCAAGAGATGGGGAAAACAGGGTTACTTGAGAGAAAGTGTGCTGGACGAATGGTGAGGGCTGTTGGGTTTAGAAATACGGTGATATATGCCTGTCAGCAAATTGATTTTAAGATTGTATGCAGTATTATAACCCAAAATCCAGAGGATTTTAAGGGCTATTCTTAGCAGGTGGCGGCATTTGTGGAAAAAATGATGTAAAAATGAAAGAGAATGGATTTAAAATCTGGCGGAGGCAACTATCCAATTCGGGTTGCCTTTTGCTGGGTGACGCGATTGTATTGCTGGTTGCCCTATGGGTTGGCAATGTCATACTGTACCTGTCGTTTCAGATTCCTGTCTCAATAAAATATTCTCTGATGCTGATTCCGGTCTGGTGTGGCGGGGCCGGGCTTGTCGGGCTCGTGCCGGGATGGGGGCTGGGCGCGGTGGAGGAATTGCGGCGGACGCAGTTGCTGTTGCTGACGGTTTTCGCACTGGCCACTATGGCCTACTTTTTCAGTCGTGAAATTGTCTTACCCAGCCGTATCGTGTATATGGTGTCATACATATTTGGCGCGCTCTTTATTCCTGTGGGTCGGGCAGTTACGAGACGATTTCTCATCAAACTGAGACTTTGGGGATGTCCGGCAGTGATATATGGAGATGCGGAGGAGGTTCCACGCATAGTTTCGGCTTTCACGGGGGTGTCGGAGATTGGATATATGCCTGTTGGGATATTCTCCGGCGAATTTGCTGTCGGCGAAGAGGTGCAGGGGATAAAGGTGCTCGGAGGCATTGAGGACACTACCGCTAACGCGCCGGTGGCTATTGTGTCGCTAACCCATTTCCCCGAGAAACGCTTGACACCGTTTCTAGATAATACGTTGGCGGGTTATCGCAAGGTTATCCTGTTGCCAAATATTCATGAAGACGCATTTTCGTGGATAATCCCCCGTAATTTTGGAGGGTTGATAGGGCTTGAGGTGACGAGAAACCTTATGCGTCCGCTTGCGGGGAAGATAAAGACCTGGGTTGAGTTCCTGATTGTGCTGGCGACATTGCCGTTCTGGCTACCGCTGCTACTGCTTTTCAGTCTGCTCATTTTCACGATCGATAAACATAATCCATTTTATGTGCAGACGCGTTACGGTCGATTGGGGAAGCCGTTCAAGACGATAAAATTCCGAACAATGCCGCTGGACGCGGATGAGATTCTCAAAAAAACACTTGCGGCGGATCCTGAATTGAATGCTGAATGGGAGAGCAATTATAAACTTGAGAACGACCCCCGTGTGACACCCCTTGGGCGACAACTGCGACGCTATTCACTCGATGAGTTGCCACAGCTAATAAATGTTCTTATGGGACAGATGTCACTCGTCGGTCCGCGACCGTTGCCAGACTATCATCAGAAGTCGCTCTCCGGTGATGTCAAAACGCCGCGCAATCAGGTTAAGCCGGGTATGACGGGGTTGTGGCAGGTCTCCGGACGAAGCAGTCTGTGTTTGACCGATATGGAGAAGTGGGACACCTACTACGTGCGAAACTGGTCCGTTTGGCTCGATCTTATCATTTTAGGGCGCACAATCCACTCCGTGCTGAGTTCGCGTGGAGCATTTTGAGAACATACGTCGCAACGTGCGGTCGTGTAATTAGAGATACAGGATAAATGAATTATGAATGAGGCTGTTAAATCTTTCAATATACTGGGCGTAAAAATTCACCCTGTAGACATGGATGCTTCGATTGCGGCGTTTGAGAAAATCATCGAATCCGAAGATGAGAAGGTTTATACAGGAGCCATGGGGGTCGCGGGGATTATGGAGGCCAACAGAAATGAGCGGATGCGGAGAATATTGAATCGCTCATATCTGAACACGGCTGACGGCATGCCCTTGGTTTGGATCGGCAAGTTGCTGGGACACAAGGAGATTGCCCGCGTTTATGGTCCCGATCTCATGCGTGATGTCTGTTCCTATTCAGCAGATAAGGGGTGGGGACACTACCTCTACGGTGGTGGGCCGGGATTGGCGGAAAAGCTCGAAAAGCGTCTGAAAGAGAAGAACCCCGGAATAAAAATATCGGGCAGATACACTCCTCCGTTCAGGGAATTGAACGATGAGGAGGCTGCAGATTTGATTGAGCAGGTTGGGAAGGTTAAGCCCGATATTTTATGGATTGGAATAAGCACCCCCCGGCAACTCTACTTTATGGAGGAGTTTCTGCCGAAACTGGATGTGAAGATTATCTGCGCGGTCGGGTATGCGTTTGATGTGAACGCCGACGTGAAAAAAGATGCCCCAGATTGGATGAAGAAAAGCGGTTTGCAGTGGCTTCATCGAGCAATAACAGATCCACGTCTGTGGAAGCGGTATTTACGGGACAATCCGCTCTTCATCTGGCTTGTTTTGTTGCAATGGCTGCGATTGAAGAAGTTTCCGATTGATGAGTAATCGGAACGCCAAAAAGTCAGCTCAAAATGTCGCGCAAATCGGTAGCGTTGAAAGTCCATAATCTTAACGACGTATTACTGCCCCTGGTTATTGACAAAGTTCGATATACGCCGGGTTTGTTTTCGGGTGTCACGTGGAGATGGAAGCATTCGATACGTCGAGGGGTTTTAGTGGATAAACCGTTAAAAAGTATGCATTTGCATCAACAATGATCCTGCGCCGAAGCATTTTTCGCGCCAGCTCTGTTGAGCTGACTGTTGAAAGTGAATAGTTCAGGTTAGTTGTGTAATATAAACAATCGAATCATTATATTCCCGGACATGCACAGTTTTACCGTTATAACACCGAGTCGCAATATGCTTCAGTATTTGAAGCGGTGTGTGGCATCTGTGAAAGATCAGCCCATCGCCGGGGATGTGCGTGTCCATCATCACATTCAGGATGCGGACTCAACTGACGGAACTTGCGAGTTCCTGGCGGCGTATGCGAACGAAGTTCCGGAATTACCGAATTACCAATTCAGTTTTGCGAGTGAGCCGGACGCAGGAATGTACGACGCGATAAACAAGGGCGGACAAATACTGAATGCCTCGCTTTCCTCATCTGAACGTGCA
>CAYTQP010000077.1:0-12384 GCA_964440175.1 uncultured Verrucomicrobiota bacterium
TTTAATCTGTTTAGAACATGAATTTTAGTCATACAATAAAATCGACGATCTCCAACGGATGATCGACAAGTGCCGCCGCACCGTTTTCACGCAATTCATCCGCGCTTCGAAATCCCCATGTCACGCCGAGAGCAAACATGCCGGCAGCGATGGCGGTGCGCATATCGGTATCTGTATCACCCACGTAAAGGCAGTCGGCAGGCGCGACGCCACACTGCACCGCCGTCTCAATGGCGGATTGAGGATTGGGCTTCACCGGTGTGTCCGATCTTGCGCCACGTACAACATCAAAATTCCAGTGTGAAAGAAGTTCGGCGACAACCTTCTGTGTGGAGGCATCCGGTTTGTTGGATAAAATACACTTTTGGACACCTGCCGCAGTCAATGCGTCCAGCATCTCAGGAACACCGGGGTAAGGTCGCGTCTTCACATTCCAACGGCGGTGATACTCCTCTAACGTCCGCTCAGTCGCCCGCCGAAGCGTATCTGCGTCACGCTCCGATTCAGGGAGACAGCGCAAGACCATCGTCTCCGCCCCGTCACCCACGGCGGTGTTAAAATAGTCGAGCGGGCGCGGAGGAAAACCCAGCGCGGCGAGAGCGGCATTGAGCGAATCGGCCAAATCTTCGAGCGTGTACAACAGTGTGCCATCCAGATCAAATATGACTGTTTTGTATTTCATAATTTCTTCAAACATTAAACTGGAGGTCGTGCAGATATTTGTAGTTTCCGTTCTTCTCCAGCAACTCGGTGTGGGTTCCGCACTCCACCACACGCCCTTTATCAAGCACCACAATGCAGTCGGCATGTTGGATTGTGGAGAGTCGGTGAGCGATGGCAAAGACGGTACGGTTCTTCATCAGCGTATCGAGTGCCGCCTGCACCTGCCGCTCCGACTCGGTGTCGAGCGAACTGGTCGCCTCGTCCAGAATCAGCAGAGGAGGATCGCGCAGGAGTGCCCGCGCAATGGCCAGCCGCTGGCGCTGACCACCCGAAAGACTACTTCCACGCTCACCGATAACTGTATCATAGCCATCCGGCAACGCCCGTATAAAATCGTGGGCGTGTGCCCTTTTCGCAGCTTCCTCAATCTCCTCGCGGTTCGCATCCATCCGCCCGAACCCGATATTGTTCGCAACACTGTCATTGAACAAAATCGTCTCCTGCGAAACCAGTCCTGTCTTGAGTCGCAGTGAAGCGATACTCATATCCCGTATATCACAGCCATTGATGGTGATTTTGCCGCCGGTCACGTCGTAGAAACGCGGCAGCAGGCTGACCAGCGTTGTCTTGCCCGCCCCGGAACTGCCGACAAAAGCTATGCAGTGTCCCGCCTGAATATCTATGGTGATATTCTTCAAAACAGGCTCCTCCCCATAGGCAAACGAGACGTTCTCGAATTTTATCTCCTCGATCTCCCCTGTAAGCTCAACAGGATTGTCACACTCAACAATGTCTGGCTTTTCGTCAATAATCTCGAAAATTCGCTCTGCCGCGCCGGAACTCTGTTGCACCTGAAGATTGACGCGACTTATCTTCTTGATTGGTTCGTAAAGCATCACAAATGCCATTATGAAGGCCATAAACTCATCCATCGTCATACCGCGAAACTTTACATAAAAGAGAGCAAGACAGATGCTTATGATGGAAAGCTCAATTATCACTGGATCATTTGCCGCCCGGGCAACAGTCACTTTCATAAGTTTGCCAAACACGTGTCGCGCCTCACCGTTGAACCGTTTTTTCTCGAACTCCTCCATTCCAAAGGCCTTCACAATACGCATTCCGGCTATATTTTCGTGCAATCGTGAAACCATGTCGGCGAGCTTCTTCTGCCCCTCACGCGAGTAACGGCGCACCCTGCGCCCGAAACAGGTTACCGGAATCAGGCAGAGCGGGAAGAGGAGGAACATTGCAAGTGCCAATATCCAGTCCAGATAAAAGATGTAAATCAGAACCCCGATGAATACGAACGGTTGCGTCGCCAAGTCTATCAGAACCGTGGAGACCGTGCGTTGCACCAGCATCGAATCGGTCGATATCCGCGAGATCAAATCGCCGGACTTACTCCCGCCAAAATAACCGAGCGAAAGTCCCTGCAGGCGGTCGAACGCCGATATGCGCAGATCCGTGACAACCTTGTTGCCAACCCATTCAATGAAATATCTGCTTATGAAGTGCCCAATTCCACGAATCACTCCAAGTCCCACCAGAACCAGCGCGACAACAATCGTCTGGCGCAGACTCGCCTCCTCGACATTAAATATCTGTCCAAAAATTTTACGGGCACTCATCAGCAATCCGAGCATGGAGCCTGCAAAAACTATACCAAACAGCACCCCCATAACAAGGCGCGACTTGTACGGGGCGGTATATGAGATTATACGCTTAAACACCGTCCAGTCATTGAAGTTTGTATCTTTTTTTCTGTTTTTCACGCCTTTTATCACCCTGCCTGTTCGAGAAACTTCTCTACTTCAAGCGCGGCCATGCAACCAGTGCCGGCAGCGGTGATCGCCTGACGGTATACACTGTCCTGCACATCGCCGGCAGCGAACACGCCCGCTATTCCTGTGCGGGTGCTGTCGGTGATCAGATAACCATTTTCGTCCATTTCGAGGACACCCTTAAACGCATCCGTATTGGGTTTGTGTCCGATTCCGAGAAAAAACCCTTTTATAGGCAGAATATGCTCCTCCCCCGTCTTCACATTCCTTATGCGTGCACCCTCCACATCGCCCTTCTGCACATCGAGCACCTCAACAACCACGCTGTCCCACAGAAAATCGATCTTCTCGTTCCCTATTGCCAAGTCTGCCATATACTTTGATGCACGCAACTCGTCACGGCGATGAATAATAGTCACCTTAGATGCAAAATGAGTCAGAAACATGGCCTCTTCAATGGCTGAGTCGCCACCGCCAACCACGCAGACAGGAACATCACGATAAAACGCGCCGTCGCAGGTTGCGCAGGCCGAGACACCCTTTCCGATCAGTTTCTGCTCGGATTCAATCCCCATGTAGCGTGCGGTCGCACCGGTTGCCACAATGACGCTTCTCGTTTCATACTCATTTCCGGCATCCGTTTTAAGCTTCAGCGGCTGACCGCTGAAGTCAACTTCCACCACCGTTTCGCCTGCAAACTCTGTGCCAAAACGCGCCGCCTGCTTCCTCATTGTGTCCGTCAGAGTGAAACCATCAATTCCGTTCTCAAACCCCGGATAGTTCTCCACTTCCGTCGTTGTAATAAGTTGTCCGCCCGGCTGATTACCGTTCAACACCAACGGTTCAAGATTCGCACGCGCCGTATAGATTGCCGCCGATAATCCGGCGCATCCACTGCCAATAATAATAACATTTCTCATAATTAGCCAACTCTCCGGTTCTGTCCGTTTTAATATGATTTATGGAATCTACACTTATCATGCCTGATATCCAGTAAAAAAGGCTGAATTCATCGGAATCTACTTTTAAAAATCTGCAAAAGAGGGTACTGTAACGGCATGTTTTTAGACAATAACATTCAAAATGATTTGAGCGATCGCGTGATTCTGATTACCGCCGGTCCCACAATCGAGGATATCGATCCCGTCCGCTTCATCTCCAACCGATCAACTGGAAAGATGGGTGTCGCCATCGCCATCGCCGCTGTGCGACGCGGTGCGGAGGTGATTTTAATTCACGGTCCGCTGAAAGTATCATCCTTTCAGCATCCCGGCATCCGCGCCATTCCAGTGCGCAGTGCCGCCGACATGCACGCCGCCGTCACCGCAAACGTGAGTGCCGCCGACACCGCGATAATGTGCGCGGCGGTTTGTGACTTTACCCCGGTCCATTACAAAACGGGAAAAATAAAAAAAGAGAGACTCTCCTCAATCTCAATGCTCGAACTCAAACGTACTCCCGACATTCTGGCATCCATTGCCCAAATGAAAAACCGCCCCCTGCTCATAGGCTTCGCCGCCGAGAGCGAAAATGTCGCTGAAAACGCCCGCGCCAAGCTGGCGAGAAAAGGTTGCGACATGATATACGCCAACGATATCAGCGAAGACGGCAGTGGCTTCGCCCACGACACCAATCGCCTGACTCTTTTCAAAAGCTCTGGCGAGACTGTCGAATATCCCGCCCAGTCAAAGCGACGTGCCGCCGAGATGATAATGGACGAGATTGCATCTGTGAAACAACTGGATTGAGTTCGGTGCAACAAAGTTACTGTCCAAGCTTCGGACAATCACCGAAAACAATTGTCCAATTCCCGGACAATTGAGAAAGCCACTCTTCCTGCTAAACATGTCGTCGTAATTCCTCTACAACAACATCTTCTTATAATCTGCAAGTCGCGCCTCTATGTCTCCATCTTTGATCTGGTGCAAAGCATCCAGCGAAAACGCCTCAACAGTAAAGGATGCAATTACTGTCCCGTGTAAAAGTGCTTCGCATATTGTCGCCCAGTCACTTCGGGACTGTCTGGTGATATACCCCATCAGACCACCAGCGAATGAGTCCCCCGCCCCAGTCGGGTCAATAACGTCTTCAATTGGATATGCCGGCAAGAGTGCTGTTTTGTCTCGTGAAAAGAGCATACATCCGTGTTCACCCTTTTTTATGAGGATATACTTTGGTCCCATCGCCAGCATTATTTGCGCGGTCTTCGGCAGACTGCTTTCGCCAGTCAGATGCCTGGCCTCGGACTCATTGAGTGTCAGCATATCAACCCTGCCAATGACCTCAATCAGCCTTTCACGCTTTAAGTCAATCCAGAGATCCATAGTGTCAGCCACCACAAACTTCGGGTTCTTCACTTGGTCTATAACGTGAAGCTGTAGCTCCGGGTCTATGTTCGCGAGGAAGAGGTGATCCACCTCGCGATAGGCGACGGGCAATTCGGGCTGGAAATCGGCAAAGACGTTCAGCTCGGTACAGATAGTGTCACGCTGATTCATGTCATCGTGATAACGCCCCTCCCAATGAAAGGTTTTACCATCCTCCAGGCGCAAACCCTGTCGATCGAAACCGAAATCGTCAAATATCTTAATATACTCATCAGGAATGTCCCGTCCCGCTACCGCCACCATTCCCGGACGGCTATAGAAAGATGCCGCTGCGCAGGCATATGAGACCGATCCACCCAGCAGATTTTCCCTGCGCTCACCAGAGGCGGTGATGGTATCCAAGCCCAGTGAGCCAACCACAACAAGATCAGGATTTGTCATCATCATCGCTGTCGTTAATATCAATTATCGAGCGTGCCTCTTCGTCACCCTCTTCGTCACCCTCTTCGTCGTCCCCATCATCGTCTTTGGTGTGTATGTAAAAACCAGCCGCGACGGGAGCCTCATCCTCTTTATTCTCCTCCATATCAAGGTCAATTACAGGCCGATCATCCTCTTCGTCAACTCCGATGTCGATTATCTCGTCGTGTTTATTAGTGCCACGTGACGGCGGTGAACCGCTAATCTCCTTAATAACTATGCGTACCTCCTGCACATTCCGAATTCCAAGATCAGTTGTCAGGCACTCCTTAACCCGCCGCTGAAGCATATCGGACAGTTCCGGTATTCTGGTTCCGGCCTTAATGCCCGTCAGCATTGTCACAACAACGCTCTGACCGCGCACTCGTAGCTTCGGGGTCAAAGAGACCACTGCGGCAAACTCTTTCTTGAGTTTGGAAAGATAGCTCGATGCCGCGCCCATATTGACCTGAACCCTGCCCGTCTCGGTCTTGTACGTCAGATACACCGCCCTGCCGGAGCGCGTCGAGAACGAGAGGAGATAAACAACAGTCAACGTCAACACGACAATCCCCAGATGCAGGAGAAAGAGAGGGTCACTTAGCATCTCTTTCACCACGTCGGACAACTCACTCACATAGCCCATCTCGAATCTATCGAACACACCAGAAGCGTTCACACACGCCAGCCCGATAAAGATCAGAAGCAACAGTAAAAACAGTCCGCAAAATTTATGTAATATTCTCATTGTCCAACTCCTATCTGTTCATCCATCTGCAACGTATCTTCCGGCAACTGTATGCCCTGAACCACAACATTCACCGCCTTTATCGGTTTTCCCGTCATCTTTCCCACCGCCTCGCGCACATCGTTCTGAATCTGCCACGCCACGTGCGGAATGCGCACACCATACTCAAGGTTCACAGCGATATCGACCACAATTGAATCATCCTCAATATCGATATGAACACCGCCCTTGTCAGTGCTTTTCTTGCCTATCATTCCTGCAAGTCCGTCCACTATGGAGCCGGTCATTTCGACCACTCCGGGAACTTTCAGCGTTGCCAGCCTGGCAATTACCGCAATCACATTATTGTGAATTCGAATCGCGCCCAGATCACTGCTATTCTCAGCAGCAACGCCGGAGAGGACCTCTTTCAGATCACCGGTCTCTGTATTCGCTTTGCTCTTCTTAATCTCTTTTTTTGACATATCATCCTCCGCCTTCAACTATCGTCAAACTGCCAATCATCCATGAATTTTTCAAGGAAACCCGTATCGTAATCCCCCCTCTTGAACTGGTCGCTCGCCATCAGCGCGCACCCCAGCGGGGCCGTTGTCTTTATGCCGTCAATCATAAACTCATCCAGTGCCCGAGCCATAATGGATATCGCCTCCGCACGATCCTTCCCGTGCGTTATAATCTTGGCGATCATGCTGTCGTAAAAGGGGAGAATTTCATATCCGGGATAAACGAACGTGTCAACACGCACCCCTCTGCCACCCGGGAAATGCACGCTCTTGACCAACCCCGGAGAAGACTGGAATTTTCTGGAGGGATCCTCGGCGTTCACCCTGAACTCCATAGCGTGACCGGACATCTTAATCTCGCTCTGCTTAAAGCTCATCGGCTCCCCGGAGGCTATTATCAGTTGCTCCTTTATCAGGTCAATCCCCGATATCTCCTCCGAAACCGGATGTTCTACTTGAATACGAGTGTTCATCTCCATGAAATAGAACTCTTTCGCCTTAATGTCATACAAAAACTCCACCGTGCCAGCGTTGTTGTAGTTGACGGCCTTAACCGCACGAACCGCGATATCGCCCAGTTTTTTGCGTTGTGAATCATTTATCGCAGGACTGGGTGCCTCCTCGAACAACTTCTGATGCCGGCGTTGAATACTACAGTCACGCTCACCAACGTGAACGGCATTCCCATGGCTGTCGCCGAGTACCTGCACTTCGATATGCCGGGAGGACTCAATAAATTTCTCCATATATACTTCGGGATTGCCAAACGAACGTTCGGCTTCCGCGCTCGCCGTCATAAACGCCTGCACTAGACTTACATCATTATGAGCAACACGCATCCCCTTCCCACCACCGCCCGCAACCGCCTTGATGAGAACCGGATAGCCTATCTCCTTTGCCACACCCAATGCCTCATCTCTGGTGCCGATCAAACCCTCGCTACCCGGAGTGACGGGGACTTTCGCGCTCATCATCGTCTGCCGCGCCAAATTCTTGTCGCCCATCTGACGGATGCACTGAGCCGTTGGTCCGATAAAGGTTATGTTGCACTGCTCGCATATCTCGGCGAAATGCGCGTTCTCCGCCAAAAATCCATAACCCGGATGAATAGCGTCAACATCAGCAATCTCAGCCGCGCTGATTATATTGGCGATCTTCAGATAGCTTTCAGACGATGCAACCGGACCGATGCAAACAGACTCATCCGCAAGCTCAACGTGCAGGGAGTCCCGGTCGGAATCTGAAAAAACCGCCACCGTCTGTATTCCTATCTCACGGCAGGCCCGTATCACCCGAATCGCCACTTCGCCACGGTTTGCAATTAATACTTTTTCAATCATCAAGAATCCTCAGCTCGGTTCAACAAGAAAGAGCGGCTCGCCAAACTGGATGGGTGTCGCGTTATCCACCAGAATCTCACGAATAATCCCGCTGACTTCAGAGTGAATTTCGTTCATCACCTTCATCGCCTCGACAATACACACCACCGACTCTTCGTGAACCTGATCGCCCACATTCACATACACGTCGGAATCCGGTGACGGTGCGCGGTAGAATGTGCCGACAATCGGAGAGGTCACCTCAACATATTTCGAGTCGTCCTCAACGGTCAACGCCGTTTCGTCACCCGCCGGAACGGGAGCGGATGACAGCACCGGCATCGGCGACTGCATCATCGAAGGAGCCTGAACAAAAACCTGTTCCTTCTCATTGCCGCCACGCTCCAGCTTTAGCTCAAACTCACCATCCTTCAGCATAAACTTTGTCAACTCGTTCTCTTTGACTATTTTCGCCAACTGTTTTATCTCTTTAACGTCCATAAGTTTCAACTCCTCTCTCTCTTAATAAAATCTATCAATCCGGCAAGTCCCAGCAGATAGCTTTCGACTCCGAAACCGGTAATCTGCCCCACACATGCGGGTGCAGTCAAACTTCTATGCCTAAAATCTTCGCGTGCCGCCGTATTCGACAAATGCACCTCGACTGCGGGAACATCCACCGCCCTCAATGCATCAAACAGTGCCACACTCGTGTGCGTATAAGCGGCCGGATTGATCAGAATTCCAGCATAAACTCCGTCACTTGCGCCAATGAGCGAGACCAGCTCACCTTCGTGATTGCTCTGAACAGACTCTATCTCAACGCCCAGCTCCACTCCCTTCGCCTCAAGAGCCGCCGTTATTCCGTCCAGCGTAACCAGTCCGTACACATCAGGTTCACGCCTGCCCAGCAACTGCAGGTTCGGACCATGTAACACTAAAATTTTCACTCTGTTCCCCACTATCCATTTCTATCTGTCGCATTGCTAATCAATCTGAAAGCTATCATAAAACCTGCGCATGTCCACAAATTAAAGTGATTAATAAACAAAACTGAGCGCAATAACGAGGTAATTGATACTGTAAATTGTTTTCTGCAAATTCAAAAAGTCCCGGAAGAAAATTTGTCGTCCCTGATACCCGTGAAGTCATGAGAGCTTCAAAGGCGAAATATAAGCCGCCGCCGCCCACCGGAGTGCGACTTGGGAGTTGAAAAAATGTAGACCAAGGTTATCCTGACCTGAATACAACCTCTGAATTGCAACAAAAGCATCTCATAAAGGTTTCCTGTAATTTATTCTTGCGAAAGCAAAGCGTTCCGTATATCTTCCCCGCTTCCGTTACAGCAGAACGGGGCGTAGCTCAGCCTGGCAGAGCGCTAGCTTTGGGAGCTAGATGTCGCTGGTTCGAATCCAGTCGCCCCGATATCGAAGAGATGATGGCGCGTCTCAAAATAATCCACATTAAAAGAGCCGGACAGCGATCCGACTTTTGTCCGCAAAACAACGCTCCTATGCGGCGGCGGCATTCAAATCGCAAACAATCCGGACGGCGAAGCCCCTTATTGCAACACTGCTTCTCTCATACTCAACCACCGTGCAAATATCTTAACAAATCAGGTGTCGTCCGAATAAGATGTTTTGCGCCAAATTAATTTATAAATTGATTAAAAAACATCTAGAATTCCAGGCAGAAATACCGTATTCAAGTCGATATGAAACAAAAATTATTTATTTTCTGCATAATTACAGCGGCATTTGTGTCGCAGGCGGCAGAGCGTTTTAATGTTCTGTTCATCATTTCGGACGATCTGACAACGACCGCACTTTCGTGCTATGGGAACAATGTCTGCAAGACTCCGAATATCGACAGTCTGGCAGCGGAGGGAGTGCGCTACAGCCACGCCTACTGTCAATTCCCTGTTTGCGGACCGTCACGTGCCTCTTTTATGTCGGGCTACTATCCACACGCTACGGGAACCATGGGTTATGTCAGTGGGCGTGAAAATATTGGCGACCGTGCGACCTGGTCTCAGCACTTCATCAACAACGGCTATTACGTCGCCAGAGTGAGTAAAATTTTCCACATGGGCGTACCTGGAGATATTATGAGAGGTCGCAACGGACAAGATGATGCCCGTTCCTGGGTGGAGCGCTTCAATAGTCAGGGTCCAGAGTGGAAGGCTCCGGGCGAGGGCGAGTTGCTTGAAAAAAACCCGGATCGCACCAAACCGGTGAAAGGTGGTAACACACTGGAGCTAGTCAAGGCCTATGGTGGTGACATGTTGCATTCCGACGGAAAGACCGCCAAAAAGGCATGCGAACTGTTACGCCTTCACAAAGACAAACCTTTCTTTCTCGCGGTTGGCTTTGTGCGTCCACACGTCCCTTTCGTCTCCCCTGAGGGCTACTACGAACCATATGACTGGAACAATATTGTCCTGCCGGAAAAAGTCGACGGCGACTGGGACGACATTCCGAAGGCCGGAATCAACTACAAAACCAGTAAAAACCTGAATCTCGACACCGAACAGGAGAAGAAAGCGGTTGCCGCATATTACGCCTCCGTCTCGTTCATGGACGCACAGGTCGGCAAACTGCTCGACACTCTCCGCAAAGAGGGACTGGAAAAGAACACCATCGTCATCTTTACCGCCGACCACGGATACCACCTCTGCGAACACGATTTCTGGATGAAAGTCGGGCTGATGGAAGAGTCAGCGAGCGTACCGCTGATTATCAAGGTTCCTGGAAAGAAACCGGCGGTATGTAATTCATTTGCTGAACTGCTTGATCTCTACCCCACCACCGCCGAACTCTGCGGACTTAATGTGCCGGATAGGCTTCAGGGTAAAAGCCTTCTGAAAACACTGGATGACCCACTAGCCACAGTGCGTGATGCCGCTTTCTGTGTGAATTATAAAAGTTATCTTCTGCGCACCGACGGCTGGGCATTCATTCAGCACGGCAAAAAGGGAGAACTTGGACTTCAGTTGTTCGATATGGAAAAGGATCCGAAACAGTACACAAACCTTGCGAACAACCCAGAATACCACGAGGTGGTTGCAAAATTCAAACAACAGATTGTCGAAAAATTGAAAGATTTGTCTAATAACGACCTCGGCGATGTGAGGGAAGCCAAAGAGCGGAAGAAAAAGAGATAGAACACACATCACTTCTTTTGAGGTTTTCAGCATAATTTGTAATACTGAGTTGTTCTGAGCTATTCATAAAAGCTTCAAATTCAGCAAATATCATTCTTTCGGTTCCCCTGAAATAATTCCAAGGGGCAAAACGTTTAATTTTTCGCGTTATTTCTTAACCCAAGTTTCTTCTTTACGCGCGTAAGTCATTGGCAATCAACGATGAGATCTCCAGGGACACTACAAAACAATCTCCTCTGCCTACACGAAACGGAATGGCCTTTCCCGCTAAACTCCCGACAGAGAATAAACATGCACCGGTTCAGTGCCAGCAATAGGATTACGGATGGAAACTGTCGATCTTTAAACAAGAGGCGGATACCTGCAACTGTAACGCTCACCTATTAACCACTCAATCGTGTTTAGACAAGCTCGAATTAAAACCAATCTGTTTACATAAACATCATATTTTCATAAATCTTTCCGCGCCAGTTTTGTTCCACAACGGCGACAGTAATCGGCATCGGGAGCATGTTCCCCTGCATCGCATTTCGGGCAGACATGCGATTTTTCCGGGCGCGTCTGAGCAAGCGTCAGCTCAGCGGTGATTATGCCAGTTGGCACGGCGATGATACTGTAGCCGATTATCATAATGAATGCCGCGAGCGTCTGTCCTACAGGAGTTTTCGGCAAAATGTCACCATAGCCGACAGTGGTCAGCGTGACTATCGCCCAATATATAGATTGAGGAATACTGGTGAAGCCATGCTCCGCGCCCTCAATCACATACATCAGCGAACCCAGAATCACAACAATGCTCATAATGCTGGACATGAAGATTCCGATCTTACGGCGGCTGTTAATCATGGCGTTCATCAATAGATCGGACTCTCCCACATACTGCGCCATCTTGAGCACTCGAAAGATGCGCAACAACCGCAGAATTTTTATCACGTCCAGAAAGCGCGTACTGGGAATCAGCAGGCTTAGATAGAACGGCAGAATAGCCAACAGGTCAACCACTCCGAAAAAACTACGGGCATAACGAACGGGTTGGCGGGCGCAGTAGAGGCGCAATCCGTATTCAACGCTGAAAAGCAGAGTAAAAAAGACGTTCAACACCAGCAACAACGTTTCGTGAGACTCGCTGACAGACTTCACACTGCTCAGCATTGTCAACAGTACGCTCGCCGTTATTGCAACAAACAGGAGTACATCAAAAAGTTTTCCTTTCGGCGTGTCAGCCTCGAAGATAATGATATAAAGCCGCTCTTTCAAACATGGCTTATTCATCGTCTCTCTCATAATCGCACCCACATCCCCATGCGCCCGTCGCTAAACGCAAACCGGCAACCGTTAACCGCTTCCAAACATTGGATATTCCAAAAGTCACTTTATCCGAACCTTGGAACTCTTTTTATCACAAAATTCCAATCCTT
>CAYTQP010000078.1:0-12224 GCA_964440175.1 uncultured Verrucomicrobiota bacterium
CATGACTGGCGAAATAACACTGCGCGGACGCATAATGCCAATTGGAGGGTTGAAAGAGAAAGTCCTCGCCGCCGACCGGGCCGGGGTCAAGACCATAATAATGCCGGAAGGAAACAAACTTGACATCAAGGACATACCTGGTGATGTACGCAAACGTCTGAACTTCAGGTTCGTGAAAACAATCGACTCTGCCATACGTTTTGCCCTGCCGCTCAACCAGCAAACCGCGTCTCGGAAAAAATAGAGAGCCGCGTCTTCTTCTCCACGCCTTTCAGCTCTGAGGGTCATAGCGCAAACTGCGTAATCAGTAATCTTTTCACACAACTCCGCAGTCTTTCAGAACTCAATCCAACTGTAATAATGTCTGTTTGTACTCCACATTATTGTCATACCTGTCGCTGTCACATTCTGGAGACAGGGAGTATCTTAAAAAGAGAGTTTCTTTTCCGCTCTTCCGCCACCCTGCTCCTGCTTCACCGCCACATGTATATTGAATTTGAGAGCCGACATTAAAAGCCCGAAGATCATAAAAAATTTTCGCCTAATTATATCATCTCTCCTGTAAAAACTTCTGCCACCGGGATAAATGACACCATTTCAGTCAAAGCATTTCTATAAAATGCCATATGCGAAACATTCATTAGAAAGCATTTTTAAAACTTGAACGACCACTTCTCATCGTTTACCTTTTCCATTCATTCAGTTTATTTTTGAAATCAGAAAGCCATCAATATGACTATGAATTATATGAAAAGTAAAAAGTTAAGCCGTATCGCCTGGGTTATCACTCTAAGCACCTCCACGCTTATTTCCGTCGCCGCTGAAAAGAAGATACAGGAACTCCCCGCCGTAACAGTCAAAGCCATTCCGCGCGACATTTTCGACACCACCACCGCCGAAACACCATCGCTCGATATTGCCACCACGACAATCGGGCCGGTCGAGATCGAAAGACAGAATGCAAAAACGGTAACAGATGCGCTCATGTACACACCGGGAGCACTTACGGAGACGCGTGGAAGAAAGGTGAAAGAGTTTGTCTCCTTCCGCGGACAACGATACCCATACCCTGACTACGCCATCAACGGAATATGGCAAAGGGAATTCCACGAACTCCCCTATCTTTTCCCCGCATCTCAGATAGAGCGTATTGAGGTGATCCGATCAAGCGCCGGGCTACTGATGGGAATGTCCAGTATTGCCGGGGTCATCAACATCATCCCGAAAAGCTTCACGGAACCCGCCACATACTCTGAACTGGAATACGGCACATACAACACCATCAACGGGCATCTATTCCATGCAGACCAATTCAAAGACGGGGGATACACAATTGGACTCGGATACCAAACGACAGACGGACCCGACAACATGAACGCCAAGGAGCGAATGTCCAGCATCCTCGGAACAATGGACTGGAACGCAACTGAAGAACTATCGTTTCGGTTGAACCTTTCGGGGTTATACGGTTCACGTCAGCTAAGACGAGCGACCACCCCGGCCGCAAACCGTTTTCTCACAACAGATGAGGAATTCGACCCTTTTCAGGCAGTTATGCTGACACTCCGCACACACTATCAAAAATCGGACACAGCCGCCACAGAACTCCTTCTTTACACCACAGACCGCGAGCATGAATTCTCGGCAACGACCGCCGGAAACCACACCACCACAGATGAACGTGATTACGAATACGGTGTCCAGCTCATGCAGGCACTGACGCTTTGCAAAGACAACATTCTGCGATTTGGAACTCTCTACAACCACTGGGTCGCGCCCGATGGGAAACGCTTCTATAACGGACATCGTACCGATCTGCACACGTTTTCGGCGGTTATCGTAGATGAACATACCATTGGAAGAACCGCCGTCAATGCCGGGTTACGTTATAATCAAACATATATGAAAGAGTACGGCGCATTCAATATCAAAGGTAGCGGTAAAAAATTCAAATCTGTCGACCCTGTCGAAGATGAGTGGGATAAACCGATACTGGATGCCAGCACGGGACTAAAATATGATTTGGACGAAGAGATATCCCTCTACCTGAACGGAGCCGGAGGCATTATCCAACCCCGAACCGGAACCTTGAACACAAATCTGGACAAACCAGACAATGAAATACGTACCATGGTTGACACTGGTATCCGCTTTAATCTGCAAGAGATCGGGCAGATATCTTTAGGGGCCTTCTGCGTCGACCGTCAAAACGCGCTGATCCTGAGCGGTAAAACAGAATTCGCCACCAACGGGCGGGAATTTGAACTGTACGATAATTCCGATATGCGCCAATACGGTCTTGAATTCGACGCACAAAGCGTACCGCTGGAGAATATTCTAACACTCTTTGTCAATGCAACCATTATGGATTCAGATGTAAAAAAGAGCGGGCATTACAAATCCGATGTCACACTTCCTGATGTGATTGTCGGAGTCGGTGCCAACGCAACAATCAAGCGTCTCGATGCATCAATCCTGCTCAAATACGTTTCGGAATACGAGAACAACCGTTTTGCGGGAGACGGGCAATATCATCCTCTTGGAGATTTTATCAACATCGACCTGACTGCGGGATACCGATTCGGCGTCGACAAAAACACTCGCCTCTACGCCGCCATAAAGAACGTGACAAACGACAAATATTCAACTGTCGTCGGCTACCCTGACTATGGCATCCGTTGCTATGGAGGAATCCAACACACCTTTTAACTCAATCCGCGTTACCTTGCTCCGGTGGGTTTACGGCGAAAGTGGTCTCCATGCCATATTCGTGTAGAACAGGGATTTTCCAACAAAGAAACAATGGAGACCAGGGATGAAGAAGATATTAGCGCAGGAGTCTAACTCAATAAGCTGTGCAGGGATTTTGTCGACCTGACCGAGAAAGCCACAATCGCACAAGACAATATTGAGAGCAACAAAACTCCAAAAAACAGAGATAACACGATATCAGGAGGCCGAGTGTTTTCTAAAATGGTCGAAGAACAATACGCCGGGACAGGAATCCTGAAAATGGTCACCATAGAGGAGGGTTTGCTGAATGCTCTCATGCTGGACGAATGCAATTCGCAGATTCAGAAAAGAGCAAATGTCGACTCAAAAGAATCACCGGATATATGTGAACTATAACGGAACGGGCATTCCAGCCACCAAATCAGAAACCAAGGGACGGAAATGGAAACACGATGTCTCATCCACTGGGAGGGAAGTCAACCCGGGCTGCATTTTCACGTAGCTGTGCATGGTTGCGGGAGAACCTTAAGAGCGAGATCCAGACAGCACAATTTTTGATGTTTGTCTTTATCCTTGACGGGTTTCATCGATTTTTCCCGGAACCCTCTGTCGCAACGTTTCCCGTGCGGAAAATGAATAGTGCACAACATTCTCCGCTATAGTAAATCGAGCCATCGGGGAATCCAGAGCGACAACTGCGGAACATAGGTAATCACCAGCAAGGCAACAATCATCGCGCCAAAGAATGGTAAGAGGGTCTTTGTCACTTTAGACAAAGTGGTGCCACCAACACCACAGCCGACAAACAGACAAGTTCCAACCGGAGGAGTGCAGAGTCCTATGCAGAGGTTTGCGATCATTATAAGTCCAAAATGGACTGGATCCATTCCGAGCTTTGTCACAATCGGCAGAAATATCGGGGTAAAGATCAAAATCGCCGGGGTCATATCCATAAATGTGCCCACAAACAGTAAAAGCATGTTGATGAGCAATAATACCACAATTGGGCTGTCCGAAATTGACAGTAACGCTACACTGACCTCCTGTGGCACGTTCTCATAGGTCAATATCCAGGACATCCCCATCGAGGTGCCAATAAGAAGCATGACCACCGAGGTAGTGATCCCGCACTGCAAAAGTATCTCCGGCAGATCGCGAATCTTTACCTCTCGATAGATGAACACCGCGAGTACCAGCGAATAGAGGACTGCCAATGCGGCCGCCTCTGTCGCGGTGAAATATCCCCGCAAGATACCGCCGATCACGATGACTATCAACATTAAGCTGGGGATAGCGATCAGGAATTTTTTGAGAATTGTTAGAGGCGAGCTCTTTTCGCCGGCGACGTAGCCCTTTTTCGCACTGATTATCCCGCTGACGATCATCAGGAACAGTCCAAACACAATGCCGGGCAGTATTCCTGCCATAAACATCGCGGCAATCGACACACCTCCGGAGGCCAATGAGTAGACGATCATGACGTTGCTGGGGGGAATCATCAGTCCTGTTGTTGCAGCGGTGGTCGTGACCGCAACATTGAACTCACGATCATATCCCTTTCGGTTCATCTCAGGTATCATGAATCCACCAACGGAAGAGACTGCTGCAGCGGCCGAGCCGGATATCGACCCGAAAAGCATACAGGTGAGAACATTCACATAGCCCAACCCGCCGGGGAAACGTCCAACCAGAGTTTCAGCAAAATCGATCAGACGTCGCGCCAGCCCACCGCGCCCCATAAGCTGACCCGACAAAATAAAAAACGGTATCGCCAAAAGCGAGAAGCTGTCTATTCCCGTTGCCATTCGCTGGGCGATAGTCTTTGTTGCTATATCGAAAGAACCCAGTGCCACCACTATCGTGAAAAATGTTGCCATCCCAATGCTGAACGCGATCGGCACATTGAGGATGAGCAAAAGCACAAATGAGATTATCAGAACCAGAAGAGGCGTGTCCATGATCACCCCTCCCCTTTATTCGACTTCACGCCAGCCAGAAAGAGCTCAAACAGACTCTCAACTCCGCTCTTGATGGCAACAATCAGAATGAATATCCCGCTTATCGGCAGGGCCAGATAGACATACCCCATCTTCACTCCCATCGACGATGAGCGCTGACAGGTGGATAACGTCACATCCACTATGTTTGCTCCCCCGACGATCAAAACCGCCGTTGCGAAAAAACCGACAATCAGATAGACAAGCACCTCGCCGGCAATCTTCCATTTCGAAGGCAGTTTGTTGACAAAAAAATCGACACCCATGTGCCCCTTCCGATCAAAGGCAACGCTCGCCCCCAGCAGAGAGACCCAGATCAGAAGCATCGTCGACAGTTCGCTCGACCACATGCACTGTTCTACGATATTGATACGAGAGAGGGCGTGTGAAAGAATCTGCCAGAGTACATCCAAAACCAGAACACCAGTGACAAGCATCACCGAATACTCCAACGCTTTGATACATATCCCCTTAAAAACAAGCCCCACGTTCAGCACAAAAATCAAAATCGTCACCTTCTCAAGCCAGGCGATCGATTCATCGGAAAGCAGACGCGAAAACAAAAACCCCATTCCCACCAAAACTGCGGTTGCGACAAGTGAAAGATATCTCAATTTCTTTAATTTTGTGTGAATTTCGGGCATAATCTCTATTTTACATTCTTAATGCGCTCAATGAGATTGCCGATTGGAGTCCCCGTGTAAGTTTTCAGCAATGGCTCAACCTTAGCACTGAAAAGTTTTTTATCGGGATTAAACACCTTAACACCCGCCGACTTCACCTTCGCGAGCGACTCTTTTGTCTTCTCTTTCCAGAGTTCACGCTGAAAGAGACTCGCCTGCACAGCGGCTTCTTTCAAAATCTTCTGATCCTCGGGCTTAAGCTTTTTCCATTTCGCGACACTGATCAAAACTATGTCAGGAATCCGGGTATGTTCATCTAGCGAATAGAATTTGCAAACCTCGTAGTGTCGTGAGGTCTCGAAGCTGGGAGGATTATTCTCCGCGCCAACGACAGCACCCTGCTGAAGTGAGGTGTAAAGCTCACCCCAGGTTATGGATGTCGGCGCGCCACCAAGAGACTTAACCATGGCCTTCGATGTTTTGCTTTCCATCACGCGAATATCCATACCCTTCAGGTCGTCAGGAACCTTGATCATTTTTTTTGTCGTATAGAAACTGCGACTGCCAGCATCGAAGTAGCAAAGCCCGCGCAATCCAACCTTTTCACCCTTTTCCAGTAACTCTTTCCCGATCTCACCGTTCAGCACACGCCAGTAGTGTTCGCTGTCACGGAATATGTATGGAAGACTGAACACACCCATCTCCGGTATAAAACTTTCGAGTGGCGCTGTTGAGGTCTTCACCATGTCGAGAACGCCAAGCTGAACCTGCTCAACCATCTCGCGCTCTGAACCAAGTTGTTCATTCGGATAGATCTCCAACGTCATGCGTCCCGCCGACTTCGCCTGCAGAATCTCGTTCATCCGCTCCAGTGCTTTATGTACGGGATGACCGATATCGAGAGAATGCCCGATCTTCAACACGACCTTGCGAGGTTTTTTAGTTCTGCCCCGCCATGCGGGCTGTAGGGCGACACACAATACCAGTAACACAAAAAATATCGTTCTTCTCATAATACAATCTCCTTATCCAACATCAATATTTTAATAACATTTCAGGCAGGCAGTGTACACATTTTCGCCCAATATACCAAGAAAAATATATACACCCATCACATACGTCTTCACCGCTGTCCGACGGACAACTCTCTCACAATAAACTCGTTTGCCGCCAACGGTTTCACCGGCACAGGGTCTATCGATTTATTGAGCGGGGGGAACCCCGCATTGCCAATCTGTCCACCCCAGCAGGGAGCATCAAAAGCATCTTTCGGGATGCGGAGATCTTCCGATGAAGACCCGATGTAAACCCGAAACAGCCCCGGTTCAACGACCCATTCCATATTGAGATCAAGCAATCTGAGCTGCTCATCGGTGAGAGTGAACGTGACCTCGCGGGATTCACCGGGATCAAGTTCAACCCGCTCAAAACCAGCTAGCTCAATGAAACTTCGATTGACCGAACGGACGACATCCTGTAGATAAAGTTGTGAAATTTCCGCGCCACGTCGATCACCAGTGTTGGTGAGCGTGAATGAGACTTTAACAGGTTCACCAAGTTCAGGATGCTGGTTCTCAATCTTGATGTTGTCATAATGGAAAGTGGTGTATGAGAGTCCGTGACCAAATGGATAAAGCGATCCGTCAACGCGGGCCCTCCCCACCGAGCGGGACGCAGGCTTATAGGGGAACGCATACGGGATCTGCCCCACACACTTCGGCCAGGTAAAAGATGATTTGGCGGAAGGATTCACCTTTCCAAAAACGACCTCCGCGAGAGCCTCACCGCCGTGCTGTCCACCAAAACCGGCAAAAAGAATAGCGGGAATATGTTTATCAGCCCAATTGATCGAAGCAGGGCGACCATCGATTAGAATCAGCACAATCGGTTTGCCGGCGGCGTGTAGTGCCTCCAGCAACATCTCCTGCCGACCAGGCAGAGCCAGTGAGGTGCGGGAGGTTGACTCCCCTACTGTCACGTGGGATTTCCCGCCGAGGAAAAGGAGTACAACATCGCTCTCCTTCGCCTTGGCAACCGCTTCATCTATAAGCTGGCACTCCACGGCGTTGAGTGGCTCCGGCAAAATGTCGGACTCAGGAAAACGCTTGTCCACAAGTTCGCAGCCCTTGGCATAGGAGACATTCACCTTTTTACCCAGCGCGGCTATGAAGGATTCCTCCATGGTGACAACATCGATATTCTGCGGACCGTAACGGGAATGACCAAAGTGATCCGTCCTGGCATTTGGACCGCAAATCAACACCTTCTTCAGTTTATTGACGGAGAGCGGAAGCAACCCGTCGTTCTTGAGAAGAACAATTGACTGTTCGGATGCCTTTTTGGCAATCGCTTGATGTTCGGCGCAACCTACAATCTTGTTGGCAGCCTGCGGATTCTCGACATAGGGATGATCGAAGAGTCCAATGCGAAATTTGTAGCGGAGCATCTCGCGAGTGCGCTGATCAAGTGTCTCCATCGGCAGAATACCCTCTTTCACAGCAGCACGCAACGGCAAAGTGAATGTCTCCGGCTGACGGAAGGTGGTGCGGACATTCAGACCAGCAGCAAGTGCTGCGGCAGTGGCATGTTTGTAGTCGGGAACAACACGATGCTTGTTGTAGATATACTCTACCGCTTCGGAGTCGGAGACAACATAACCGTCAAACCCGTATTCCCCGCGCAGAAGATCGGTAAGAAAATATTTAGACGCGCTGACCGGATCACCGTCTATGTCGTTATAGGAAGACATAGTTCCACGAGCCTTGCCCTCCATAAACGCACGCCGAAACGGACGCATGTAGAGAGTGTGTAGTTCGCGCGGACCAATCGACGGTGCCGTGCGGGCGCGGTCGTCACGCCCGCCCTCGGGAATGGCGTAGGCACAATAGTGCTTGGGGCTGGAAGATGTTCCGTTTGCCTGCAGGGCGCGAACCATGGTGACACCCAGCTCAGAGACAAGATAGGGATCCTCCCCGTAACACTCAACAATACGTCCCCAGCGCGGATCACGAGGCAGATCGAGAATTGGCGCGTAAGTGTTGGAATATCCGAGCGCACGGTTTTCGCGGGCGGTAACACGACCGACCTGAGCAATCAGGGAGCGATTCCACGTGCAACCCAAACAGAGCTGGGCGGGAAACGACGTGCCACCACTGACACAGGCACCGCGAATACCCTCGTTGGTGAATTCGACAGGGATGCCAAGACGAGTCTCTTCAATAAACCAGCGCTGCGTCTTGTTGAGTGCCTCGGGAATCACGGACGGCGGACCCTTCAGTACTCGCGCCTTCATCTTGCCGTTGGCGACACCGTTGCAGTGCTCGTCGATATTTCCAAGACCATCTTTCCAAACACGCTTCTTCCATTCAGGCGTCGGAGTGGAGTCCATTAAAATCCGGGGAAACCCGTAAAGTGTTGTCGCTTGACATGTCTTCTCTTCCAACGTCATTCTGGAGAGCAGATCCTCAACCCGCTCATTGAGCGGAGTTGCCGGATCTTCATAGGGATCAATTTTGCCGTTTTTGTTGAAATCGACGGGTTCCGCACTGAGTGCGGCGGAACAAACTCCGTTTAAAATACATATCATCCCGAAGATCAAGCAACGAACGACCGGAAACAACTTCACTGTAACAAAATTCATACTATCCCCTGATTCTATTTAAGATTAAAATATACAGTCAATGTAGCGTTCAACCTAAACTCTGTCCAGCATTCCTTCCAACAGAATGCCGACAAACCGCAACTCAATTAATACGGGTCAGCAAATAGTGGTGGCAGGGGCAGGTGGCATATTTCTAATTTCTATCAGTTCGGCAGCGATACTGACAGCTATCTCGGCGGGAGTGCGACTACCAATGGGAAGCCCAACAGGGGTGCTGACAAAATTGAGTCGCTCCCGTGAAACGCCGTAGCGGCGCAGATTTTCAAACAACTCTCCTGCTTTAACACGGCTGGCCATAAGCCCCAGATATTTCAAACGTTTATCTATTAAACCACGCAAAACATCCTCATCGGCACGATGGGAAGGGGTCATTATCACAACGTAACTGTTTTCACCCTCTGCGACACGTTCAACCGCCGCGTCAAACGACATGTAATAACGCTCATCAACAAACCGATTCTCCTCTAGCATCGGTAGCTCGGGGCGGTCATCAAAAACCAGAATACGAAAATCCAGTGTCGCCAGTATTCGAGATAACGCCAAACAGACATGCCCGCCGCCAAATATGTTTACTGTGTCGGGAACACCCAGTCGCTCCGTGTAAACCCATTCCCCGCTCTCATCCATTCTAAATTCAATACCACACACCCCCGCCTGTCCGGACTCTTCAAAACCCCAAGTGCCGTTTGAGAAACAGATGGCTCCAGTCTGGCAACTGTCAACAGCCGCTATAATACGCCGAACCACAGCGAGATCGCCCTTTTTGCATGGATAGAACATGATTGTCTGCGAGCCTCCGCAAATCATGCTGGATCCGTCTTCCATAGCGGTTCCATCCAAATTTTGTCGCTGAATACGCGGGTTTTGTTCGTCCGCTTTCAGCATCTTGCGAGCTTGTTCCACTGCGCGATATTCAAGACTGCCACCGCCGATTGAACCAATCAGCCGTCCGTCAGCACCAACCGCCATCTTAAATCCGGGTTTCCCCGGCGATCCTGATGCCGATGCTGCAACCGTCATCAGGATGACTGTTTCGCCGCGTGCCAGACGCTCCTCGATAAATTCATACGTCTCTCTGCCTGTCATTCACATTTCTCCCTCTTAAGAAATCGTCCGCGTACGGGGTCTCCAACAAATGCTCCATTCTCCACAACTATCTCTCCACGTACAGTCACAACGTCCGGTCTTCCACTGATAGACCAGCCTTCATAGGGGTTGTAATCCACATTTGTCATCTGGGTTTCCGCCGATATGATCCCGTCGTATTCAGGATCGTAGACAACCAGATCGGCATCGCTACCAACGGCGATTGCTCCTTTGCGCGGATACAGCCCGAACAAACGCGCAGGTTGCGTAGAAGCAATGTCAACGAGGCGTTCAAGACTTATTCTGTCTTTCAAGACTCCATATGTGTAGAGCAGGTTTACGCGATCTTCCACCCCCGGCAGACCGTTAGTAATCTTGGTGAAATCGTCCCTGCCCGCCGATTTCTGCGTTCCGAAATTTGTGGGGGCGTGATCCGTCGCCACCGTATTGATGAATCCGTCACGCACGGCCGCCCAGAGCGCATCCTGATTCCCCTTCTCCCGCAACGGCGGAGAGAGAATGTATTTGGCGGCATTGAATCCCGGACCCTCTGCGTACTGTTTGTCCAGCAACAGATACTGAATGCAGGTCTCAACGGAGACATTCACACCGCGCAACTTTGCGTCCATGGCAACACGTAAAGAGTCGGCGCAACTTGTATGAACAATATAGATCGAGGCCCCGGCGAGTTCGGCAAAGGTTGTTGCGTGCTGGACTCCCAAGGTTTCGACAATAGGCGGTCGGCTCCAATAGTGCCATTCAGGACCGCACTTACCTTCGGCCAGCAGACGTTGCTGAAGAATGTCGACCAAGGCTGCATTTTCGCAGTGAACAGCCGTCAGCACATTCAGCTCCGCCGCCAGTTCAAGTGCCCGGAAAAGTTCTGTGTCGGTCAGTGCAAGGGTTCCTTTATAGGCGAGGTATATTTTGAAAGAGGTTATCCCTGCGCTCACAATTTCACGCAGTTGCCGCTCGACAACATCGTCCCAGCGGGATATCGCAATATGATAGCTGAAATCGCAGGCCGAACATCCTGCGCTCCGCTCGTCCCAACGCGCAATTGCATCCAGCGGATTTTCGTCGCGTCCGGGATTAACAAAATCGATGAAACAGGTCGTGCCACCGCTCAGGGCTGCCCGACTGACGGAGGCGTAGTCGTCGGAGGTGACGGTTCCCATAAACGGAAGATAGGCATGTACATGGGGGTCAACGAAGCCGGGAAAGAGATACTTTCCCGTAGCATCAACAACTCGCACGAACGGCGGCGCGTCAATCCTTTCGGCAATTCGGCTTATCTGCTCACCTTCGCAGTAAACATCAGCCCTCCGCCGCCCGTTCGCCGTAACGATCTCACCATTTTTGATCAAAAGCGCCATGACAGCCAGCCCCTTCAGCCCTCTCTCTTTCCCTCAATCAGTCTTCCTGTGGACGGGCGACAGTGCGGTCGCTGGCGTTCTCGGACATATCCACCACATGCGATGGAGTCCATACATCTTCGTCCGCAAGCTTGAAAAACAACTCTACCCCCGCAATACTGATGCAGTCGTCATCATTGAGCATTGCCGTTGAAACACGCATTCCGTTAACACGTGTTCCATTCGTGCTTTTCATATCATGCAACATCCAGTGATTATGCTTAAAACGAATGTCCGCATGATGTTTTGACACCGCGAGTGCGGGCAACTGAATAAAACAATCAGCATCCCTCCCAATCAATGTGCCATTTCCGTCCAAGGGAAAAGAGAGATCCACCTTGCCGTCTTTATCATAAGAAACAAGTTTTGCTTTCATGAAGCGGAAGAGTAGTCTGCCAAAACTATCATGTAAAGTGTTTTTTTTCAAAAAAGCACTTTTTCTAAAGCGTTGGACAAATGTGAAAAAATAAGTTCCAAGTGAACGGCATGAAAAAAGATCACAAGAAAAGTGCAGGAAATACGGTGTAAACGGCTTGTCGTCACACCGGTGAGGTTCAGAGCTTTTGGAGTTTGATCTGTATCACAGTGACCCCCGCAGAAGTTCCATTCCCTTGTACCAAAATAATTTATATCTAGGAATACCCCTTATCCTTAGGGGCATATTCTTAGGGACAGGTGAAATATACGAAAAAATTCAGGAAATACCGAA
>CAYTQP010000079.1:0-12138 GCA_964440175.1 uncultured Verrucomicrobiota bacterium
TAGACGGTATTTTAGAGCAAAATCCAGAGGAATTGGACAGCCTGGAACAGTCTTGTTCGCGGGAGGCGCACGGTCAGATTCTGGTTTAAGTCCGATTATGTCACACCGTACGTTTCGATACCGGTGTTGTCAGGAAGGAGGGCGGACGGATTGACGATATCGCTGTTTGGAACTGAGTGCTATGGTGGTGGTCGTGTATGGACATCCATTCCAGTCTGAAGCAGTCATAAAAAATTTACTGTAAGAAAGTGTCTCAGCCAGATCAAGTGCTTGCCTTGAATTACAATTTCAATGTATTTCAAGGCTTCGTTTGTGTGCGTGGTTCAGTGGTTTGGGGTTTGCCGTTATGGACTCTCCGTGTATTAGATACTTGACGTTAAACAGTCTATGGTGTAACTTGACTGCATGTTACGATTGGCTGATGAAGGGAGTTAATATTGAAGAAGAAAATACAAGTGGGTTTGATTTTTGTGGCATTGTTGATTGCGGGGACGGGCTGTCAGAACACGAGTCAGGGTGGCAAGACATATACCAGGGGGCAGGCGCAAACTGCGTTGCAGGTGTATCAAGGTACAGTTTTGAGGGTGGAGGATGTCACTATTCAGGCACAGGATACCGGGGGCGGCGCGGTTGGCGGCGCGGTCGTAGGTGGCATTGTCGGATCGACCATTGGGAAGGGGCGCGGCAAAAAACTGGCAACCACAGCGGGTGTAGTCGCGGGTTCCAGAGCCGGTTCAGCATCCGAAAGATCCAGGGGGCGCAAAGCCGCTGTCGAGATTGAGGTTGAGCTGAACAACGGTAAGATTATTATGATTGTTCAGGAGAAAGATGATATCTATGCGGTTGGTGACAGTGTACGTATTATTCAGGCGAATGATGGTTCAATGAGGGTGAGGCAGTAGTCTGGGGGGCAACCGTTCGAGATGCCGCATGGCATGTCCACAAAGAGAATATATTTATTTGCCTGTTTGTTGCCCTTCTTAACCGGAGGGTTGCCTTGCGGGGTGTGTGCAGATGTGGGCTATAAGGTTCGGATTGCCAATCTCGCCGACAAGGATCTTCGGGGGAGAATGGAGATCCACTCGCTCGTGTTTCGGTTGCAGGATCATCCGCCTGCAACTATGGGGCAACTCGAAAGGCGGGTTATCGACGATCTGTCGCGTCTGGATGCGGTGCTTCACTCAGAGGGTTATTTGAGAGGGCGGACGGAGTCTTCCATAGAGGCTGGTGCCATGCCGGTGAAGGTGCTTTTCACCGTGGAACGCGGACCGCTCTATCTGCTTCGCGATATATCGGTTGAATATGTTCAGGATGATGGTGCGGTGCGCCCTCCGTCTTTTCCGCGACTCGATTTCAAAGAGAGCAAACCGGCAACCGCAAATCAGGTTGTTCATCAGGAACGGGCTGTTATCGAGTGGTTGAAAGAGAAGGGGTATCCGTTTCCGTCAATACAGCGACGGGAGGTTGTGTTCGACCATGATGCGGCGCGTGTTGATGTGGTTCTCCACGTGCGCACAGGTGCGTTCGCGGTGTACGGTGTCCTGAAGGTTGAGGGGCTGGTGAATTTGAAGGCGAAGTATGTACATCGCCGTGTTCCCTGGCGGGAAGGGGAACCGTTTCGCTTGTCGCAAATGGAGGATTTTGAGCAGGATTTATTGAAGTCAGGTCTGTTTTCAACAATCGACTTGAAGCCGCAGGAAAAGATCGGAGGGGATGGTGCGCTCCCGATTCTGGTGCGATTGGGGGAACGCCGGGCGCGGACAGTGCGGGTTGGTGTTGGATACCGTTCGGATGAGGGGATCAATGGGCAGCTCTCATGGGTGCATCGCAATCTGTTCAGAGGCGGGGAGAAGTTGAAACTGAGCGTTAGCGGTTCTCGTATAGAGCAGGGTGCGCACGCCCATTTTCTCCGACCGGACTTTTTGGAGCGCAATCTCTCTTTCATCAGCGACATAGAGGTGGTCGAAGAGACCCCGGATGCCTACATCAGTAAAAGGATGCAAATGGGCATGGGGCTTGAGTATGAATTCCGGCGGCACCTCACCATTTCCGGCGGCATTGCTTACAAGTATTCGGAAGTGACTCAGCTTGATGATAAGGAGAGATATGAGATGCTTCTGATACCGCTGGCGTTGAATTGGGATCGTCGCGATGACGAGCTTGATGCCACACGCGGATGGCAGGCACTTTTGTCCAGCACGCCGTACAAAGATCTGGCCAGCGATCTGGTTTTCGGCAAACACTACATTGAGGGTCGCGTTTATCTGCCGGTTTGGAAGATGTCCCGCGCTGTGCTGGCACTACGTTTGGGTACGGGAAGTATCACTGGTGCCAACAGTGAGTCTATTCCCGCTGATGAACGTTTTTATGCGGGTGGCGGCAGCACTGTGCGGGGTTACGCATATCAGTCGATCGGGGAGGTTGTGGATGGCGTACCACTAGGCGGAAATTCCATGTTGCTTACCTCTGCGGAGTTGCGCTCAAAGGTTATAGGGAAGCTGGGTGGAACCATCTTTGTTGACGGAGGTTCGATCTCTTCTGAGTCACGTCCCGGTGAGGATGCGAACATGAGATGGGCCATGGGTTTGGGCGTGAACTACGATATGGGATTCGCCCCGCTTCGATTTGATATTGCGTTTCCGATTAATCGGCGGGACATTGATGATGTCATGCAGTTTTATATCAGTATGGGACAGGCGTTTTGAAGAGATGGCGTAAAATTATATTCAGGATTGCAGGGGTTTTGCTTCTCCTCCTGTTGCTGATTATTGCGGGCGGATATTTCTATCTACAGTCCGATGCCGGTAAATCCCTGCTGGCGGCGAAGGTCTCAGAGTTGGTTGGCAGCGAAAACCTGAGCATACGCATAGAGCGGCTTGACGGCTCCATTCCGCTGAATCCGACGTGTGGATTGATCGCCGTCGGTGATGCGGATGGAGAATGGTTGATTGTTGAGGGAGTTTCGTTTTCGTGTTCACTTCGCGCCCTGCTACGCGGACGGATTCGACTTGAGCGTTTTGATGTTGATAAAATTAAAATGTTGCGCCGACCAAGATATGCCGGTGTCGGAGAGACGGTGGTTTCGGGAAAATCCAAAAATAAGTTTCGAATTCCGCCACTACGGGTTGAGTTGATCAATCTCAACGAGATATATGTTGAGGAAACTGTTTTTGGTCGGGCACTGGATTTGGGTGTTCAGGGAAGCGTGGAGACCTCCGGAAATCTTCAGCGCATCTCTGTGTCATGCCGTTTGAGCGAGAACACCATCGGTCCGCTGGAATTAGAAGTGGAGCTTAACCGGGTGTTGACCGAGCCGGCTATTAAACTGACTGCGAGTTCAGGTGGACTGCGGTTTGACGGTTTGACGGTTAATGACTTGTTTGCCGAAGGTGAGATGAGCTTTGTCGACGGAACACCTGACGGCGTGATTGCGCTGAAGATTAACTGCATGGATGTGAATTGTGAAGGTCGAACAAAATATAAAATCTTCAAGGATAGGATTACGCTTCGTGATTTACTGGGGACGGTGCTTGACACAGAACTAACGGGCGGTGTCTCCCTGAACTATGCCACACACATGCTGAAGGGAACGGTTGCGGTGCGGTCCGACAATCTTCGGTCACTTGGGAGGTTGTTGAATCAGGATGTTTCGGGGGCATTTTCCGGCAAGATAGATTTTACGCCCGTCGGCAGAGAACAGTCTCTGCTCGTCGAATTGGATATCGACGGGCTGGAGAGAGAGATGCTCCGCATTCAGGCGATTCATGGATCATTGAGTGTCAGCAATATCTATCATTCGCCTGTGGGTTTTTTGAGGGGCTCCTGTGAAAATGCGGAAATCGCCAAACTGAAGCTGAAAGAGCTTGAATTCGCGGCAGACGGGAACGCGAGCAACCTGCATTACAGCGTTCAGGCAGAGGGAGAGTTCGTGAAAGAGTGTGCCGTGCGACTCGCTGGCAGCCTGCGGTTCACTCAGGAAGTTCAAAGTCTTGCCATAACGAACGCCACGCTCAGTTACGCCGAATGGAGGATGAACTCCGCCAGCGATCTATTGCTCACCCACGCAACTGCCGCGACTAACGCGATTCTGGAACTGGTTCCGTGCGAGATTGTCGTTAACGGAGTCTCTTTAGCGGTGAGAGGACAAATGCGTCGCGACGGTCAGCTGGAGGCTTCAGTGCGAGTTGCGGACGCGCATATCTCATCTTTGCCGCTGAACGTTATCAGTAACTTTAGCGGTCGTGTAAGAGCGGATGCTTCGCTTAAAGGAACCTTGACCCATCCAGTCTTGAATGCGGAGCTGTCCGTGTCTGAATTGCGCTTGGAACATGGTGTTCCTAATTTTTTGCCGCCAGTGGAGATAGATGCGATTGCGAGCCTGGTTGATGATCGTTTCTCGGTTCAGGTCAAGGCTGATGCAGGTGAAATGCTGACGGGCTCCGCGAAACTGAACATGCCGGTGCGCCTTTCGCTTCTGCCGTTTAAAGCGGAGATAGACCGCATATCCGAATTGGATTACTCTATCGCGTCGGACCTTGATCTAAAACTTCTAAACCAGTTCCCCGTAATGAAAAACTCGCAAATCAGCGGACGTGCTAAGCTCAATATTGCCAGTAGAGAAACCGTTGACTCAGGGGAGCTTACCGGGGAGTTGATCGTGTCTGGCGCGGCTTACGATCACTATATTCTGGGGACAGCCGTCCGCAATATAGATGTTCATCTTCGGGCGGATAACAGAAAGCTGGTGATTGATCGTGCTCGTGCGGCGGACCGTTCTGACGGAAAAATCAGTGCCGCAGGAGAGATCGATTTAACGCCATCTAAAGGATTCCCTTTCTCATTCGATGTCCGCGCTGACAGGATGGAAGCGATTAATATGCCAAGCTTCAGAGCTACATCGTCGGGAGATTTTCACGTCTCCGGTTCGATGACCAACCTGAAGGTGCGAGTGACCCTTGTTGTTGATCCGGCGGTGCTGAACATCGACAATCTTCCGCCCTCATCACCGCCGTCTCTTATAGATAAAGAACCCGAACCGAATAAACGTGAGGAATCTGTCTCGTCCATACGTAAACTTGGTGGCGACTCTGTTGATGTGCTTGTGAGGTGTTCATCGCCCGGAGGAGTGTTTGTTCGCGGGAAATCGCTGGATTCCATGTGGGGTGGGAGTGTTGAAATTTCAAACGGTCAGGATCACTGGCGAATTATTGGTGATATAGAGCCTCGGCGCGGTTCATTCTCTTTTCTCGGACGTTCCTTCCGAATCGAAAAGGGGTATGTGAGATTTGACGGTTCCTGGCCGCCGATTCCATTTCTTGACTTAACGGCTCGGCATCAGCGTGCGGATATTACAGCGTGGCTACGGGTTACAGGGAAACCGGACAAACCTGAGATTACGATGGAGTCTGATCCTCCGCTTCCCGAAGATGAAATTATGGCGCATGTTCTCTTTGGTAAAGATTTGAGTACAATCACCCCTCTACAGGCTGTTCAGATAGGAATGGCCATCCATAGTATGAATTCGCAAGATAGCGGCAAAGGTTTTAATTTTATGGAGAGCACCAGAGATGCGCTGGGTGTGAGCACGCTCGAATGGAGAGAGGAAGGCTCCGGGGAGGGGAAGGCCGAGCTGGCTGCAGGAAAATATCTCAACAGCGGGGTTTACATTGAGGTTAATCGTTCAATGGGTTCAGAGGGTGCCACGCATGTCACTGCCGAATACGAGCTGACACCCAACCTCACGCTTGAGACGGATGCCGGTTCCGATATGCGCTCCGGCATCCGTTTGAACTGGCGCATGGATTATTGAGGAGAGAATTTATTCCTCTTCTTAACGCCACGAACAAAAGCTTATTTTCTGATTACCTCAAAGGTGGTTTCAAAGCCGCCGATCTTGAGTTTCGCCTTGGTTTTCTTTTTGTTTGCCTTGATGCGCAGGGTTACGGCATCGCCGGGTTTTACGCTGCCTTTTTTGTTTGTCCATGGACCCGAATAGATACGGTATTCGCCGTCTTTGATTGTGATGGGATAGTTTTCCGCATCTCCATTGATCATGACAACGTTCGAGGTGACATAGGCTCCTTTTTCGGCGTTTTTAACTCTTTGGAATTTCACTGATTTTGGAGCGGGGTCTTTTTCCTGAATGGTTTTCAAATCGGCGACCACTGTTTCGTCGAAGATTTTCACATGATCCGCCTTCGCCGATCTTCCGTAGGTGAGCCGGGCCTCGGCCCAGAGAACTTTTGGGCTGGTGTTGATCTTCCTCGTGGCAAGCAGGCGCATCGATTGTACGCCATCCAGCGGGATTATGAGAGCTTTGTCTTTTTCCAGGTTCTCCATTTTGCAGAACTCCACGCCGTCGAGAAAGACGCTGTAACTCGTCTGCCCGTTCATGGCGACGAGGGTTACGGAGAACTCTTTATAGAGACCTCCCAGGCTGTAAACGACCTGAAGCGGAGCCTCCCCTGAAACGGCGTGAGTGTAGTTTTTCCCGTTCACGTTTATCTCGCGGAAATATGTCGGACCGGACCGGTAATTCCAGCGCGATCGCTTCGATTGCATGAAGCGCCATGAAAGATTTGTGAGCCAGGCAAATCCCTTGTGATCGATCGGTTTGTCGGCTTTGAATTCAGGGGGGTTGCCAGGAAGCAGAACATTCTTCGCGGGTTTGACGCAGGTGACGGTAACATTCCCTGATTTCAGTTCGGGAGATGCGGCGGTAACTTTGAGTTCACCGGTGGAATAGCAGGAGCGTAACAGCACAACCGCCTTACCGTTTCGGATGATGGCGGGATTGTCTCCGACGATGCGTCCATTTCCTTTCACTTCAAAATAGACCTCACTGGCAAGGCCCGCCACAGGTGTGCCTTCCTTATCGACGATGGTGGCGACGATGCGTGTCAGATCGCTGCCGTCGGCAATTATTTTTCGGCTGTCCGCCTCCACCTTGACAGCGACGGGCAGTCCGGGGCGACGCCAGATGTTTGTAGCAACTGGCTTGCCGGCAATGAAACCAACGGCTTTCAGCGCAACCGCATCTTCGGCGATATCGAACTCAAACGGTGGGTGGTGGAGTGCCAGTCCCTCTATCGGATTTTTCCTGCCCAGCGACTTGAAGCCGCCGCCGGAATTCTGGAAAAGTTCAATTTGTTCGCAATTGCTGAAGATGCCTGCTTTCCCTTTTTGATAGTTGATAACGCGGGTCATTGGTTTTTTCGTGAGTTCGGATTGGAACCACTGATAGCTGTATTTTGGGATGCGAGTCAGGTCGCAGACACCGTGCCAGACCATTCCTCTTTCGTTGATGTTGTGAAATGTGTTGTAATCGAACATGCACCAGACCGCCATACCAGCGTTATCTTCTTTCAGATACGATGCGTTAATATGTTCCCAGTGGCGTTTGGCCAGCTCCCATTCGCCATCGATGCCATCCGGCATAAGAAGTCCACGTCCACGAGGGTAGGTGTGACCGGTGTGTTCGATGCTCAACGCGCCCCCACCGCTGATTGTTCCGTGTCTGAAGTCCATGGGTGTTTTCGGGAGAAGCGCGCCGATGGGGCGGGTGTCTTCCTCTTTGCAGATTTCGCCGAGTTCCTTTTTATAGCGGGAATGGTTGATGCAGGCGTTCCAGACGATGATGGAGGGGTGATTGCGGTCACGCCGGATCATGGATCGGAACGAATAATAGAGATTTTGCAACCATTCCTCGCCGTTGTCTCTCATCCAGGTGGGGCCCTCTTCCAGTGCCATCAGTCCGAGTTCATCGCAGGCATCCAGAAAGTCCGGGTCGTGCGGATAGTGCGAAAGGCGCACCCAGTTCATGCCGCAGTTCTTTATGAGTTCCGCGTCACGTCGGTGTAGTGAGTTCGGCACGGCATTTCCGATGAACGGCCATGACTGGTGACGGTTTGCGCCTTGCAGTTTGACGTGTTTCCCGTTGAGGAAAAATCCTTTGTCGGTTGTGAACTCGATGCTGCGCACACCGAAACGTGTGCGGACGGTGTCCACCAGCCTGCCGTCGGCGAATATTCTGGACTCGGCGGTATAGAGGGTGGGAGTGTCCGGGCTCCACAGCTCTATCTTTTTTAAATCCTCAAAATTCTGCACCATTGTTGCTGTGTCACCCGCAGGAATGTTCAAGTTGTCTTTGATGCGGGCGACAGTTCCGCCTTGTGCGTTTGTGATGCGGGTTCTGACAGAGACGGTTTTCGCCTGTTTGAGGTCGTTTTTCAATGTTGTGGCGATTCTGACGGAGGATGAGTCTTCAGACACCTTTGGAAAAGTGATCTTGACTCCGGCATTGCGTGCTTCCCAGGGGAAGTTGACATAAATTTTACTCGTGCTGACAAAAAAGAGATCGCGATAGAGACCTCCGAAGAGGATGAAATCTTTCGACATATTCTTTCCGTCGGGAGGAGTGAGTTCGTTGACCCGGTTATCCACCTTGATGGCGATGATGTTTTCACCGCTTTTCAGCGCAGTGGTTATGTCGAAGTGGAAAGAGTCGTACCCGGATCTCTCGTATTTCCCGACATGTTTCCCATTCACCCAAAGCTCCGTCGTCTGCATAGCACCCTGGAACTCCAGGAAGTAATTACGGTCGGATCTCACGTTCGACAGGGTTAGAGTTTTTCTGTAATATCCTGTGTAGCGGTGGAAGGTGCTCTGCTTGTTGTTGTCGTTGCAGTCGTCGAGGTCTAGAGAAACTTCTTTCAGGGTGTGGGGCAAAGCCACGTCTTCCCATGAGGAGTCGTTAAATGATGGCGATTCAAACGCCGCGCCGGGATCGCCCAAATGGAACTTCCAGGCAGGGTTGATGTTGATTTTGCTGCGTTCTCCCGCAAAAGAACTCACAATGGAGAGCAACCCTGTCAGCAACAGAATTATTATTTTTTTCATTATGATTCACCTTTCATTGTTCATTTCACATATTTTTAAAATTCACAAGGTTTATCAGATTCTTCTTTAACCTGAATTATTCTCAAAATGAGAAGACTACAATTAGCTTATATTTACAACCCTGAAATCAAAAAATAACTGCGGGTTTCGATAAGTCGGATATGAATATGATTGACCATCAGTGGATATGTCAGCACGATTTCTCGACCATCTTCAATCTGGCTGTTCTCGATATGAGTGACCCTCTTGGGGAATCAACGTTGATCGAAAAAAAGGGCGTTGTCCAAGTAGGGGCTACTCGCTGGTTATGTGATTTTTCATTCAGGGCGAATAGTCCTTTGAAAGGAGTATTGAATATCACTTCATGTTCGGTCCATTTGACTGTGCAGTCATCCATCCATTTCTCTTTGTTTTCTCCAGACCCAATTGAGGACAATGCGGAATAGTCCCATCCACTACGGTCTATATAGATCCTTTCCTTTTCTCTTTGGGGGTCGAAGAATCTGAAGGTGGGGACGTATGCTTGAACTCTTAAGGATAAATTTCCTTCAGGGGCTTTATAAATGCGCAAGTCTTTCCAGTCTCCAAACCAGGAAGAAATTATCATCGTCGGGGGGATTAACAGGATGATGACGATAAGGAGTATGTTGGCTTTTGATTTTTTTTATTTAATTTTCGTCACATGACAGTGGGTATCACTCCCGGATGTGTTTTTAAAATGGAGACCATCGCAATCTATTTTGCGGGTTTTTCTGGAACGGTCTCGATTTTGTCAGCTATCTCAATGAGTTTGTCGACCAGAGGCATGGCCTTGTTCACAACGTTAATACTGTTCGGTTTATATGGACCTTCGACGTAAAGCAGACCGGTGGGCGTTACATCGAGATTTCCTGATTTTCCGGAAATGCTTTGCTCGTTCTCGGTGAAACTGATAAGTGCTTCCCGTGCGGCACTGTCCAGATGAGCGGCAACAGTTGCTTCATCTTCTCCCTGCACACGGAAGGTGGAGTCGAATTTGCTGTCTCCGGTCTTGATGTCCTGCCCACGGAAAAGCCTCAGGCTTTTTGCAAGCCGCATGAACCACTCCTCGCGAAAGACGTGAATACCGATTGGCATGTCCCGGTTGAAGAAGACGGAGATACGAACGTAGCTGGCATCAACCAGCCGTGAGACACCGGCGTAGTCCAGATGTATGACATCGCTTGTCTGGTCGATACGCACGAGATGGTCTTTGTATATCTCGCGATACTCCTCCGCCTTTTTATTTGATGTGAAGGACTTCAGTTCGCGATTCATCTTTTGAATCTCTCCGGCATCCAGGAAGAACCCTCCACATTCTGGGCAGTAGTCGAAAACGATGTCAGCGACTCGCAGAAGATTAACTTTTTTCATGGGTCTATCCACGCAACGTGGACATGCCCTTCCAGGGAAGCGGTCTTTGTGGAAATTCTCGTCTATTGAGCAATATTCGATATTGCCCTGCATCCCGGTTGCCAGTATGTTCAGTTCCCCGAAATCCAGAAAAACTCCTGAACAGCTTGGGCACACATCAGTCGTGATGTCTTCGTCCGCTTTCTTCTCCATCGTTGTTTTACAGTTTGGACACACTAAATTTGTCATGATATTCACCTTTTTCTAATGGTTGCTGGTTGCGCCGTCGATTTTATGCGTTTATCCACAAGGAAGTCAAGCAGTTGTGTCAAGGGCTCTTGCTTGATTTGGTTTTAAAGGACGGATTGTTACCGTCCAGCGTCAGATATATCTTTATCATTTGTCAAATCTTTTCCAGTTATTTCCTTGAGGCAACCATCGTCTCCTCATGTGATGGCAGAGACTGGTGAGGGAAGTACACAAGCCAAGGTCTCCCAGAGCTTCACGGCAACGTCTTGCAGACTGACAGACTCCGCTTCCAGTCCAGCCTTTCTCGCTCGAAGCGTCCCTCTGCTGTCTTGTGTGCGAGAAAACTGAACACCCAATGCGGCATATATCCGCGCTTCGTGCTAAAAGAGCATTGTGATTTGTTCGTGTTTTTCTCTAGTGTCCATTTGCTGTATATGGATTATTCCACAATCTGTTTCGTCTTCGGGAGGGTTGTCGAGCCAGTTTGTTGTATTCTTCCCTAGTTATTATATAGACATGCCCGTCGATACAGCCAACTCCGCCCTTGTCGTAATGCCGGTCGCTCAGTCCCTGATTGGGGCTGTTGGCGGCATCCCAGAAATCACCCGGCACCCATGTTCTATATTCTTGCTCCCAGATGATGATGTCTGTCGGCTGGAATTGAGATATTCGGCAAACGTTCTTCGCACGCTGGACAACCTTGTATCGGGTCAAACTCCCATTCATTCCGTAGGTACTCAGCAGTTGAACGTTATCGGGATATCCGACGAGGGTGGCGGTGTCGGGAGTGGGATCCGAGGGACAACGATATACGTTTGGATCCTCAATGTATGGCCATAGAACACCGCTCATTACGTTGGTCTGGTTGTCAAAGTAGGCCCCCCTGCTGGTAAAGTCTCCACTGTAGAGCCATCCATTTTCAAGTTTTTTTAATTTTGCCCATTGACCCCAACATGGATGAGGGAGTCCCCCTTTATGGTCGCCGGCGTACATTAATGTTGCCGCGGTGATCTGGCGAATATTGGAGACACACCCCGCCAGACGTGCTCTATCCAGGCTCCGTCTGACGACAGGCATCAGTAATGTGATCAAAATACCGATTACCGCCACCACAACCAGCAACTCTATCAATGTGAAAGCCCGCCATTTTTTGGATATATCATTCATCGTGTCACCGTTTTTTGCTGTTTCTGCTCATAAATGTCAACAAACATTGCGCCATTTGGCGCAAATGCACCCAGTCTATATAGAACAGAACCTACACAATAATGACTTCTCTCGCAAGCTTAAATTTTTACTAAAATTTGTCCGTTTTTCAGGCTTAACTGTTTGGTAAAAAAACTGGTGACGGGTGTGTATTTCACATTGAACGGAACCGCTTCGCGGAGGTAGTAGATTTCCCGCCTATTTCCATAGCAAACGTGACAAATTGACTTCAACGGCTGTCGGCACGGTGTCGGCAGACTAAGCGAAGGGGTCAATTATGACACGTTTACGCGAAGAAGTACTGCTGGACATGCGATTGAGGGGTTTGTCGCCACGAACAGTTGAGAGTTATATACACGCGCGTGGATTGTAAAATAAAATGTCGCAAAACAAGAGATATTTTCATGTAGCCAT
>CAYTQP010000080.1:0-12055 GCA_964440175.1 uncultured Verrucomicrobiota bacterium
TAATTGTGAGAGCATCTTTCCATGGGACTTCGTACATGCTGACCGTGACGAGTTTTGTGCCCTCCACAGTTGAGACTATGTTCGCATTTGATATTCGTGTGAACATTTTGATAACATCGTCAATGGGAACTTTGTCCAGTGATATTGTCACCTTGTTAGTTATAACCCCGGAGGAGTTGAGCGGGGGGGGGACATCGATTTCGCTGTTCTCGCCTGGAGGAGCAAAGCCTTCGTTCCCGGTAGCGATCTCCGGCGTAACGGCATCTACCGCTGTATCGGCGGGGAAAGAAGAACTGTCGGCCGGTATGGCGGTGGAAATGGCCGGAATAGCGGCAAACTGGTCGAAAGCGATATCGTTGGAAGCTATCACTGTACCCGCGATAGTGGTTGCCATCATCATAATAATGGCAGCCACAGCCGAATTGCGGAATCGAAGTCTAATTAGTGTCTTCATGAGCATATTTCCCTCTGTTTGTATGTTCGGTTACTAACCTTGTTGTTGTTAATTTTTAATTATCCTGTAAATCTTAACCTTGGCAGCTGTGTTTGTGTCAACAAAACTGCTCTTTCCTGGCTCACCCTGAATGGAACCAGCACCGGGAATGGTCGACCAGTCACTGTTGACTCCTCGGCGTTCTTCCACGGAGTAATTGAAGTTGGTCTGACTCGGCCACGATATCTCTATCGCACGCGGACGCGGTTCAGTTGACATGAGTGGCATTGGTGCACCTGTGTCAGATACCGGCATTGGAATGATGTTAATACTCAGTGCCACGGCACTGGATGATCCGCCAGATGAAGCCGCAGTCAGGTCGATCTGCAACAGTCTGTGGTTGGCGGTGTCAGAAATGAAGAGTCCGTGGGTAGCACTATACGCGATGCCCTCCGGGCTGTTCAGATGGGTGGCACCGAGTATGACGCTCCAGTCAATTGGTGTCATTGCTGTTTTCCGCACCTGATTGATTCCCATGTCGGTGACAAACAGGTCGCCAGCCGCATTGACTGCCATATTACCAACCTTATTCAGACTGCCCTGCGTGGTATTTGAACTGCCAAGTGTCTGCACATACGCCCCGGCTGTGGTGAATTCGCGAACCCGGGTTTCGCCACTGCCCGCATTGAAGTCGGCCAGCAGTAGATTCCCTCCAGCGGTCATTAGAAGATCACGCGGGAATCGGGTCTGATTATTGTTGAATCCGTTGGCGATAATGGTGCTCCATCCTCCGCCCGCAGTCAATTTCTGAACCCGATGATTATACTGCTCCGCAACATAGATGTTGCCAGCAGCATCGCTGACAATGCCGAATGGTCCATTGAATTCGCCGGGTGCCGTTCCCGCAGCGGTTCCGCCCCAGACGATCCATGTGCCACTTCCAGCATCTCGTTTCTGGATGCGGTGGTTTTTGGCATCGGCGACATAGATGTTGCCGGCGGCATCAACATGGACATCCATAGGCTGATTAAATTCTCCCGCATTGGTTCCGAAAGAGCCGATTCGAGTTTCCCACGCATCGGTGTTTGGGTTATAAACCTGGATACAATGGTTGTCGGTGTCGGCAATGTAGAGACGTCCTGACGGACCGAAAGAGATGCCGCGTGGATAGCGAAGCAATCCCGGTGCGTTTGTTCCGTAGGCTCCTATCTCTCGAACGGGGTAGTAGGCCGCCGTGATTCTTGTGGTGATGTCATTGGTCACAACGGTTGTCAACGGAGCTGGTTCCGCCCAGCCGTTCACTTCACCGAACTCCACAGTGTAGCTGCCGGGAGCCAACTCAACAAGTGTTTCACTGGTTTGCCATGAGCCGGAATTTATGCGCCACACCGCCCCCAAGCTGGTGACGGAAGAGGGTGTAAGCTCAACAAACAGCCCGGTTGCCTGGGCGTATTTAGCAGCTACAGTCTGTAGCGAAGAGGAGTCCACGGTGACAGCGATGGTGCCGGGAGGATTCCATAGAGGTAGATCGCTGAACTCAACGGTGTGTTCCCCGTAATCAAGATTGCTAACCACTGTTCCGCTGTCCTGCCAAGCGCCACTGTCGATACGCCACTGAGCACCATCGTTTACCGCGTCCAGCGGGTTGATGTTCACAGTCACTGCCCCGTATTTTCTGCTGTAGGTTCGCACGATTGAATTGGTTTCGCCAGCAACTATGGTGACAGGTTCCGATGTCGGGATCTCCCAGCCATTGATGATTTTGTATCCAACGGTGTAAGTTCCCGGAGGGATATTGGTGACGGTTGTGTCGGTTTCCTGCCAATCACCCGAACCCAGTCGCCATGTCGCGCCGTCTTCGACGGCAGCACTTGGCTCCAGGCTCACAGTCAGTGCGCCGTTGGAACGGTAAGATCGCGTTATGGTGACAGCGGTGCTGTTGGACACCGTTATCGTTTCGCCGAGTGGTGTGTCCCAGCCGACAACAGATTTGTAGGTGATCTGATGATCGCCACCAGTGGGCCAGTAAACGGTTCCGCCACTGTCGTTCCATGAACCGCCATCCACAGACCACTTGGCTCCATCATAGACCGCGCCGTCGGGTTCGAGAATGATCTGCAACGAAGATGGGGGAAAGATGGGGCTGTCTGTGCTGAAAGCGACATTTCCGTGGTGAATAGCGGCGTGTGCCCATAATGTTTCCCAGTCTTTCTCCACTGTGAAATCCTGTGATCCGTGAGGCTGATGAAACTCGCTGAACGGAAGTGAGTCTTCATTTGCTTCGCCGTCGTCAAAGCGGAAATAATTGACCATGTCACCAAGCTCCAGAATGGCTGTATGACGATTTTCCTCTATTTCGGCTTGAGTCCGCACTGTCCTCCAAATGCGCAAATCGTCTATCATCCCGTCAAAACTCTCGCCAATCCGCAGGAAGGTGTCTCCGCCTTTGCCGTTTACGGGCGGAGCCAGATAGAGGTTGTTGATGGATGCGCACTCGACACCATTGGTGTAGATGATAAGTGTGGCTACGCTGTTGTCATAGGTCGCCGCGATATGTGTCCACGTGCCGACTGTAACTGTTCCGTTTTCAATGATGTAGCGTGTGCCGTCAACGCCGATATAACCGGCATAGAGAGTGAGATTTCCCGCGTTGGGAGTGAGTCCCATAACAAAATTGACGGCATTGGTACCGTTGCCAAGGTCTTGAAGCACACGGCGGAGAACAATCTGATCGCTGGCTGAAATGGCGTCGGGGTGTACCCACGCCTCAAGTGTCCAGTTGTTTAGGCGCTGTTCAATAGCGGATGGCACCTCCAAATAGTCGTCGGCAGTGCCACCGAGAGCGATAGAACGTGATATTGGGGGATTGATGGCATTGGCGGGGTCGGTCTTTGCGCCTTGCTCTACACTATCGGTTTTTCCGTCGTCATCTGTGTCCACCATGTCGGGACGGCTACCGAGGAGTTGTTCTGTGATATTGACAACGCCGTCGCCGTCATAATCCTCAGAAGCGTCTGATACCGAATCGCTGTCGGAGTCGAACTCCTGTGGATTGGTTTGTGCATGGAATTCGTAAATGTTAATCAAGCCGTCATTGTCGGGGTCGCCAAGCGGACCGTAGGGACCGTCGGCTTTTCCCGGAGCGGTTTCATTGCCCGTGCCGTTGTCATAGGGATTGAGATGGCACATCATTTCCCATGCGTCCGACATGCCGTCTTTATCGGTGTCATCAGCACCGAGCACATCGACACCCCGCACGGGGGAGGCATCGGTGGTTATCCATTGGAAGTTATTTGTGGTTAAAGCATAACCGCGATCTCCAAAGGTGTAGTTTTCAGAGGTCACTCCCACCTGTCCGCGTTTGGCTTTGCGTGCGAAATCTTCCGCTGTCTCTCCTCCGTCGTCAAAGCGATAGTAGGCGAGCAGACTCTTATCGGAGTAGTCGCCGCTTTCGTCTTTGTCATTGTACAGCACGCCGTCGGTTATCTCTCCGACAACGCCTTCTTTAAGGCTTTCCCAGTTGCGGTAGAGCAGAATGTCGTTTATCTGGTTGTAGATCGCGTCGCCGTCGTCTATCCAGTAGCTACCGTCAAAATTGTAGACATTTTCCAGCGGAACACCGGGTTCTCCTTCGAAGAGGGAGCCGCCGTTTACAAGCACCATGTCGTTGGAATTGGCGGTGGTGCCGCTATTGGAGAGCCAGACATCGTCGCCCGTATTTTGCGGAATGAGCAACTTCGAATACTTATGCAACAATGTTGAACTCCGGCTTAACCCCCAGATGCGAACCTCGTCGAGCATCAAGTTGTTGACGAAGGAACCGTCGGGTGAGACGGCGAGCGCAAGGATGTTTGTTGACGGCATGTAGAAAGAGGATGCCGATTCGCCGAGAACATTCTGCCCCTGTTGAAGGATGCCGTGGATGTAGAGGGAGAGGTTGTTCTTCTGATGATCCCATGTGCCAGCAATATGCACCCATTCGTTTGTGGGCAGAGCCTCGGTGGACATGGTGTAGATTGCGGTGGCGCTGTTGTTCTGCGCGACTAAAACCGGGATGTTGTTTGAGAGTGAGAGGCGATAGATAATCCGGCTGGATGGTCCGAGTGCGGTGGTGAAATTGAACAAGTCGCCAGAGAGTCCGTCAGCCAGCAGTTTGACTTGACATTCGATAGTCCAGTCCCGACCCTGCAGATCCTCGCGTAACCCCGCTGGTTTCCAGCGAGCGGCAGATGCCGGTTCGGGATCGGGGATGGGGATGCCAGCCGTGTCAGTGATGAGAATGGATTTCGGCAGGAACGGATCACAGGAATGAACGGGACTGGACGGACGACCGCCCAGCAAAGTTGACTCTATCTCGTCGGAATCGCTTATACCGTCGTCATCGGAGTCTGTGCCAAGATCGAATCCTGTGGAGTTGTAGGTGCTCACTCCGCTGGTCAGAGGGGCAGATGGATTGGCACTTCCAAGTGTTTCCCCGCGATTTAGTGCCGTGCCGGGGTGCGGACTTGTGAGGAAAGAGAGGGGGGCGTTTGTGGGGAGCCAGCGCCAGGTGTATGTCGAATCGGGACGCCATGGATAATGGTAGGGATTTGTTTCATCGCCGGTGCCGTTTATGAAAGGCAGAGTTGTAAAGCGGTTGCCGTCTTGACCCAGATATTCATTGTAATTTGAAATGCCGTCATTGTCCGGGTCGCCCCACGGTCCGTTTGTCCATGAGAGTGCTGAAAGACCATCGTCACGCGGATCAAGAGAGAACTGCACCTCCCATCCGTCTGGCAGGGTGTCGTTATCCGTGTCATGTCCGGGTGGGATATTTTCATCAATATACGTGTAGCCTGTGCCATCGGTGGGATCAGTCCACTCCTCGTTGCGAAGTTCGTTCCGGTTGGCGAGTACGGGGATAGGCTGGTTCATATTGAGTCCAAGATCAAGATCGACACCACTGAAGCTCATACGTGCCACCCGTATGGTGTTGGTGTATTGGTCGAGATTGTACGTGTAGCTGATAAAAGGGAAAGGGACGCGGTCATTCCACATCCATTTGTCGGCATTGGCTTCTCCCTCGCGGAACTCCATAAGCAGGCACTGTTCACGGTAGTTGCTCAGTCCGTCTTTATCGCTGTCAGCACGTGCGATAGCGGTATCGACCGCGTTGTTTTCAGGTATTTTCGTTACCAGTCCGTTAATGGGGTCGATATTGTTTGCGGGATCGTACCAAGCGGCCTCAAAACTGTCGATCAGCATATCGAAGTCGCTGTCAACATCAAGTGGATTGAGGTCGTCACGGACACCCTTTGGCGTTCCATAAACAACACCTCCGGAGGCATGTCCACCGTAGACCAGACGCGGATGACCATCGACACCGCAATACTCCTGCCAGGTGGAGAGCCCGTCGCCATCAAAATCCATAGTGTGAGAGCTGATGTTTGTAGGATCGAGATGACTAGTGTCATAAAGTGTTCCGTAGACATACTCCCAGCCGTCATCAAATCCGTCGCCGTCGGTGTCCCAGTTGGCGGGGCTTAGCGAATTGGGACTGGTGCTGGGGTCTATACCGAACTCAACAATATTGGAGAGTCCGTCTCTGTCGGGATCATCTGCGGCTCCGTAATGATCAATACTGCCAAACCAGAATACCTCCCAGGTATCTTCCAGTCCATCTTCGTCAAAATCCTGCGCGATGACCGCGCTACCAAGAAGAGTCAGGAACATCGCTACAGCGAGTAACCAGACGTAACCCTTATATCTATGAGTAGTCATAATTAATTCCTATTTTATTTTACACAAAATTACGGTTGAAGAATAACGATATAGACGCTTGCCCCTTGTGAATCGGTTACGCGCACCCCGTTGTCGCCTGGGTTGGAGCGTGTATAAAGGATGCTTGTTCCTGTCGGTGAACTGATGTTTCCTAGAGCCACATCATGCACTGTCCATGTGTACGGCGGTGTTCCACCAGTGGCAACAAGAACGGATTTGCCACCATCTGCCCCTATGCTGGAGGGATTGGCGGATGCGCTCAAAGCGGTACCGCCTCCTTTATCCGCGCTTATGACGGCGATGGCAGCGTAACCATCACGGTCGTATACGATGACACTGTTCGGAGAGACGCTATTGGCGGTGTAGACACCCTGATGCCAATTACTCATGGCGACGGAGCCATTACCGGGGATGGCGACATCCCAAGTGTACGCGCCTGTTCCGCCCGAAGCGGTGAACACAAACTTTTCGCCAGCGGCGACGACAGTCTCTTTTTCCGGGCTAATGCTCACTATGCGACGAGAGGAGGAACGCGGATCGGACACAAACGGATGGGTTTTGAAGTATGCGTTCACGTTGTCGCTTTCGGGATCATCTGCAGTCTCGCATCCAGTGGAGAGCAGGAGTCCGCAAAGTACTGCTATTGTGGAAAAAAATGTAATAATCTCAATCAGTTTTCTCTTATTCATGATGGCATCCTTATTTTGTTGGTTCACATCTATTCTTTTTCTTCAAATTTGTATTCTGTTCGTTCCAGTTTTACACCGTTTTTATCAAGCATTTTTACTTTCCAGCAGAAAACGTACCCTTTGTGTTTGATCGAGAGCGTGTCACCCTGTTCAATCATCTGATTATTGATGATAGAGTAGTAGTGTCCGTCTCCGGCGCTACTCAGGCCGGAGAACTTTATTTCGCCCTGGGCTTCATCCCAAAGAAGCTTCATTTCATCTGATTTTAAGTCTGGCTGACTCACCTCTTCTTGTGTTTCAACATTTTCAACAACGTTTGTTTCGGTGGAAGGGATATATCCAACAGGCCAGAAGGGATCACGAAGTTTAACGGATCTCTCTTCGACCGTATTCGAAATGTTTGTGGTGGTATTTATCTCTGTTTCGATATCCTGAGTTTCGATGTCTGCATCGACCGCGTAAGAGATTACGGTTGTCTGGATTGTGCCCGCAACTATAATTATGGCAAACATCCTGAAAGTGCTCATTTCTCACCTGCTCCTTTTGACAATTTTGTTGTAGCTTTCTCTGCGATCACGGCATCAATTTTGTCTTTTGCCGCCGCCTTCACAGTTGGCCATTCAATCGTCATGCTGATACTATGCTGGTTCGGGGTGGATTTCTGGCTGTTGATTGACAGAGATTGAATAGACGCATACTTGTTGTGTTCTTCAACCAGTCGTACGAAATGAAGCAACTTAAAATAACTGCATTCGAAGCGAAGCAAAATCTGATAGGGAACAAAGACTCGCTCTTTTGCGACAACGCCATCTTTTGCAGGAACAGGCGTGGCCGCCCACGCCGGTTCCTGCGTAGACGCTTCATCAAAGTTGGTGATATCAAAGCCGGCTTCTCGTGCATACTCGTATATCAAGCTGGTTACCCATACAAATCTATTCTTTTCGGGGGCGATAGATGTGTTTATTGCTGTAGAGACGGCAATATTTTTTTTGGTGAAATTGTCGGCACACTTTTTGATGCTACTGTTGGAATCAGTCGCTGCGATTTTTTCATACAGATCAGAGAGTATCGCTCGCTGAGCCTTGTTTTTAGTGATTAAATGAGTAGCGGAAAACAGCACCACCGCAGTCACAAAGACGGCGGACAACACAATAAGCAACATCTTCTTCTGTTGTTCCTGTGAAATCTCGGACAATTTCATTTCAGATCCCTCTCTTTGCCCTCAATTGATATAACAAAAAAACTGACGTGCTCTTCATTTGGATTCTTCCCCATTGAGCTTAACGTTATTTTCTCAAAAGCTTTGTTGGTTTTGTTCGCTTCGCGCACATTGTCGATGAAATTGACCACTGTTGATTCGCTTGATGGGTCATGTGCGTATCCATTGATTTCGATCTTGAATTTTCGGTATAGCTCCGTTGTGTTTTCCCCGGACTCTGTTCCTTTTCTGGCGATGATCTTATCGTTGATGTCCATGGTGGTGAGCTGTATGTTTTCGGGAAGGGTTGCCTGAAGCTTTGAGAGTAGAGAATACCACGAAGTTCTGCTCTCATTCCAGCCATCAAGCTCCGTTGCCAGTTCGTTTAAATCATCGGTGATCTTCTTAATCCGGAGATACTCCATATGTTTAGGCTTTATTGCCAACCAAGTTGCGTCTGCTCCGACCAGTTGCTTCTTTATCAGAATGGAGCTGAATATGAGATAAGAAAACACCAAAACTAGCGACAACAGAATAGAGAGAGAGGTGGCAAAACCAATAAAACGCCCGCTCACAGAACCCTGATAGCGGTGTTCAGTCGGAGTTAACAGGTCGATTCTAATATCACTCATTGACCAAACACCCCCAGACCCGCCCCCACTGCGGCGGAAAAACGACACGACTGCGTAAGCATTAAATTTTTATAATCCGCATCCGGCGGAACGTTAAGCGTTTCGAAAGGATTCAATATTTGTGTCTCAATTCCCGTCTTGTTCTGCACAATTTCCGCCCATCTGGAGGTTGCCGCACCACCAGATATCTTGATGCCGGCAATGTGACAGTTTTCCTGACGTTCCACAAAATCTCTGGAGATAGTTATCTGTCGGACAAGGAAACCGAGTGTATCCAGATATATGGGAGAGAGGTCGAACGCGCCTTCAGTCATCATCTCGCCAGCGGTATCAATGTCCACTTGGAATTCATTGATAATATGTTCCAAAATCATCTGCCCGCCAACATCGTATCTGCGCAGGAGTAGAAGCTTCCGCCTGTTGGTGAAGAAGATATAGGTTGTGGTCGCGCCAATCTCCAGAAAACATCCGCCATCCTGCGCGTCCTTATCGTTGCCGTGCTGAAATGCGGTGAGGGCTGAAAGCGGAGCGATCTCACATGAGCATGGCGCGGGCGGGTCGTGAGCGGTTATAGACAGTATGTTTTTGATCTCTGTCTCAAGCGTTGCCGCCGCAAGAAGTTTTAAGCCGGATTTACTCCTGGCGGAGCTGAGTTCAACATATGAGAGACGGAATTCATCGGTTATCCCAAGCTGATCCTTAATCTGTCCGTCAACTTTGGTGGAATTCGTCTGCTGTTGAATGGCAACCAGGTTGGCGATAGATTTCCCCCCTCCAATTGACACTGCGGCGTAATTGGCGCGAAGAGCTTTCGGGAGGGGGAGACGGGCGGGACTTGAGGAGGAGAGATCTACGGGGGGGAGAATATCGACACCGAGGACACCGACAGCATCCTTCGAGCGCTTGAGACGGACAACCTTCACTCCTGTGGCACCGAAATCAAGACATGTCAAATCTGACGGTGCGCCGCCCCTTAAATTTCTGAAACCCAACTCCATCTATAACTCCATAAATTCCATATTTCAGCGAACACCAAGCAACACAGATGAAAGTCTTTCCGACACCTGTGGCGCGTGAAATCGCCTGAACCGACCCCTCTTCAGAACCAGACGCAAATACGCCGACTGCCCGTCCGCCTTGATATAAGTTTGCTCAATAATTCTCATACGCCCTTGTTTAAAAAGCAGAATTCATGCCAAATGAAGCACTAAAGCATATAATGACCGCATGAATTTTTAAACTTTTTATATTGGCATATAACATGCTAGTCTTCTATAAGACAAGAACTATGTATATAGATTTTTACAATTTAAAAGAACGACCGTTCAATATAACGCCGGATCCTCGGTTTTTGATGTATACGCCGGGACACAGGGAGGCATATGACAATCTCCTGTACGGCATAAAAGAGAGAAAGGGATTCATGAAGATGGTGGGCGAGGTTGGTTCGGGAAAGACCACGCTCTGCCGTGCGGTGTTGCGTAGCGTGCCGGAAAATGTAGAGAGCGCGTTGATCCTGAATCCGGCTGTGAATGAGGTGCAACTGATATCATCAATCATGAAAGACCTGGGTCTTCCCGTTATCAGTCATGATAGAATGCAACTTATACATTCGCTGAACGCCTATCTACTTGAACAGAATAGCGCGAAGAAGAATGTGGTGGTTATGATTGATGAGGCGCAGGAACTACCACCTTCAGTTATGGAACAGATTCGCCTGCTCTCCAATCTGGAGACAGATCAGGATAAACTTATGCAGATTGTGCTGATTGGTCAGCCGGAGCTGGACAATCGTCTTGCTCAGAAAGAGTTCAGGCAACTTCGCCAGCGTATTATGGTGAAATGCCGTCTTAAACCGTTGAGTCGGAGTGAGACCGACTACTACATCGATCACCGCTTGCTGGTGGCTGGTGCTGGTGATAATCTGTTTTTTGATGATGCCGCTATAGACATTGTCTACAAGGTGTCACGCGGTCTCCCTCGATTGGTTAACAAGGTGTGCGACAGCGCGATGTTGTCGGGGTATGCCGAAGGGACTCATGTTATTGGACGCAAAGAAGTGAAGAAAGCAGTAATTGAATTAAAGGGGATTCTATGAGCATTATCCAAGAAGCATTAAAACGGAAAGAAGAGGAGGGAATGACTGTTGCCGGAAGAACGGTTCGTCCGCCAGTGGCACCGCTGACGACACCGGCATCTCCACCCCTACCCCCACTAACTGGAAGTGCGGGGAAATCACGCAGTCCTCTGATGCCGATGTTACTTGTGCTGGTCGGGCTGGTTGTAATTGCAGGTGCTATATTCTATCTGTTTGGCGCAGGAATCAGGGATATTCTAAACAAGTCGAAGGGAGACGAAACGGTGAACGTTGCGGATGCCTCGACCAATGGGCAGGGCGCGAAAACAGAGATCGGAGAACCTAAACTTATAGAAAACCCCAAGTCAAAACTAGGGCGCATACTGGATGGTGTGCGTGATGTCGTCGCAACGGAGGATCAGCGCATCGAAGACGGTCGCCCGATTACAGACGGGGCGAAGTTGCCGCCGTCAGGAGCAGAATCCAAAGTGGGTGCGCCAGAAGTGACGGAAACCCCTGCGGTTGTGCAGACACCGCCAGTAGCGGGGACCCCTGTGGTTGTGCAGACACCGCCAGTAGCGGGGACCCCTGTGGTTGTGCAGACACCGCCAGTGACGGGAACCCCTGTGGTTGTGCAGACACCGCTGGTGACGGAAGAACCATCGGAAGTGACGGTTGGCGAAACGAAGAAATCGGGAGTTGCATCTCTCTTCCCTTTCACGAAGGGGAAGAAAGAGGATGAGACCTCTGCGTTCAAATCGAACTGGCCTGTAGCCCTGATCAAAGGAATTATGGCACCCGGGCGCGGCAACCGCGGCTCCGTGCTGATAGACTCCAATATCCTTATCGAAGGCGACACCTACAGGGGTATAACTATTGTGAAAATAACGGAGGGGATGGTGTTGCTTGAGTTTAAGGGCAAAAAACGCCTGCTTTCATCTGGTCAGAGTACTGGTGTAGAGTGAGGGAGTGTTGCTTTTCAGCGTGCTTGTGGATCTCATAAAGGATAATGGATAGAATGATGTGGTTCTAAACCTGAATTCGGCATTTGAATCCAGTGTATATTCACAATCATTTTGCCTGTAACGGATTGAGCATGAGACTCTATGCGCTAATGGGTGCGTCTTCGCTCATGCGTAACCCGTTGTGAACAAAACAATAGTACATCTGCATCACATTAACTGCCGAATCCTGGATAATCAGGTGTGTTCATCGTAAAAATAGAGCTTTTAGCCCGAATATTGCATGAGTAGCTGATGCTTTCTT
>CAYTQP010000081.1:0-11762 GCA_964440175.1 uncultured Verrucomicrobiota bacterium
AAATGTAGCGAAAACGTCAATTGGTGTCAACTGATAATCGTGCGGAAGTTTTTTCCATAGAGCATCTCCCAAATGAGGTTATTTTGAGAAAGTGGCGGGAAGCTGGATTTTTAAAAACAATAAAATTGCAAATTTTATCGATCCGAAGCGGGTTCTTCTCTTTTCAAGTACGCCTGATCATGATTTTTTGAACGTCCCGGGCGGAGTTCAACTGTGAAGCCTTATCGAATGATTGTCAATCAGCCCCTTTGTCCGCCGTTTTTTGCTCTGCCTCTATTTCGCCCGCCACTGTGCGGTCATGACCCTGTTATGAATAATTCAGGATAGAAATTCTTTGATCGAAATGGCATCATTTGTTACAGTATATGGAAGTTTCTAAGCAGGAGAGATGATATGATCAGGCGAAATTTTTTTATGGTCTTTGGGCTTTTAATGTCGGCTCTCAAATTTGGGGCACATGCGGGGGTGAAGCAGCAACACGAGGTGGAGGAGCGGAAAAGAGACTCTCTTTTTAAGACCCCCCCTTATCTCCAGAATGCGACAGCGACAGGTATGACAATAATGTGGAGTACAAACAGACCTTGTTACAGCTGGGTCGAGTTTGGAAAGACTGCGGAGCTGGGCGAAAAGGCCAACACCGTTATTGACGGGCAGATTTCCGCCAATAACAGGTTGAACAAAATCAGGCTGTCAGGGCTGAAAGAGGGGGCGAAGTGTTTTTATAAGGTCTGTTCCCGCAGAATTGTTAAATTTGGAGCGTATAAGGTTGAATGGGGGAAAACCGAGTGTTCCGACATTTTTTCATTCGAAACAATAGATCCTGCCGCAGAAAAGGTGACGTGCGTGTTTTTTAATGACCTGCACGATAATCATGCACTCTACAACGCCCTGGGGAGACAAATTGAGGGGCTTGAATATGATTTCTCGGTCTTCAATGGCGACATTTATAACGATCCCTCCAGTGAAAATGGCGTTATTGAAAGTTTAAATGTGTTTAACAAAGGGGTTGGCGCGTCTGAAAAAAACGTTATATATTTGCGGGGAAACCATGAGATTCGCGGGGCGTATTCCCGGTGCTGGAGCCAGCATTTTGACACTCCTGAATCCAGGCAGTATTACGCTGTCACTCGCGGTCCGATTCGCTTTATATTCATGGATGTTGGTGAAGACAAACCGGACTCTCATCCGGCGTATTCCGGGCTTAACGACTTCTCCTCATTTCGCACCGAGCAGGCGGAGTGGCTGAAACATGAGATTAAATCTGAGGCGTTTAAGAAAGCGGCTTTCCGGGTGCTAATCCATCATATACCACTGTTTGGGTATCCCAAATCGGGTTGGATAAAACTGTGCAGGGAGTGGTTGCCGATTATAAATAAATCCGGCATTGACATCTCGATTCACGGTCATACTCATAAGCACAAGATACATCTGCCCAATGCGGATAAAGGGCACGATTTTCCTGTTATTGTGGGGGGCGGAAAGAAGATGAAGGACGGCACTGTAATCATTTTGAAGGCTACAACAAAAGAGCTGAAGCTGAAAATGATCGACTCGAAAGGTCTTCAGTGCGGCGAGTATACGCTCAATGCCTGACCCGGAATTTGAGTCCGAAGACGGATGTGAAACTCCCGCTCTCTGACAAGTTTTGTTTGTCCATTCTTGAAACAAAAACAGTGAATGTGAAGAGGGGGCATCCCCAACAATTGTCCAACGTTTGGATAAACACCTGAAAGAATTGTCCAACGTTCGGAAAAACGCGAAATGAGTCCTTGTGGCGAGCGAGCACTTGCGTTGCAATAACGCCAGATTATTGAGGTGATTTTGAGATCAAACAAAACATAAAATCGCCGGGACACACCTTGTGATTTCTTGTGATTTTTCCATTTCCTTAACGATGAAGGTTGAGTAGCGGTCATTGCTGTATCGGAAGGATCCACTTGCATGGCGATATTGGGCGAGGCGTTTGCAGGTGGTACTGAATCGAGACATGGAGAAGGGTATTGGTCATAAATATAGACAGATTATGATTGAAACAGCACGGGGTCTCTACTATAGGTGGGGTGATGCAAGTGGTTTAAAGTGCAACACTTCCTCCGCACAGGAGCGATTATATGAGGTGTTATTGTGGCAAAGAACGAGAATAATTTTGACAAGCTGGACTTAGTTGCAATCTCCACGGCTGCGGAGCTGTGTGGCATTGACGCAGATACTCTTGAGCTGTGGGGTAGCGTGGGAACGCTTCCCGTTTACAGTGATTCTGATGAGCAGACACAAGTACGGATTTCTGAATTGATAGACTTTATGCGTGAGAAGGGGATAGATATGCCCGATTCCATGCTTGCGCTGATGTGTGCTGACGATGTTGCTGACGAGAATGATCAGGGCATTGTTCTGGTTGTGGACGATGACGCGATGGTACGCACAATGATAGCGCAGGTTCTGGACGGATTGTATCCTATACGCACGGCGGAGACGGGTGTCGAGGCGTTGCGCTGCATAACAATGTATAAGCGGATTAAAGTGGTGTTACTGGACATACGGATGCCGGGTCAAAGCGGTGTGGAGACATACAGCGAGATAAAGAGGTTGAGATCTGATGTGCTGGTGATAGTGGTGAGCGGGTACATTGAGGATGTGCCCGACGAGATGATGGCAGATACAAATGTGGTGGGAATAATAGAGAAACCGGTTGACGAGGACACGCTGATCGATATGGTTTCGTCCGCAATGACGATGATAGGGATGCAGGGGGGGGCTTAATATCCGCGCTCTAATTGGCGTTCTGTCGGTCTGTGAATGAATTTGAAAGATAAAAGACAACTCCATTAGTGGAATTTTCGGGTGCCTGCATAGTTGTGTCTGGATGTCTGGAGGCTTGAATATGAAAGAGATGGGAATAGGTGTGCTTGGTTTTGGGGCTGTCGGCGCGAGCGTTGTCGAGGTACTGTGTCGTAACAGCGAACTGATAGCGAAGCGGATAAACGTTCGTCTGGTTGTTCGCGCCGTAGCGGATGTGGAGATCGAAGGTGATAGCAAAGTGGCGATTGATTCATCTATTTTGAAGATGGATGCAGAGAAGATTATCGCCGATCCGTCGGTACAGATTATTGTTGAGACAATTGGTGGAACAAGAGATGCGAAGGAGCTGGTTATGAAGGCTCTGAAGGCGGGGAAGCCAGTTGTCACAGCCAGCAAGGCGTTGCTGGCCAAGCACGGAGCGGAGCTTTTTAAAACGGCCACCGATAACAATGTGGAACTTATGTACGAGGCGAGTGTCGCTGGCGGCATACCTGTTCTGGCGGCATTGAGAAAAGGGCTGGTTGCCAATGATATTAAGGGTGTGTATGGAATATTGAGCGGGACTTGCAATTATATCCTCACGCAGATGGAACGCGAGGAGGTCTCCTTTGCCGAGGCTCTTGCAGCGGCGCAGGAGCTTGGTTTTGCTGAGGCTGATCCTTCTCTGGACATAGATGGGGTTGGTACGGCGCACAAGGCGGCAATAATAGGGGCTTTGGCCTACGGATATCCGATTGATATAAACGATATATACACGCACGGCATAAGTGAGGTGCAACCATTGGATATAGTGTACGCGAATGAGTTGGGGTATCGCATTAAGCTTCTTGCGACTATCGAGTATCGCGACGGGCAGTCGGAGATTAGCGTCAGCCCGACACTTGTGCCGCACGGGCATCCGCTGGCAGAGATCGACGGGGAGTACAACGCGGTTATGATTGACGGCGATATTGTCGGTGAAACTATGTATTACGGAAGAGGTGCGGGTTGTCTTTCTATTGCGAGTGCGGTTTTGGCCGATATTGCGGAGCTGGCGGCTGGTTTGGCGACAAACTCTCCTATGCGTCTGCCATCGTTTGTCAATCACGATTATTACGGACAGTTGCGAATTATGGGGAATGTTACAGCGCGTTATTACATGAGGGTGACATTGATGAATGCGCCCGGAGTTCTTTCAAAGGTGTCGGCGGTGATGGGCGAGAACGGTATCGGTATTGAATCGGCTATTCAGAGAGGATTGGCGGTCGGGGAGATGGTTCCGGTCATATTCCTTACGCAGAAGGCACGAGTATGGAATTGTCTGTCGGCAATGATGGCAATTGATATGCTGGAAGTTGTCGGCGGAAAAACAGTCTGCTACCGCATTGCAAATTTTTAACAAATTAGGGAGAAATATCTGTGAAAAAAATAATAATCTATGACACAACACTGCGCGACGGCGCGCAGGCGGAGGGCGTCGTCTTTTCGGGAGTGGCAAAGCTCGAAATTGCCAGACGTCTGGATGCGTTCGGCATCGATATAATTGAGGGTGGTTTTGCTGCGTCCAATCCCAAAGATATGGAGTTTTTCAGCGCGATTAAGGCGGAGAATCTGCGGCATTCAAAGATTGCGGCATTCGGAAGTACGCGGCGGGCGGGCGTTGAGGTGAGTGCGGATATTGGTGTCGTGGCACTCCTGGAGGCGGATACGCCGGTTGTCACAATTTTCGGCAAGAGCTGGTTGTTGCATGTTCTCGAAGTTTTGCGGACAACAGCGGAAGAAAACCTCTCCATGATTGGTGAAACTGTGGCGTATCTGAAAGGGCAGGGCAAGGAGGTTATCTACGATGCGGAACATTTTTTCGATGGCTATAAGGATAATTCTGAATATGCGCTTTCCACACTACAGGCGGCAGCAGATGCCGGAGCGGATTGCATTGTGCTTTGCGATACAAACGGCGGTTGCCTGCCACATGAGATTGTGGAGATCACCGAGGCGGTCGCCGACGAGGTCGATGCGCCGCTGGGGATCCACGCCCATAACGACAGCGGGGTTGCCGTGGCCAACAGCTTGGAGGCGGTCAGAGTCGGGGCAATGCACGTGCAGGGAACGATAAACGGCTTTGGCGAGCGCACGGGGAATGCCGACCTCATAAGTATTATCCCGAACTTGGTTATGAAGGCAGGTTATGACTGTGCCTCTTCAGGAAATCTGAAAGACCTGAAAAAACTGGCTCTGTTTATTTGCGAACAAGCGAATATCCGACCGAATCAGCGTGCCCCGTTTGTCGGGGACAGTTCCTTCGCACACAAGGCGGGGATGCACGTTGATGGCGTCAGGAAATGCCGTCAGTCGTTTGAGCATATCGACCCGGAGTCGATCGGCAACGAACGACGGATTCTTATGTCTGAGCTTTCCGGTGCGAGTAATGTTTTCCTGAAAGCAGTTGAGATGGGTGTCGATATTGAACGCAAGTCTCCTGAGGTTCGCGAGATTCTTAAACAGCTGGAGAATATGGAGAAAGAGGGGTATGAATATGAATCGGCGGATGCCTCATTCAAGATGCTCATCAAAAAGGTTCTGAAGTCGCATAAACACTTTTTCGATCTGGAAGGCTTCCGTGTGATAGTGGAGAAGAGTGCGGAGGGCGGAGCCTGCGTTTCGGAGGCTTCGGTCAAACTGCGTGTCGGGGATAAGAGGGAGTTCACTGTCGGCGAGGGCGATGGTCCGGTCGATGCCCTCAATGATGCCTTGCGAAAAGCACTGACACGGTTTTATCCGAAGATTGGAGATGTTGTTCTTGAAGATTATAAGGTTCGCATTCTCGATCCCGAAGAGGCGACCTCCGCGAAGACTCAGGTGTTGATAGAGTCGAGCGACGGCGAACAACACTGGGGGACTGTCGGCGTGTCAGAGAATATCATTGAGGCATCTTGGGAGGCACTGGTTGAAGGAGTGGAGTACAAGCTGTTCCTGGAAGAAGAGAAGGAAACAATGGATGAGTGAGTTGCCTAAACATTACGAGCCGGCGCAGATAGAAAAGAAGTGGTATCAGTGGTGGATCGATAACGGTCTTTTCCGAGGCGATTCCAGTGCTGCCGGCGAGCCGTATTGCATCGTCATTCCTCCACCCAATGTGACAGGGATTCTGCACATGGGGCACGCGCTCAACAACGCTGTTCAGGATGTCCTCATCCGCAGACAGCGGATGAAAGGTCGCAATGTTGTCTGGATTCCGGGCACTGATCATGCGGGAATCGCAACCCAGAACGTGGTCGAACGCCAGCTTGCGAAGGAAGGGTTGAGCCGCGATGATTTAGGGCGAGCCGCCTTTCTGGAACGAGTCTGGGACTGGCGCGAAAAATATGGTGGAACCATTATCAACCAGCTCAAAAAATTGGGCGCATCCTGCGACTGGGACCGCGAACGTTTCACTATGGATGAGGGACTTAGCGATGCGGTACGCGAGGTCTTTGTTCGCCTTTACGATAAAGGACTGATATATCGCGGAAACTATATTATCAACTGGTGTCCGCGTTGTCATACCGCGCTTTCAGACGAGGAGAGCGAGCATCAGAAGATCTCCGGCAAGCTCTATTATGTTCGTTACAAGGTTAAAGACAGCACTGCGGATGAATACGTCACTGTGGCGACAACCCGACCGGAGACAATGCTCGGCGACACTGCCGTGGCGGTTAATCCGTGCGATGAACGCTATAAAAAGCTTCAGGGTAAGAAATTGGTGTTGCCAGTGCTCGGACGTGAGATCGATGTGATCACTGATGATTTTGTAGACCCGGAGTTTGGGACCGGGGCGGTTAAAGTGACCCCGGCGCACGATCCGAATGACTACGAGATGGGACGCCGTCACGATCTGGAGCAGATCAACGTCATGAACGGTGACGCGACCATGAACGACGCGGCCGGACCTTATGCCGGGCAGGATAGAATCGAGTGTCGCCGGAATCTGGTGGCGTATCTGAAAAAAGAGGGGTTGCTGGAGAAGATTGAGGAATATACCCACGCAGTCGGGCATTGCTACCGATGCAACACCATGGTTGAGCCGCGCCTCTCACCACAGTGGTTTGTCAAAATGAAACCGCTGGCCGCTCCGGCTCTGCGAGCCGTTAAAGACGGGCGTATCGATTTTGTTCCCGACAGATGGGGACGGGTTTACGAGCGCTGGATGGAAAATATCCGCGACTGGTGCATCTCCCGTCAGATATGGTGGGGACACCGCATTCCCGTCTTCTATTGTGACGACTGCGGGAAACAGTGGGCGGCGAAGAGTACTCAGTCCAGTTGCCCGGAGTGCGAGTCTGGCAATGTGCGCCAAGACGAGGATGTGCTGGATACCTGGTTTTCCTCGTGGCTATGGCCTTTCAGCGTTTTCGGATGGCCCGGTGAGGGTCAGGACTTACAGACCTATTATCCAACCGCCACACTGGTGACCGCTTCGGAGATTATATTCTTCTGGGTTGCCAGAATGATTATGTCCGGCATAGAGTTCATGGGCGATATTCCGTTTGATAAAGTCTACATTCACGGAACCGTCCGTGACGACCAGGGGCGTAAGATGAGCAAGAGCCTCGGCAACTCCATTGATCCGCTGGATATTATTGAAAAATACAGTGCCGATGCTCTGCGCTTCAGCCTGATTATGATAACTGCGACCGGTCAGGATGTTTATCTTTCGGACGAAAAGTTTGAGATCGGGCGCAACTTCGGCACCAAAATATGGAATGCCGCACGTTTCATGCAGATGCAGACCCGCGATTTTCGTCCAAACATTGAAACACCGCAGTTCAATTCAGATATACTGAGTAGTGATGACAAAAACATCCTCAACAAGCTGAGCGAGACGATTGCGGAGTGCGACGAAAGCATTGAGCGTTTTCGTTTCAACGACATGGCCAAGGCTCTTTACGAGTTTATCTGGCATCAGTTTTGCGACTGGCACATCGAATATTCAAAAGAGATCCTCTACGGAGATGACAATATGCGTCGCGAGCAGGTGCTGACACTGTTGCATTTTGTGTTTGCCAACGCACTCAAACTGTTGCACCCGCTTATGCCGTTTATCACCGAGGAGCTTTGGCACGGCATGGGCTACAACATCGCCAGCGAGTCAATTATGAAGGCCGCCTGGCCGAAGCAGGAGGATATTGGCGATCTTGATGATCTTGGGATTACCAGCGATATCATCTCTTTCGTGGATGCCAAGCACGATATGATCCGTGTGGCGCGGACATTGATGGCCGACTATGGAATAACCCCGAAGAATGAGCCACGTTTTGCGTTACGCCCATCGAACGAGGCTTGGACGGAGATGCTCGACGAAGAGATTGCTTTGATTCAAAAATTACTGGGTGCTGCCGCGATTGAGGTTGATGCTGGTTTTGAGCCGTGCGGGGCGATGCCCTCATCTCTCAGTAAATTAGGTTCAGTTTATATGTCCCTCGAAGGGGTGCTGGATGTTGCTGCCGAGATTGCGCGTATCGAGAAAAAGCTGGCGGACAACAGCAAGTTTCTCGATACCGTAAACCGCAAGCTGGCGAATAGAAACTTTGTGGACAAGGCCCCGGAGAAAGTGGTGAATCAGCAAAAAATGCGCAGAGAAGAGCTTTTGGAAGAGGGCGAAAAGCTCAAAAAACTCCTCGCCGCACTCATTTAACCCGCAACGGGTTGAGCATGGAACTCTATGCGCTGATGAGTGCGTCTTCGCTCATGCACAATCGGTTGTGAACGAAAGAATAGCACATCAACTATCGAATCCGTGTTTAAGAAAAGTGTGGGAGCGGAATCAGAAATTGCTGATTTAAGCGGGGTTTTACGTTGGGGCATGTGCGTAAATCGCGGTTTTCGCTGAAAACAGAGAAAAAACAAAAATCGTAGTGATGAACACACGGCTGATCGGGGCGCGGGTTGTCCAAGCTTCGGATAAACGATCAGAAAAAAGTTCCAACGTTCAGATAAATGCGGGAAATTGCGAGAGTGGTCTTTCTACTCAAACAGTTTTTGAAGCTGATGCTCAAGCTCTTTTGAGAGTGCTTTCGATGCCGCCTGCTGAATGATATCGCCCAGAGCTGATCCGAATGATTTCAGATTTAAGATCGGTTTTTGAATTGTTCCCTTTATGGGGATGTTAAGTGAGGTCCCCTCCAAATATTTGTAGACACTCTTTCCAACCAATTCCTCTGTTATGGGTATTTGCGCCTGATAGTTCAATGTGTCGTCCAGACCGACAGTGCCCAATATGTTCAATTCGTACTCTTTCACTTTTAAGTGCAGTGGCGAGGATGTTATCACTCCGTTAGCGCATACAATATCGATGGGAACATTGGATATGAGCATCTCGCGGTTTCTCACTTTTGCGAGATCAAGCAGGTCGTTAAGCAATCCGTCTGAGGTCATCTTGACATCTGTGAATATGAGTTTGCCATTAAATGATCTGGCTGGCATCTCATCTTCACTCAATGGCCATGAAAAATTGTCCATGTAAAAGCTCATGGTTCCGCTGACAGTGGTTATGCCTCGGAAAACAGGGTTCACCAATCCAAGTAGTTCATTGGCGATCTCTGTGGTCATCTGAATGTCTTTGAGGATAAACGTGTTTGTCGGCATTAAAACGGTTGAACTATTGTTTAGCAACGTGATACAGGGAGCTAACGTGAGCTGTCCGTTGTTCACCTTGGCACTGATCTTTGAGTATACGCCGTTTTTATCGATGGTGACAGGGACTGTCAGTGAAAGCACGTGGAACCCGAATCCGTTGATCTCTTCAATGAAGATTCCGGCTTTCCCTGAGAGGGAGGTGAGTTGCAGGTTGTCGCCGTATCCGATCCATTCGGTGCGGAAATCAAAAGGTTCCGCCTTTTTGCCGGAAAGAGTTACGGGGATATCCGCGTAAACTTTCATGTAGCGGGACAGTTCGGTTAAGTTGGGAGCCAGTGAACCGTTTATGGCTAAAGTACCTTTATCGTTATAATTTTGCAGCCTGGCAGTCAAGTCAGCATCCATAATAGAGGATGTAAGTGAAGCCTTTACGATTTCAAAGGTGTCCAAGGTGGGGGATGCGCTCACCAGCAACGAGATACTGGGGTTATCCTCTATGTCTAGCGGCGGTTCTTTTGAATGCACTGTAAGTTGTGGAGCGGATGCGTTGAATTCAATCTTAAAGGCGTTTACTCCTGAGAGATCTATGGAGATATCCGCGTTCAATCCACCCGAAACTTCCAGTCCTTTCGGCAGTTGGATGAAGTCGGTTAATGTCGTGAGCATGCTCTTAATGTCAATTTCTGTTTTAAGGCTGGTTTTCAGTGAGACGGGGAGATCCTCCCAGTCGCCTATATGAAGGGAATCTAGATTGACAGTTCCAAACGAGGTTTTAATGGTGGCGACCGGGATATTGACTTGCCGTTTCTTCAGGTTTATGACGGCCATGGTCGAGAGAGCCAATTCATCCTGCTTGAACGTGCCGTCCGGACTTTTGAACTTGATGTCGGAGACTTTTATATCCGCCTGTTTAATATCGATGATCTGTCCGTGTGACGTACCATTCAGTGTCGCTCGCAGATTACCGGTGCAGGTTATGGCGTTGGTGACAATTCCCATCCCCTTTAACAGACGTAGCGTGGTTGCTATGTCCACATCGGCGTTAGCCGTGACAGCACCGCCGCCGGTCTCGCCGTATTTACCCGAGGCGTTGATGTTGCAGAAATCTGATTTAATAAACGCTCGCTTGAGATTTAGAGATGTCTTTGTCGCATGAGCGTGCAAATCGACATGTATGTCGCCGAGCGCGGCATTTTCCGCCGATATTTCCAGCGCGTTCATGGAGAGAGTATTTGCAATATCCAGTCCGTCCGTCATATTTCCAGTTACGGATATATTGGCATTCAGAATACCGTTTATTTCAGGAGTATCAGAATATGTGGCGGCAATGATGGAGAGTGGGTTGAGGTCGATGTTTGCTGCCTTGAATTTTATGTCGATTTTGATCTGGTCTAAATCTAGTACGCCGCTTTCGGGGAGGCTGAGTGTGCCACTTCCTTCACAGACGTTGTCGGCTCCACCGGCGGTGCAACGCAGTTGGAATGTTATCGGATTTGCCGGTCCGTCAATGCTCAGCCCAATAGATAAATCTTCAATAACAGATTGATTGGTGGCACGGGATGAGAGTAGTTGCAGCGCACCGTCTTCGATGGTGATTGTTCCGCGAAGAGGGGGGAACAAAAATTCTTTTTTTGACGCAGGCTTCGTGAGATTCTTCTCTCTGGTTTTTGTCTCGACAGGAGAATCTTCTCTCTTTGGCATATCCGCCACTGAACCTTTAAACGTATGGGTATCGCCTTGTCTCTCTGTCGCCGTCTGAGGTGGGTGGGGGACGGAAATTAAAGGTTTGGTCAGTATAATATTTCCGAGGTTGTTGTGATCGACAATCAAATTGATAAGCCCCCGATTGATGGAGACTCCCTGTAGATTCAAAACTTGTAATCCGTTTTCATCGTGGAATGAGAGGTTCTGTATCTCTATATCTCCCAGCCAACGCAGGGTCCAGTTGTCGACGGTCAATTCTCCGGGAATGCGTTTATTGATCTGCCGCAGGACAAACTCTTTGCCGCGTGTACTGGAGATGAGCGAGGGCAGGGAGAATACCGCAACAATCAGAATGATGATTGCAATAAATACAAACAGACGTTTACGTCTTTTTTCCATAGTTTCCATCCAAAGAGGGTTATCAGGGTTATTCAGTCTTCACCGTACTCCAAATATTCTGTCCAATCTACCCATTTTTCAATCATATTCAAGGAGGCGTTCTTATTTGGGCGCACACCAGTTAGTTTGCTAGTTCGTACTTGCGATTTTTGGCAGAGTTTTTACCGTTATTTTATCCCATCCAGAAATCCGTCAAACCCAAATGAATAGGCGCGATTCTCTTTGTCTGAAAGCTCCGTTGCGGAGAGAGATTGTCCTGTTTTCAC
>CAYTQP010000082.1:0-11311 GCA_964440175.1 uncultured Verrucomicrobiota bacterium
CCCTTTGCGAGCAAAAACATAGCACATCTGCATTCACATCAACTGCCGAATCCAGGATTAACGGTTTTCCGCTTTTATATTCAGTTTCGCACTCGTCAACCCTGAAGCAGACGCAGTTATAGTGATCCTCCCCGCCGCCTCAGCCTTCAAAAATACAACGGCTTTACCGTTAAACACTTTGTGCGAAGTCCCCTGAAACGATTCGTGACTGGTTGCATCACCGTTGCCGATTGCGACAATTTTACCGGGTCCTTTAATTTTGAAATCGACGCGATTATGCGTCCCCGGCACTGTGAGCCCCGTGTCATCATCGACAGAAACAGTTATAAACGCCAAATCCTTTCCGTCCGCTTTTATCTTCGTCGTCTCCGCATTCAAAGCCAGTTTCGCGGGTTTCCCCGTCGTCTTCATTTCATCGACCGCCCACTTTTTCCCGTTTTTATACGCCACCACTTTTAAGATGCCCGGCTGATATTTCACATCGTTCCAGACCAGCCGATAGAGATCGAAAATCTTTGCCGGGCGTTTGCTGTTGCAGGGCGGCTTATCCTTTATTGATGCCTTTTTCTTGCGTCCAAGGGATTTACCGTTGAGAAACAGCTCCGCCTCGTCACCCGAGGTATAGACATGCACGGGGGTGATCTCCCCTGCTCTTTCCCTCCAATTCCAATGTGGCAGAATATGCGCCATAGGCAGGTCGGGACGCCAGCGAGCCTGATAAAGGTAGAAGCGATCCTTTTTGAGTCCGCACAAATCGATAATCCCAAAATAACTGCTCCGAGACGGAACCTTAATTTTCCCGAGCTCTTCAAGCTCTTTCCGTAACTGCTCCTTTTTCACCGGGTCGCTGAAGTTTGACAGAATGGTCACATCTTTGTTGTACGGAGAGGGTTCGCCAAGGTAGTCAAATCCCGTCCAGACAAATTCACCTAAACATTCTGGATTTTTATCCAGGCCATAAAACACAGCATCCGCCGTACTCCCCCATCCCATAAACTGAATGTCGTAGCTGCTCATTTGGAAGTCCGCTTTGTATTTGGTATTTACAGGAAAGAAGTATACTCCTCTCGAACTAACGGTTGAGGCTGTTTCCGCCCCGAAATAAGCCTTGTTCTCATTTCCCGGCACTTGATGGAAAAGATGAAAATAACGTGGTTTGTAGTTAAATCCAAAAATATCGATGGTATTCTGAAACCCGTTTTTCATATATTTGTTTGGTCCATCCACCCCATTTGTAACCGGTCGGACAGGGTCGAGTTTATGAAACAAATCCGTCAGCTCTCTGGATATTTTCAGCCCTTCTTCTGAGGATCGGTACGGTATCTCATTTCCGGTTGACCACATGATAACAGACGGGTGATTCCTGTCTCTGAGAGCGAGTGCTTCCACATCCCGCACATGCCATTCTTTAAAGATTTTGCCATAATCGTTTCTGCGTTTGCCTTTATGCCAGCAGTCGAATGTCTCATCCATAATCATCACACCCATCTTGTCGCAAAGGTCAAGCAGGTCGGGGGCGGGCGGATTATGCGAGGTGCGGATGGCATTGCAACCCATCTCCTTGAGGATTCTGATCTGCCGCCGGAGCGCACTGGTGTTGATCGCCGCGCCAAGCGGTCCCAAGTCGTGGTGGTTACAAACCCCATACATCTGCACACGCTTTCCGTTAATGTAAAAACCGTTATTTGCGGTGAACTTGAGAGTCCTTATTCCAAAAGGAGTGTCGTATTGATCGGTCAGTTTCCCGTTCACCGTCACCAGGGTTCTCGCAAGGTAGCGGTTAGGATTTTTCAAATCCCAAAGTTCAGGGTTCTTAACCGCCACCGCCAGAGTGACATCCGCATTTTTCCCTATTTCGATAGAAACCTTGGCAGGTGCGCTCCGCGCCACCTCCCGTCCCCTCTTATCATCTTTGGAGAGTTCAAATATTTTTGTCACCACTTGCGCTGTCACACTCTTAAGTGACTGATTGTCGAGCGTGACTACATTTTTCACCATTGCACGCTCTTTGCTCACCTCCGGGGTTGTGATATAAGTCCCCCAGTGTGCGACGTGAACAGACTCGGTTTTCACGAGCCAGACATTGCGATAGAGGCCCGCACCCGGATACCAGCGCGAATCCCATTTCACTGTGTCGAGCCGCACGGCAACGACATTCTTTTCCCCAAACTTAATGAATTTTGTAAGCTCAAGTCGAAACGAACTGTAGCCGTACGGCCAGCCGCCGACATATTCGCCGTTCAGATACACTTTGGAGTTGGCCATAGCTCCGTCGAAATCGAGAAAAATCCGTTTTCCCGCATCGCCGACCGGCACAACAAACGACTTACGATACCAGCCGATCCCCTTCCAGGGAAGCTTGCCCGTATTGCTCTCCAGGTCCTGTCTAAAAGGACCTTCAATACCCCAGTCATGCGGAATTGTGATTTCACGCCAGGCGGTGTCGTCATAGGTCGGCAGCTCCAGCTCGTGCGGCTCTTCTCTCTTCGACTTGTCGGGCATCGGCCCAAACCTGGCAAACCGCCAGTTTTCATTGAATGATTCGCGTATTCTTTGCGGAGCAGCATCAACTCGCCATGCGCAAAAGAGCAGACCGAGCAGAGCCATACACCCCAAAACCGAAGGTAACTGTTTTGTCAAATATCTCATAATATCCCCGTCATTTTCACTGACTACAAAGACCCGGATAGTACCCTCTTGCCAACGAGATTCAAATAAAGAACTTCGCGTTTCTTGTCTTAATAGATTTGCAAGGACACACCTTCTGAAATTCGCCCACATTCATCCCGATCTTGTTCGCCAACGGGACAAACCCGTTAACTTCATGACCCCCGCTGAACTCAAAACCATCTCATAAAATGAGACTACACTATATGCACCATTTAAACTCGATGAAAAACAGCGGGAGAGCCTGCGAACCGGCGTGATATACATTTAAATCGACACAATAATCTGCCGTTTATTCAATCATCCAGTGACGGGTTTCCCCGGATCAACGCAAGCAGTTCGTCACGATATGACACCATCTTCTCCTCCGTGTCGGCTTCGAGATTGAGGCGAATCAACGGCTCTGTGTTAGAGCCACGCACATTGAAGCGCCAATCGCCAAACTCAAAACTTACGCCATCGAGTTCGAACAACTCTCCTCTGCCGGAGTATTCGGATTTGACGCGGACGAGTGCCGCCTCCGTACTCTCCACTGTTGAATTTATTTCGCCACTGGCGTGATAACGCACAACCGGAGCAACCAGTGCCGAGAGGGGTTTGCCCGACTTGACGATAAGAGCTGCCACCAGAAGAACTGCCATCGAGGAGCTTTCGGTGTAGTAGTTATCACGGAAATAGTAATGCCCGGAAAGCTCGCCGGCAAAGATCGCGTCGGCATCCCGCATCTGTTTTTTAATGAAGGCGTGCCCAACCCGCGACATCATCGGAGTGCCGCCGTTCTCTTCTATCACCTCCTTGACCGCCCTGCTGCTGCGCAAGTCGTAGAAGATATTGCCGGAACCGGTCTTCTTTAAAATACTTGCGGCAATCAGTGCCGTTATACTGTCCATCGCAATTATATCGCCTTTTTCATCGAGGAACCCGGCGCGGTCGGCATCACCATCGAACGCGACACCAAAATCGTAGCACCCGTCACGCATCTTCTTCTGGATAGCGGCATAGGTGTCAATCTTGAGCGGATTTGCCTCGTGGTTGGGGAATGATCCATCGAGAACATCAAATATCGGGTCAATATCTAAAAGACCATCAAAAACCCTGCCCTCCACAATCCCCATGCCGTTGGCGTAGTCAATGCAGACCTTCAGCGGTGTCTGGATTTCTACATGTGCGCGAATATGCTCCACATACTCCGGGATTATGTCGTACTCAGAAAGAGTACCCAGCGTCTCCGATTCAGGCGCAAACGCCTCTTCGTTCACAATGCGCTCGATATCCATAATGCCAGTTGCACCACTTATGGGGATCGCCTGCTCACTGCAAAGCTTGAACCCGTTCCATTCGCCGGGATTGTGCGACGCTGTGATGATAACACTTCCGTCAACGCCGAGCTTGCCGTTCGCGTAATATGAAATCGGTGTGCTGACCACCCCGATATCGACAACATTCACGCCCTGCTCCAGCAACCCCTTCGAAAGCGCGTCGAACATCGGGCGTGAATGCGGACGCATATCGCGACCAACCACCACTTTTTTGCATCCCAGAAATGTCGCGTAAGCACGTCCGATTTTATACGCGATCTCCTCTGTTAAATCCTTCCCGACAACTCCCCGAATATCATACGCCTTGAAAATTCCAGCCATTCTCTTCTCCATGATTGTTTGAGATTAAATTAGCCCTACCGTCTACAGGTTTCCGCATCTCAAATCAATATGTTTCCGCCACAGGCTCAAGAAGCGTGACAAAAATGAAAGGGAGATGGCATCGAGGCAGATGTCCACCGTGTCAGCGACACCAAAACTCACATAACAATCCGCCACCTGATCAGCATGCTTAGAGCGGTCATGGCTATCAGCGCGGTGGTGGTCGATTCGGGAATCACCGTGTAATCAACCGTGAGTGTTGGTGTATGCCAGCCGGACGTTCCCGTGGTGTTCTTTGTGGCAGTTATCTGAAGCCCGTTATAGGCGTGGGTATTTATGAATCCCCAACCGTAATTATTTGTTCCCGCCGACCAGCCCCTAATGTCGTCAAGAACGTTAACCGTGACAGTTACAGGGTCGACGTTGCCCCAGTTGAGCGTTCTCCGCTCAGAGTTAATGAATCCAAAGAGAAGGCGCACGTTTGTTTTCTCAAAAAGATATGCGCACACCCAACGCAAAACCGCTTGTGGCGGCATCGTACAGGAAATCACCATTTTGATAATCGAGATCCAGATGGCGATATCCGAACAGAAAATCCACAGTATCATTGATTAAATAGTTCACACTGGTCGCAAGCTGCCAGGTCAGATCCGACTCCACCCCGAATCCCCCGATATCACCACTCATATTTAGCGAGAACTTGTCGGCAAGCGGCAACCGTAGCCGGGCGGTAACGATAGGATCAAGCCAGCTCTGCGAACCGGACCGGCTCCCGGGCGGAGCGGAAATATCGATGCGCATATCAATATAACGTCCCCCCGCACCAACATCAATTGTCATTTTATCGTTTGATACAACGCGATAATAGGGCGCAATACTGATTATCCACTCATCCATATCCGCCTTCACCTTCCCTGCCGATGTGTCCGCGCTGTCACTTAAATTCACATAAAAGAGATCTGCAAACGTTCCCCATGTTCCATTGTTCCCGTCCAACGCCAGCATTCCCGCTATCTCAAGGTTTTTCAATATGTCGGAAAAACTCTGATCCACAGGCGCGGCAACTCCCTTGACAGCAATATCGCCTTTCATCCCGGACATCCACGCATACGGGACAACATTCCAGTTCCATCCGCTAGACTCCTTAGCGTGCGCCATGACATTCCCCATCAACACAACCACCACCAATAAAACCTGCAATTTTTTCATTATACACCCATTGCAATTGATTCGATTTTATGAACACCAACCGTTTACTTTGACCACAAAATACCCGCTTTCAAATAAAAAACAATCGTCAACATCTATTTTCAACAATTGATTGTTTTACTTTCCGCAGCTATTTCGTTACCATCTCCCCGTAAATATGACGTATCAAATTCGCAACATTGAGGATTATAATGAGAGAGACAATCAATATAACAATGGAAGACGGCAGCGTTCTGCAAACCAAACTGAACACCGCCGTGAGCGACCTGTTGCCATCAGAAAAATCGGCACGCGGACTTTACTATATCGGCGCTCTGATCAACAACGAAGTTTCACATCTATCCACACAACTGGAATCCGACGCGAAAGTGCGTTTTCTGGATATGACCGACGCGCAGGGCTGGCGCATATATCGCTCATCGGCAACCTTCCTCCTCAGCATGGCTATAGAGAAACTCTACGACGGAAAGATGTTTTTCTCCGTGGAGCACTCGCTTGGAACCGGGTTCTTCTGCCGCTTCGGCAATGATGAGACCTGCCTGACAAGCAGTGAAATCGGCAGAATTGAGGACTGTATGCGAGAACTGGCGGAGAAAAAACTGCCTATTCAGCCCGTTAAAATTCCGTTTGAACAAGCTATGCTGGACTTCGAGAAACAGCATCAAAAGGATAAATATAAGCTTCTGCGCTTTCGTAATCCAGCCTATATAAATATAAACAGCTGCGCGGAGTTCTCCGACTTGTCTCACGGGGTACTGGCACCGCACACGGGAATGATTGCCCCGTTTAAGTGCATTCCGCATGAATGCGGACTCATAATCCAGTTCGCGTCACAGGAGAACGCGCCGGAGATAGCCGAATTTCAGCATCAGCCAAATCTTTTTAATATCTTTCAGGAGTATAAAAAGTGGGGTCGTATCCTTGGTGTCCGCACCGCAGGAGACCTGAACGAGGTTATTGCCGACGGGAATGTCGCCAATTTTATCCGCATCGCGGAGGCGTTGCACGAAAAGAAAATCGGACAACTCGCAGACCGCATCACTGCCCGCAAAGACGATATAAAATGGATTTTTATGGCCGGCCCCTCATCCTCTGGCAAAACCACATTCGCCAAACGCCTCGCTGTGCAGTTGAAGGTGAATGGACTAGACTCCTATCTGCTGTCAATTGACGACTTCTTTGTCGAGCGCGACAAAACACCGCGTGACGAGAACGGAAACCTCGATTTTGAGGACATTGAGACGGTCGATATTCCTTTTTTACATGAACATCTCGGTAAGCTCGACCGGGGGGAACAGGTCACATTGCCTCGCTTCGACTTCACACTCGGTATCCGTAAGTTCCGGGATGAATCTTTTCAAATCGGAAAACATCAGATTGTCATTATCGAAGGGATACACGGTCTGAATCCGCGCATCTGGGATGTTCTCCCATCGGAGCATATCTTTAAAATATATATCAGTGCCCTCACCCAGCTGAGTCTGGACTATCATAACCGCCTCTCAACCACCGACAACCGACTTATGCGTCGCATTGTCCGCGATCATAAATTCCGGGGCAACCACGCAATAGACACCCTGCGGATGTGGCCCAGTGTTCGGCGCGGTGAAAAGAAATGGATATTCCCGTATCAGAAAGAGGCTGATTTCACATTCAACTCCGCCCTCGACTACGAGATTCCGGTTCTTAAGATGTTTCTTGAACCGTTGCTGCTGGAGATAAAACCGTATCACGAGGTCTATCCCACCGCACGGCGACTGATGGAGTTCTCGTCCAACTTCCTCAATATCCGCGCAAGCATGGTTCCTCCAACCTCACTACTACGCGAATTTACAGGTAAGAGTAGTTTTCACTATTGATATGCACTCATCTTAACTCGAACCATTTATAAATTTCGTGGCGAGAGTGCGAAGATTGCGTCATATAGTGCTGACGGCACGACTCAGTCAGACCGCCTCAAAACGATGGAGAACTTGCGCATAGTCTCCGTGAAATCCGAGGGTGGTGGCGCGGTGCAGTTGACAAGTTTCCCCGTTGATGGATGCCTGAACTCCAACTTCCACGCATGTAGCATCTGTCGCGGAATATTGCGAAACGCAGATTCCTCCACCAGCTTCTTCCCATACTTTTTGTCGCCCGCCACCGGATTCCCGGCAGATGCCAAATGCCTTCGTATCTGATGCGTCCGCCCGGTCTCAATCCAGCAACTCAATAGACTTGCTTCTTTTTGAGAATCTAAAACCTGCACGCGGGTGACCGCCGACTTTCCGTCCACGCTCTTTCGTATCTCCCGCTTCCTGCGCACACAATGACCGCAAACAATTGCCAGATACTCTTTTCGCACCACACGTTGCCGAAACAGCTCAACCAACCCATCTCGCGTCTTCGGAGTCATCGCAAACAGAAGACAACCCGAGCTGTTTCGATCCAGACGGTGAACCGCCATGAGTGAGGGCGCATCCAGCTGCGCACGCAAACGGGACTCCACTCCATGCGTCCCTTGCGTCAATAGCCCCGCCGGCTTGTTCACCACCAGCAAGTCGTCATCACGCCACAACACCTTAATCCCATCTTCATTCCTGTTCTGGTGATCGACCTGCACCTCCACATCATCTCCGGCAGTCAACCTGTGTTTAGCCATCCAGATTCGGCGGCGGTTCACATAAACGCTCCTGCGATCAAGCAGAGCTTTCGCTCTCCGCTTCGAACAACGCAAACGCTCCGACAAAAATATGCCCAGCAACTTCCCATTCTCTTTTTTACCAACTCTGTAATTCTCTATCTTCATGATTAAAATGTTTTGCAATTCTCAGTAAATCTGCGGCATAATGCCAAATCGAACACACGGGTCTTAAATTTATATTTTTTCAGACACAGGATAGCAGTACTAAATGAATAAGAGCAAACATAATAGACATCTCAAAAAAAACGGGAGAGCAACCTCCCTGCCTTTTGCGCTGGCCATCCTTCTCCTTTTAAGTGGCATCGCGAGTTCCACGGCACAAAATCTTCAGCTTTCGGGCAACCAAAAGCAACGCGAAACATCGGATCACAACCAACTGCCCTCTTTATCGTTGTGCCCCGACACAATCCGTCAGATCAAATCAACAGTGGATGCGCAAGACCTTCTAACAGACAAACATATCGAAAGCACGAGCGATACTGACAACTACAAGTCGTTGGTGGAGCGCGGGGATGAGAGTATGCTGCGGGGACATTGGTTGCCAGCCATAAGCGCCTATAAGATGGCTCTCGATATAAGCCACAAAGAATTCTCACTTATAAGAAAGCTCGCCATTTGCTCGGCACTGGCGGGACGCTACGATCAGTCCGCCCCCTATTTTGACAAAGTCATCCGCCTCCACCCCACCGATATCCCCCTGCTCGCCGGCTACGCGCAGGTGTTGATTCGCATGAACGACTTCAGTAAAGCCCGCTATGTTCTTGCTGCGGCAAAAGATATGGCTCCAAAAGATTTCGCTGTCAATTACGCCCTCTCCACTCTTCTTGCCGCAACCGCACGAGGTGGCACACCCGAAGACAAATGCCTGAGCACAGAGAACGAACTGCGTGCCTACTGGGACAAACTCTCTGTGACGGACATGTGCAGAGTCGCAAAGTGGCTGAAAGGTGATCGCCAGGCACTGGAAAAGACCATCACCCCGGACGCTTTCAATCATCTCTGCCAAATCATTCTCACTCTTAAAACAGCAAAGGATCTTGATTCCTGCACCCAACTGCTCTTCACCACGCACGATGCCTTCATCAACGAGGACTGGGAAAATGCACGAAAAATGCTTGAATTATGCAAAAAGGAGGGACTGAACACTCTGGGCGTGCGCATGGACATGTCTCTTTGCGAACTGCGGACTGGCGACACCGAAAAAGCACTGGAAACCATTCGCAAGACAACCTCAAACTATCCCGAAAACCCAGTTGCATGGTACAATCTCGGCTACATCCTGTTCGATATAAAAGACTATTCCGCCGCCATTGAAGCCTTCGAAAAATCAAACAGTCTGGGACGACCAAACATAGGAACCCTCTTCGCCACCGCCTGCGCGCTGACGCAATGTGACCGGATGGACGAATGTTTCGCAATCCTCAAGCGACTCGCCACCAACGCACCTCGGCAACTCAAAACGCTCATGGATGGCAACGAAGAGACCCACATTAAAATAAAACAGGATCCCCGTTATTCAACGATTTACAAAACCATGACAAGCAACGACTGAAGCGGAAACGCCCCGAATTCGTCTTATCGCATCTCCTGTCCGCCAGTAACGTTGATCGCCTGCCCTGTCATATAGGCAGCCATATCCGAGGCGAGGAAGACAACAACATTGGTGACATCGTCATAGACACATCCACGCTTCATAGGCACTTGATCTATATATTTTTGACGCACCTCCGCTTCTGTTATCCCCTGATTTTTGGCGTACTGCTTGAAGAGCGAATCTGTCCAGAGCGGAGAATCGAGCAGGTTCCCGGGGAGTATGGAGTTGCAACGGATACCATATTCGGCAAGTTCAAGAGCCACACTCTGGGTGTGACCAATGCCCCCGAACTTACTGGCGGCGTAAGCGGAGTTTTTAGCACTGCCCTTCTTGCCAGACTTCGAGTTTATCTGGATGATCGAACCACTGCGCCGGGGCTTCATCATGCGTGCCGCGTGCCTGGTAGTCAGGTAATAACCAAATAGATTGATATTCATAACCGTTCGCCACTTTTCGGGATCGCCGGTATCTATTGGTTCCGCTATGAGAACGGCGGCATTGGAGACAACAATATCCAGCTTGCCGTAAGTCTCCACCGCCGCGTCAAACAGTGCTCCCACCTGCGCGTCATCGGTCACGTCCACCTTCATTGCCAGGGCGCGACGACCAGTCTCAGATCGCACCTTCTCGGCAGTGGCATGTGCCCCGTCCAGATTTATGTCGCCAATGGCAAGATCACAGCCCTCACGAGCAAGCCGCAGGCAGATGGCCGCGCCAAGACCCTGGGCCGCCCCCGTAACGATTGCAGTTTTTTCTTGAAGTAATTCGTTCATAATATAATATCCTCGGATTTAACCTTAAAAACTGTACTGCTCTTAGCAATTTGAAATGAAAGTGTCAATATTCAATGAAAAAGATAGAGATTAGATCATTCACCTATCCACGCCGCAGTTCCGACTTCTGCATACACGAAATGCGTGAGCAGGACGGCAAAACTTTCGCTATCAGCGGTGTGATCGATACCATCGGAAAACCACCGCGCCGCCACGTCACCAAAGCCGTCAAAATGATCAACCGCGTTATCGCGGATGTGGTCTCGGAGAAAAACATAACCGACCTGAACTCTCTGGATAGCCGTTTCTGCGAAGAGCTGACAAAGGTAAACGCGCTTGTGCGGGAGATAGGGGAAAAGGAGCATATCTTCGGATTCTGCGTTCTCTTTATTGTGCGAATCAACAACAGCGTGCGGATACACTGGATGGGTGACTGCCGCGCCTATCACTTCAGTTGGGAGCTCGACGAAGATTCAGGGAAACAGGGATGCCGGGTAAAAGCCCTCACACGCGACAACAACACACTCACAAGCAAACTCATGGAGGTCGAAGAGAACGAGGATCAAGAGAGCTTTGAGCTAATGAAAAACGAACTGCTCGAATTGAGCCGCCAACTGAAACTTTATATGGGTATCTCCAACGATGAAAACTTCGCTCAAGAGATTGCCCGCCAGACGATATCGCTCGAACTCGATGAAGATGACGCTCTTCTGCTGATGACAGACGGCATGTATATGCCCATCGT
>CAYTQP010000083.1:0-11164 GCA_964440175.1 uncultured Verrucomicrobiota bacterium
GACAAATCTAGATGAGAGCAGAGATGTGATTCATACAGTAAATCAGCGCTACACTGTGGATGATCAAAACGGTGTTGTTAATCCTGAAGGGATGGAAGGTTCGCACCTCGGTCTTCAGGTTACTGTTGTTCACGGAGCGGCGAATCGAATACGCAACAATATTAAGGTTGTATCGAGTGTGCCGATTGATGTTGAGGATGTAGCGTTCAGCGGTTTATGTTCTGGACTGGCTGTATTGACACCTCAGCAGAAAGAGAGCGGAGTGTTACTGATCGATATAGGTGGGGGAACCACGGATATTCTATTGTACGGACCCCGTTATCTGGCATTTGCGCATACCCTGGGAGTGGGGGGGGAGCATGTTACAAATGATATTGCCATTGGTTTAAAACTGCCGACCAGTCAGTCCGAGCGCTTGAAAATTGACTACGGTTGCGCGATTGCGAACCATTCAGTACGAGGAAAGAGCGTGTCGCTTCCGGCTGAAGGAGGTTTATCCGGTCGCACTGTGAAGCTTTTGAATCTGAACACCATCATCAATGCGCGAATGGAGGAGACCTTCAACGCCGTAAAGTATTTGTGTGATAAAGAGGGTGTTTTGCCTCAACTCGGTGGCGGGGTAGTGCTGACTGGTGGAGGGGCTGAAATGACAGATGTGGATAAACTCGCAGAGATGGTATTCAATATGCCCGTCTCGATCGGAAGACCACGCAATATTTCAGGACTGGAACTGCTTGCGGAGAACTCCCGGTATGCAGCGATAACGGGGATGTTGCGTTATGGACTGATGGCGGAAAAACGAAAAGGGGTACAGACTATCAGCGGGTTTTTGAAACGCCTTTTAGGAGGGGCTGAAGCATGAGTGGGCAGATGAATGTTTTAATCCTGGGGCTAGGGAGTGCCGGATGTAAATTCCTCGACACCTGCATCCAGCAGGAAGAGCCTTTACCTCCGCACCTTGCTGTTCATACCGATGCGCAGATGTTGAACAGTTGCGGCGCGGAAAACAAAATATTGCTGGGTTCCTCGATTTTGCATGGCGGAAGCACCGGCGGAAACCTTGATTTGGGTCGTCAGTCGGTTGAGGCTGATCGCGAGAAACTCGGAGAGTATTTTAGTGACATTGATATTCTCTTTCTGGTGACAGGTTTGGGCGGAGGCACAGGAACCGGAGCGGCGCCGCCAGTGGCTTCGTTAGCCCGTGAATACGGTGCGACAGTGTTATGCTTTGCTATTCAGCCATTCTTCTTTGAGGGACGGGATAAACGTCGTCAGGCGGAGGTGGGGCTGAAAGAGTTGCGCGATGCATCGGATGCGGTTATACGGCTGTCGAATCAGACAATTTGTAACTGGGCGAACGATGATATTACGGTGCAGGATGCTTTTGAAAGGCTAAACGTTGCGCTTCTTCGCAATCTGCTGGCGACCGTCGATCTGCTTGCTTGTCCCGGTGTGGTTACCAACGTACGTTTTAGCGATTTCGCCGCGCTGATAGATCACAGTAATGGAATTTGCGTAATGGGTTATGGTGAGGGTGAAGGAGAGAACAGGATTGAAGATGCCATTAATGCAGTAATCTCAAATCCTGTTTTGGGGAAAGAGAATATAATAAAAAAGGCATCAGGATTGATCATTGGAATTCTTGGCGGAACCGATATGACCGTGATGGAAGTACGGAAAATTATGGAGACAATTCCCGAAATGGCGCGTTCGGATGTTCATCTGCACATGGGCGCGGTTCTGCGTCCAAACTGGCATAAGCGTATTGGAATAGCCTTGTTTGCCAGTGAGAAGTGGGAAGAACCTCCATTCGAAACCGTAGTCGATGAAGACACAAAAAGCGAAAAGAAGCCTCATCAGAATGAGTCTCAAGGAAAAACGAAGACCCCAAAGCAGTCTGAACTTACCCTGCAACCAAAGGGCAGGGGATGTTTTAACGGTATTGAACCCACCTATTTTGAAGGTGAAGACCTCGACACCCCTGCATTTCAGCGCAAGAATATAAAACTCACGACATAAAATAGTTGTATTCGCACTCGTGCGCTATACTTGTTGCGGGACCGTGTCCAGGGTGAACCTGTGTGTTTGAGGGAAGCGATTGCAATCTTTTTAGTGATTTGCTGAGCTGGCGCGAGTTGCCGCCAGGATAGTCCGTGCGCCCCACAGACTCCCTGAAGAGCGTGTCCCCGCTGAAGAGCACTCCCTCGCCGGCGTGATATAAGCAGATGCTGCCGGGCGTGTGACCAGGCGTGTGAATAATCTTAAATCCAGTCTCTTCCGGCAGAGTGTTGTTATCCTGTATGTGGTCAATTTCGCGGTCGGGTTTGACGGGAACAGCATAGTGAGGAAGCAACTGATTGGTGGCTGAAAAGGTCCATGTGGCATCTTTGCTGTGCATTCGTATTGGTGCGGGCATTGCACTGTAGAGGGTCGCAAGCGCGGAGATATGGTCCATGTGTCCATGGGTCAGCAGATAAGCGGATACGGTTAGTCTGCGCCGATTCAGTAAATCTAGAATGACCTCGGCATCGTCGCCGGGATCAATTAGCAATGCTTTACCGTTTTCGTGTGTGAGTATGTAGCAGTTCACTTTAAACGCGCCAACAATCAATCGCTCTATTTGCATCAATTTTCTCCGTTAATTAATATTATTAAATCTTTGGAAAATCTGCATGACACCTATCATAAAGAGGTCGGGAAAGAGATAACTTTCTCTGTAAAAGGGGCATGAACATTGGTCTTGGTTGACAAATATTGAATTACTGATATTATAGTCGCAATATGGAGAAACATGTCATGAAAGAGTTGTGATGAAGAGTGTAGGAGTTGCATTGGGGGGCGGCGGTGTGCGCGGACTGGCGCATGTGGCGGCGTTAGAGACGATTGACGCATTTGGTGTGAGTCCGGTGGTTGTCTCCGGCACGAGCATGGGTGCCATTATTGGCGCCATGTATGCTTCGGGACAGTCTGGAGAAGAGATTCGGCGCGGCATTAACAACCACATTGTCACCAGAAACGACAACTTTAAGGATGTGCTGAACAAGACTCCGAACCTTTTCAAATGGTTGAAGTTTGTGAGTGTGGAGATGAGTCGCGGCGGATTCCTGGGTGCTGAAGGATTGATAAAGTATCTGATCGAGGGAATAAACGCCACGACATTTGAAGAACTGAGTATACCGTTTTACATTGTCGCAACCAATTTTTGGAGCGGCGAGGAGGTGGTTTTTAGTTCTGGCGAGCTACTCCCCGCATTGCGGGCGACTATGGCGATTCCTGGAGTGTTCACGCCGATTGTTGTTGACGATCGGGTTCTGGTTGACGGGGGTGTAGTGAACAACGTTCCGTATGATCTTTTGATTGATAAATGTGATTGCACTGTGGCAATTGATGTATCGCCTACGCGGACTGCTGGCAGGCACAAAGTGCCCAATATGCTGGATTCTGCTCTTGGCGTGTACGATATGCTGGTCGACAAGGTTATGGAGGGCAAGATACGGGAAAACGCCGCTTCAATCTATTTTAAATTTTCAATATCGGATGTTCGTGTGCTGGAATTTGACAAGATTGAATCCGTGTTGGATCAGGCGCAGCAGTCCGTTCCTGAACTGAAAACACAGCTGGAGAGAGAGCTGTTAGAAAAAGAGGATTGAGGGCGGCGGTAGATGGTGTGACGAGGGTGCAGGGGAAGCATATCCAATCATCAACGACTATCTATAATACTGAGAGACAGTTTTATTGTTTAAAAAAAAACGCCCCGCAATTGCGGGGCGTTTCTGCTTTGTATGCGCATTCGCGTTAGTTCATGCGTAGTTTGCCAACCATTTTCATGAGTGCGACAACGGAGATTATCGCGACGGCGGCCATAATTGAGCCTGAGAGGATATTCCCGTACAGGATGTTTCCTGTGGCGAAAAGTGCACCCCAGACAGCCACACAACCGAGCATCATACAGATGATACCGGCTGGCACATCCCATCCCTCTTCGGTGACAATCTCTTCTCCGTCAGATTTTGCTTCAGCGATAACCCTTTTCCAACCAGGTCCGCCGGGCTGCACCTTGCGGTAGAACGCACGCAGGATTTCCTTTTTTTCGGGTCTGGTCATAAGCGTTACAGTTATCCACACGATAGTGGTCAGAAGAATTCCCAGCACCAGCTTCCATCCACTGTAATCCATGAAGTTAAGAAGACCTGTATTTTTCATTGCAGCTTCAAGACCTATTGCAGGGGCACCCCACTGGAAGAAACACGCCACCAGGAATGACACCAACATGGCGGAGATTTCGCTGTGGGCGTTGATACGCCACCAGAACCAGCGCAGGATATAGATCAAACCTGTGCCCGCGCCGATTTGGAGCAGAAGATCGAAAGAGTTCTTTGCGCTGGTCATCCAGAGTGCCACCAGGCATGAGAACACCAACAGCCCAACCATGGACATTCTGCCAATGGCGACGAGTTTCTTTTCGGATGCGTCGGGATTGACAAAACGCTTGTAGAAGTCATTCACAAAGTAAGATGAACCCCAATTGAGATGTGTTGCAATAGTTGACATATACGCGGCAATCAGTGAAGCCACAATCAGACCAAGCAGACCTTTCGGCATCTTTGATATCATTGCGGGGTAGGCTATGTCATTCTTAAGGAACTTGTCGTTCACGTTAGGGAATGCTTCGCGCAGGCTGCCGAGACCATCGGACTGAGCCTTGAGCATACGGACTCGCGATGTCTGTTCTGCGGTGAGGGCGGCTGGATTTCCATCGTATTGTTTAACGAGTTCGACCATGGCAGGTTCCTTGAGAGCCAGTGTTGCCTTTTCCCGCACATCGGCTGTGTCAAACGGGAAAACTATCAGTGATGCCAGTGCCACGATGATCCACGGCCAGGGGCGTACGGCGTAGTGCATGAAGTTAAAGAAGAGTGTCGCGCCAATGGCATTTTTCTCATTTTTGGCTGAAAGCATGCGCTGGGCAATATATCCGCCGCCACCGGGCTCCGCACCGGGATACCAGACACTCCACCACTGAACGGCTATCGGGAGGACAAATATTGTCATGATTATGTTTGTTTTATTTTCGAAAAACGGAAGCAGGCTGATTTTATCCTTAACTTCTGGATGTGTGATCAGCTCATGCATGCCGCCCACGCCGAAAGCTTCGCTTTTGACGACGACAACAGCAGCGGCGATCGCCCCGACCATGGCGATGGAGTATTGAAAGAAATCTGCCCAGATGGAGCCTGTCAATCCGCCGAGAGTGGCGTATATACCAACGCCAACGGATGCACACAACAGTGAAACGATTGGGGTGAGCCCAAACATGACCTGTCCAATCTTGATGGCGGCAAGTGAGACGGTGGCCATGATCATTATGTTGAAGAAGATACCCAGATAGAGTGCTCGGAAGCCACGTAGAAATGCCGCCTCTTTCCCGCCATAGCGTATCTCATAAAAGCCTAAATCCGTATCCAGTGCGGAACGACGCCATAGCTTGGCATACACGAAAACAGTGAGCATTCCCGTCAACAAAAAGGCCCACCACACCCAGTTTCCCGACACACCCTTGTCACGAACGATATCGGTAACAAGATTCGGCGTGTCGCATGAGAATGTGCAAGCAACCATGGATACGCCAAGCAACCACCACGGCATTGTTCGCCCTGACAGGAAAAAGTCTGTTGAACTTTTCCCCGCCCGCTTCGCGGCTGCCGAACCAATCACAATGACCGTAAGCAGGAAAGCAACTATAATCACTATATCTATTAATGTCATATCCATAATCTATTCTCTCCTCGTTAATGTTCGAGTATACTAATTTTTACGTTATAAACTATCGACGTATTCTGTCATACGCTCCATATTTTTTTCAAACTCCCGTGCCATCTTAAACTGCGTTCGACAACGATCAATATTCTGACCTTCCCGATGTGTTTTGAAATAAATATCACCTTGCAGATAATCAGTCAAGAAGCGGATTCCTGTTTCGAAGGTTATGAGTTGCGCGGAAAACGCCAGCTGGGCACGTTCATCGTCAGTCATCACTCCGCCAAGTGTTTCGATATAACCTCGGGCGAGAGCCTCAAACATGCCTATATCGACGACAACCTTGCTGAGATCCTGTTCGTCTTCAGCGGTGGGACGCGCGGCTGTGCGCACCATGTCGCCGAAGTCGTATAGCGAGAGACCAGGCATGCATGTGTCCAGATCAATCACGCAGATACCCTTGCCGGTGAGATTGTCGAGCATAACATTGTTGAGCTTGGTGTCGTTGTGGGTGACGCGTTCAGGAATTAGACCCTGTTCGGTGAGATTAATGAGGCATCCAACCATTGGCTCCTGAGCGCGGGCGTAATCAATCTCCTCCTTCACATCGACGGCGCGGTTGACAATGTCTTCCTGAATGGCGTTTTGGAGCACCTGGAAGCGTGCGGGGGTGTTGTGGAAGTCGGGGATAGTGACCTCAAGCCGTTTGGGTAAATCGCTGAGCAGAGAGACGAAATGTCCGAAAGCACGCGCCGCCTGATAGGCTTGATCAGAGCTTTCGATCTGATCGTAGGTTGTGCATTCCTCGATAAAGAGATACATGCGCCAGTATTCGCCCTCGGAGTCCAGATGAAAAGATTGTCCATCCGCAGTGGGAATCAGGGTGAGGGTGCGGCGCGAAGCGTCAGGATGATCTTTAAGCTTTGCGGTCAGATGGGATGTCACCAGTTCAATGTTTGATTGCACAAGGACGGGATTCTTGAACACATTTTTGTTGATACGTTGCAGAATATAACGCACAGGTTTTCCGCTTTGACTGTATATGACGGCGTATGTGTCGTTGATATGCCCGCTACCGTATGGGGCGGCATCGGTGAAATCGCCGAGAACAGGGAAGTTGGCGGCCATTTTTTTCAATTCTTCAATTTTCACTGAATCTCCTTTCGATATTTTTGCCACTCCGGTTCTTTTCTAAAGAACCAACGGTAATAATCGACACCCTCAAGTCCCGACGCGGCCGCCTCGTCCAGAATCACCGTCGTGGCAGGGTGAAGCTGAAGCGCGGTGGCTGAAATCATTGCCGTAACGGGTCCTTCGACCGCCTTTGCGATAATCCGTGCCTTTTCATGTCCTGTCGCAATCAGCATAATTCGGTTTGCGTCAAGGATTGTGCCAATTCCCATGGTAAAAGCATGGGTTGGCATCTGTTCCGGGCTGTCGAAAAGGGGTGAGTTCTGCTCAATTGTGGAGCGGGTTAGTGCTTTCTCGCGGGTACGGGAGAACAGGGCGGAGAGCGGTTCATTGAAGCCAATGTGTCCGGAGCGACCAATACCCAGCATCTGTAGATCAATTCCACCTGCCTCGGCTATGAGATCTTCATAGTTTTGCGCTTCGGCTCGATAGTCTTCCGCCATTCCGTCGGGGAGATGGGTGTTTGCTATATCGATGTTGATATGCTCAAAGAGATGCTTGTTCATATAGCTACGATAAGAGTTGGGGTCGGACTCAACCAGCCCTACATACTCATCGAGATTAAAAGTGGTGCATGCCGAAAAATCGAGTTCTGTCTCTTTGTGTATGCGGACAAGCTCCGCATACACACTCTCCATTGTACGTCCTGTCGCCAGACCGAGTACCAGATTGGGTTTTTCCCGCAGGCCGTCCGCCATAACAAGGGCGGTCAGCCGCGCCACTTTTTTATCATTTGTTTGAACTATAACTTCCACTTAACTCTCCGGGTATTCAGCTTTGTGTTCGGGGGAAGCAAACATGACTTTCTTATCCGTCAGAGTCGCTTTCAGATCATCAATTTCGTTGGTGTAATTTTCCAGAGGCAATGCGACCTGCGCGCCGTTGACAACCGACTGACACATGGCCATCATAATCTCAAACCCCTCGTAGGCGTTTTCAAAGTTGCATTGATGCACCTGCGACTCGTCGCTGAGCCAGTCGGCTATCTCCTGGATATACGGCTTCATGTCGTGCTCGTAGTCCATCACTCCCTCACCAGAGCTTGCTCCATCTTCTGTCACGCTACGCCAGCCTCCGTTCGTCAGAACTTCCGCGAAACCTTTGTCGCCTTCCACGCGAATGCGATTGCGCCCCCACCATTTGCCGACTTCGGGGATGTCCGGCGCGCCTGCGCCCACCTCAATGATCCCGCGTACGCCATTGGCGAACTGCACAAATCCGCCGATGTAGTCGGGGGAGGGGTGGTTGTCGTTGAGTTTGCCACGTCCTGCCGCCTGAGCCATCGCCCATTCCGCTTTTGCCTCGCCGTTGTACCAGCGCATATAGTCGATCATGTGTGTCATCATGTGCATCATCCATCCAGTTGCCGATGCGTAGATTGTGTGAATGTTCCCAAGTGCACCACTGGTGGCGATCTCTTTCACTTTTGTATAGTGCGGACCGTAGCGGTGCTGATGGCTGACTACAGCCTTGATGCCGCTCTCATCAATCAAACTCTTAAGCTTTGCGGCGGTATTGCTCGAATCGGCGACTGGTTTTTCAAAGGCGACCAGTTTAACACCGTTCTCAATGGCCATGCGGATGAAGGGTTCGCGAAGATGCGGCATGGTGCAGAAACAGAATACATCGGGTTTTATCTCCGCCGTCAGCGTGGCGGCATCGGTAGATGTTTTGGGGTTCCCTAGAATTTCAGCCGCCGTCGCAAGGCGTTCTTCGTCTATGTCGCAGATGCCTGCAACCTCAAAATTTTCGTTCTCATGGAAAGCGGCGGCGTGATGTTTTCCGCGCTTGCCCATACCCACAACCATAACTTTATATTTGCCCATTTGTCATGCCCTTTCAAAAAAAGCCCGGAGATTGCTCTCCGGGCTGATATCTCTTCAATACTATGCGTTCGCTGCGTCCCATTCCTTCACTTTCTCGATGACGAAATCGACTTCGTCAGCGGTCAGTTCAGGGAACATAGGCAGACTTATGCAGCTGGCCGCGTTCTTCTCCGCGTTCTCAAGACTGCCGCATATTTCGCATTCCTTGCCCCACGGGTAACCGTCCTGCTGGTGAATGGCTATCGAGTAATGGGTCTTCGCATCGACACCGTTCGCCTTCAGGAACGCAAGCATTTCACTGCGCTTGGCGGGGTCTTTGGTCTCTATCACGTAGAGATGGTAGACGTGGCGGTATCCCGGTGTGCAGTACGGCAGGTCGATTGCCTTGGTGTCTTTCAGGCCTTCGTCGTAGCGTTTTGCCCAGCCAATACGCTGATCGGTCCACTCGGTGATATGTTTCATCTTCGCGCTCAGTACGCCCGCCTGAATATCGTCCAAACGGCTGTTGAAACCGAAGCTGTGATGATCGCGAGCTGCGGAACCGTGGTTGCGGAGTTTGCGAATCTTCTCGTCCAGCTCTTTGCGGTTGGTGAAGACCATGCCGCCGTCGCCGAAGCATCCCAGATTTTTCTGAATAATGAAGCTGACTGTGACCGCGTCACTGTACTCACCCTGCTTGAAGGTGTCGCCGGCTCCGTCAATTCCCTGCGCGTTGTCTTCGATAACGAAGAGTCCGTGCTTATCGGCAATCGCCTTGATTGCGGGCATGTCCGCGCACTGACCATAGAGATGAACGGGAATGATGCATTTTGTCTTATCCGTTATGGCGGCTTCGATCTTTGCTGGATCAATGCACTTTGTCTTCGGGTCGCAGTCCACGAGAACAACTTTTGCGCCAGCAATCCACGCCGCTTCAGCAGTCGCGTAGAATGTGTTCGCATGGGTTATAACCTCATCGCCGGGACCAACACCGAGTGCCATCATGCTCAGCCAGATGGCATCTGTGCCGTTACCAACACCAATCGCGTAATCGGTTCCGAAGTATGCCTTAGCTTGCTCTTCAAATTCGGCAAGCACAGGTCCCTGAACGTAATTCCCGCTCATCAGTACCCGTTCAATATTGGCATCGATCTCTTCTTTGATGTTCATGTACTGTCGTACATGTCCGTAAAAACCAACATTCATTATATATGTCTCCTTATGGTTGTGTTATGTTGATGTTTTTAACTAATTAACTATATCAATTTTGTAATCCTGGCATCGACATCCGTCTTGAATCTATCGATAGCCCCGCATATAAATCCGGTAACAGCGAGTTCTGTGTCTTCAATCAGCGGTGTCAGGTCGATCGCGTAGGTGAGTCCCATGCTCTCGTCGGTCGCGTGCGATGCGTGATAGGTGGCGTTTGCGACCCGGCGACCGAGGGAGGCGAGGTCGTAGCGTTTGCCCCCGCTGATCTGTGAGTCGAACACGCCCAGCAGTGAGGCGGCGAGATTGGGGTAGTGATCCACGTCGAGTGCCTCTTTCTCGTCGTCAAGTAACCAGTCGAGGTCTCTCCATACCTCGCAACCGTAAACCTTCTTCGGGCGCATATTCTCCGGCATCTCGCGAATTGCCGTGATTGAGCGCAACATGGACGCGACATGAGTGTCGTGCTTGTCGGCAGGGTTGTGCAGTAGAACGACCTCTGGCTGACTTGCGGTCAAAATTGTTTTAATATCATCAATGACGGCGCGGTTTGCAGGATCCTTCACCTCCGAGCTTGCGTACATGAGTTGAATCATCGCTGAGTAATCGCCAGTGAACGCGGCCTTGCGTTGCTCCTGATGGCGCACCGTCTGCATCTCATCGTCGCTGTAGTCGGCGTATATGCCAGTACGCGGACTTCCCGCGCCGTTGGTGATAACCACGCCGGAGAACCATTTGTCGTCTTGTCCGTAGCACTCAGCTATTGCGCTGTACATCGCAATCTCAATGTCGTCCTGATGCGCGCAGATTCCCAGATGTGTTGTGCGTGTCATTGCGGCAACAAGATCTATCTTGTCACCAATAAAGACATCCGCGTTCTCTTTAGCAAAATCCATAATGCTTCCCTCTCGTCTGTAAAACACCTAACTTCTGTTGACTGTAAAATGGAACGCGGAATGATAGCAGTTTATCCGTGAATGTCAAACCCAAAAACACCGACCTGTCACGCCGCATATTGATTCATATTAGATGATGCTGGAGAGAGATGAGGAAATGAAAAAGTGTGAGTTGCCACTACTGGAGCTGGTGCAGTTTGTCTGGCAGCTTGAACAAATCTTTCTGTCCGTTCTCTTTCATATCTATTTTAATGGATAGAATTAAGTCCATGGTTGGTGGAATCATTGCTTGAAATAGGAGGCGTT
>CAYTQP010000084.1:0-4106 GCA_964440175.1 uncultured Verrucomicrobiota bacterium
CCTCTTAATGCGTCTCTTACCATTTTTCTCTGTATGCGCGGGGCTTGCGTTGCTGTACGTGGTGTTGCCCAACACCAAAGTGAAGCTGTTGCCGGCGGTGATAAGCGGACTGGTGGGCGCGTCGGTTTGGCTTATATGGCAAAACGCATTCATCTCTTTGCAACTGAGCGTTGTGAAATACAACGCCATTTATGGCACATTCGCGACAGTACCCATCTTTCTCGTCTGGTTGCACACGAGCTGGGTCATCATTCTGCTCGGTGCCGAGGTCGCGCTCGCGGTTCAATATCACAATACACTCCACCTCGGAAAGGGGCTGATGCGTGCTAATGTCCATGTTCGCCAATTGCTTGCTCTTTCAATTCTGCGCGAAAACGCCATTGCGTTTTCAGACGGGGCCACAGAATTTGAAAAATCAAAATATGCAAATCAACACAAAGTGCCGATCGGACTAGTCAATGAGACCGTTGATCTGCTGACAGCCTCCGGTTTGATTGCCGAAACATCTGAATACCCCAGCCGCCACCTGCTCGCCCGGTCGCCGGAGAACATCTCTGTGAAACAGGTGCTGGATATCGTGACAGATGCTGGAAAGGGACCAGAAACCTTTGGCATAGACCATATTGACGAAGCCATTCTCGATGCCCTGCGCAGGGCGGATAGCGGTACTGCAAACGCACTCGAAGAACAGACGCTCGCGGATCTGTGCGGCGAAACGGCTGGCTGACAACCCCCTCCAGAGAGAAAGATGAGCAGAGAGACAAACATTCGATATTCGATCGTTATACCAGCCTTTAACGAGGAAAACCGCATTCCGTCGATGCTGAAAGATTACACCTCTTTCTTCTTCGCCGACGGACGGGTGGACACCGAGCTGATCGTGGTTGTGAACGGATCGATAGACCGCACAGAGGAGCTGGTTCGGGAATTTGCGAAAGATCACAAAAATGTGCGGATTATCGTCGAGCCGGAATGCGTGGGAAAGGGAGCGGCTGTTATGATGGGAATAACGGCTGTTCGTGGCGAATACGGTGGCTTTGTCGATGCTGACGGTGCAACCGCCCCGGCCGCGTTTCAGCGACTGATAGACCACAGGAAAGATGCCGACTGCATTATCGCATCACGTTACATGAAGGGTTCGGTCGCAGAACCGAAACAGTCGCTGAAGCGCCGTTTTGCGTCGCGGGTGTTCAATCTACTGGTGCGCATTATGTTTGGACTACGACTGACCGACACCCAATGCGGGGCGAAGCTGATAAGGAAAGATGCTCTGGATGCTGTGTTGCCGCACCTGGGTCTAACCCAATGGGCGTTCGATGTCGATCTGCTCTTTCAGCTCAAACGCCGGGGCTACACAATCCACGAGATACCCACCGTTTGGCGCGATGTGGCAGGGTCGAAGCTGAAAATCGGACGAGCATCCATCACAATGCTTGTCTCAATGAGCCGTATGCGATTACTGCACTCTCCCTTGAAATGGATCATTCCTTTCTATAACAAAACAATCGGCAAAGTGCTACCATATGCGCGGATGAGAAAGTGACGCGAACCGAAAAGCCAAAAGATATTGAATTCAAACTAAACTGGAATATGGTGCATTGATGAAGGTGCTACTGGTCACTTCACGAGTGACATTTATACCTCGAAATTACGATGACCTGATCACCGGGCTGGCGGACTGCCCGCAGATCGGGGGACTCCTCGTTTTAGACAATAGGGATTTCTCACTGAAAACCAGGGCGGCAAAGCTAATATTGTGCGGCGCGGCGCGGTTGGGATGGAATCTTTTGAAGAATCAATCGTCGCAAAGTGCTCGTCGCAGAACCGCAATCTATTCCGCCAACGGAAAGCCAACCTGGACGCTGAAAACCGTCAATTCGCCAGCGGTCATTGATCTCGTGCGACAGAACGGGTTTGACATGCTTCTGAACGCCCGAACCCGCTACATCTACAAATCCGCCATCCTGAACGCACCAAGGCTCGGATGCATGAACATCCACCACGGTTTACTGCCAGAACAGCGCGGCGTCATGTGCGACCTGTGGGCACTCCACGAGAAGAGAGCGGCGGGATTTTCAATACACCTGATGACCGAAAACGTTGATGCCGGTGCTATAGCCTCCAGAGTGAAGGTGGACGACGGAACAGAGAACAACTACCCCGCGTACCTCACCAAAAGCAGCAAACGTGAACTGATTGAAGTCACGCGAATACTGGCAGAGATCGAAAAGACTGACGTAATAAAAACGGAACCTAACAGCGTATCCGAAGATACAACAATCTGCCGCACGCCATCTTTTCAAGAGATACGAACAATGATCCGCGGAGGACTCCGGCTATGAAAAAGGAGAACAGAAAAGTAACCTCTCTGTCATCTGAAAACGCGCAGAACAATGTCACCTCATACATCGACAGAAACGCGCAAAATTTCCCTGATCGCGTCGCGCTGAGATGGGTGAACATCCGTGACAACTCCATGTTCAGAGGGGAACTAGACACCCCATTCCAACATTCTGAAATAACCTTTTCCGGGTTTGCAAGGAACATTGGGACCGTCGCCGCCGGACTGCGCGACCTCGGCATCACAAAGGGTGCGCGGGTGATAATCTTTCTGCCGATGGGGCTGCCGATGTACACTGCCATATTCGCAGTTCTGAAACTAGGAGCCGTCGCCGTATTCCTGGATTCGTGGGCACGCAAAAAACATCTTGGCGCAAGCGCGGCATGCGTGAATCCAACGGCAATGATCAGCCATAAACAGGCATTCGACCTCACCGCCACGCTTTCTGAATTTGACGAAATGCGCTACAGGATCATTGCCGGCTCAAGTACGAGCGAAGGATATACCGCAAGGTTTGAAGACCTGACGAGAGGTAAAAGACGGGCGACAACCGCGCCAGTTCAACCCGAGTCCCCTGCCCTGATCACCTTCACCACCGGCAGTTCGGGGACACCCAAGGGCGCGAACAGAACCCATCGCTTTCTCTGCGCTCAGCATGAAGCACTCTCCGAAGTCCTGCCCTACACGGAGAACGACCTGGACATGCCGGCGTTCCCTATATTCTCGCTCAACAATCTAGCCAGTGCCGTCACCACAATCCTGCCGGCGATTGATCTCGCCAAACCGAATGAGCTGGATTCTGCCGCTTTGACAAATCAGATTCTGAACGAAAAGATAACCTGTGTCACCTTTTCACCATCGATGCTGGACGGCGTCGCGGAACGCTGCGCGACAGACAACCTTACCCTTCCCGACCTGCGACGGGTCGTCACTGGTGGTGCGCCGGTCAGCCGCATCAGCGTTAAGAGCTTCATGCGAATCGCGCCCAACGCGGCGGTGAAGATTATGTACGGTGCGACTGAAGTTGAACCAATGGCTCACATCGAAGCAAAGGAACTGCTCACTCTGCCGCTCAATCCCGATCCTGAGATTGTGGAGAACGGGGTCAATGTCGGACACCTGAATAACAAGCTTAACGGCAAAATTATATGCGTCGTTGACGGACCAATCGATCTCTCAACAACAGACTGGAACAGCCTGGAACTCCCGACTGGCGAAATCGGCGAGTTTATCGTCAGCGGAGAATATGTCTGCCGCGATTACTACAATAACCCGGAGGCCTTCCGTAAATCGAAGATAATGGACAGTGACGGCAATGTGTGGCATAGGACGGGAGATCTGGCACGCTTCGACGAGAGCGGTTATCTATGGATAGTGGGTCGGATTCACAATATAATCAGGCGCAAAAACGAATATTGCTTCCCCGTACGCGCTGAACTGATTCTCAACCGTCTGCCGTGGGTTCGCCGAGGCGCATTCCTTGAACTTCCCGGCGGCAAAAACGATGGATCTGCCTGTGTCGTTGTCTGCATTGACATGGATCAGATCGACGGGCGGGTGGCTGAGGATGAGATAAAACGACTATTCTCCAAAAACGCTATCCCCATCGACGCATTTTATATCGTGGATGAGATTCCTATGGATCCGCGCCACCACTCTAAGGTTGAATATGATGTTTTACGGAAAAGAATTCTAAAACCTGAAGGTTCAAACTATGAACCCCTGCAGTGAAAAAAAACTTACTAACACGGTCAAATGGCGGATA
>CAYTQP010000084.1:4116-11148 GCA_964440175.1 uncultured Verrucomicrobiota bacterium
TTGAAGAGCGATTCAATCCCTCGTTCTATCTGCCGCTTATTGGGCTGTTTACGCTGGTGAACGCCGCTGTGGCGACGATCAGCGGCGGACAGTTGCGTCCATCGTGTTTCGCGCTCAGCTTCGTGACAACTGCTCTGTTCCTGTTTCGACTGCGCTGCTTTGACGAGGTTAAGGATTATCAGGACGATCTGAAGCTACATCCTTCCCGACCGCTGCCTCGTGGACTTTTAACTCTCTCCCAAGTCAAGTCTCTGACCGCCCTGCTCATTTTAATGGAACTGGGAATAACCGCCACACTGGGACTGCCCGCGTTTATGACACACGCCCTTGCCGTCACCTACAGCTTTCTGATGTACAAGGAATTTTTCATCGGTTCCTGGTTGCGTTCTCATCCAAAAGTTTACATCGTTACTCACACCGCTGTTTCAATGCCGCTGGGATGGTCGGTAAGCTCACAGATCACCGGTTTGACGCTCCGAGAGTTCCCCTCCGTGCTACTTCTGTTCGGGCTGGCGAACTGGCTGATCTTCGGCGTATTCGAATTCTCACGCAAAACATCTTTGTTCAGAAAGAGAGATATTGGGAAATGATCAGTTGGATAGATATGAACATTCGTGTACTATGGGGATTCACGCTGTATTGAGGATTGCTTATGCTGACACTTAAAAACTCAACACCATCTTTCGCACGCGCCGAATCCGGCGGCAAGGGTTATAATCTCTACCTTATGTCGCGGCTGGGCATGCCTGTGCCGGACTGGGTCGTCCTCGGCAGAGGAATTCACACTCAGTTCATTAACGATACGGGCATCGGAGGAGAGATAGAAGAGTTGCTCTCAAACTTTCAAAACAATCAGTCAACAGCCGCGAACACCTCCCGGGCGATTGAGAAAATCATACTCACTACAGATATTCCGACGGCGATCGAAAAATGGATTAAGGCGGCCTACAAAGTCATCGACAGTGAAACGACCGCTATCATCTCCGTGCGATCATCAGCCGCAGACGAGGACAGTGCCGCGCACTCATTTGCCGGGCAACTCTCAAGCTACCTCTACGTCTCCGGGCTTGAAGACGCATCAAAATATGTGCGTCTGTGCTGGGTCTCATGTTTCTCCGAAAGGGCGCTCGCTTACCGCAAAGAGAACGGGATATCGCTCAAAGCTCCGGGCGTTGCAGTAGTTCTACAGCGAATGGTTGACCCCGAAACATCCGGCGTACTCTTCACCTGCGACCCAATGACCGAAGATACAGAAAAATACGTTGTGAGTGCCGTCTACGGCGCGGGCGAAGGGTTGGTCTCCGGGGCGCTTGATGCCGACACATACTGGATTGATGCCGACTCCGGCGAAATCGCGACACAGGAGATTGCCTGCAAAAAACATGCATTCCGAAGCGGTCCCTCTGGCGAGTGCAAAAAGGTTGCGGTTGCGAAGAATATGCGCGAAACCCCCTGCATCACGTCCAAAGAGATCCAGACCCTCCACAAACTAGGTAAAAAGCTTGTTGAGTTCTACGGAAGACCGCAGGATATCGAGTGGGCCAGCGACGGCAGTCAGATATATCTGCTTCAGACACGCCCGGTAACAACCATTAAAAACAACCTCACCGGCTTTCCAAACCTCTGGGATAATTCAAACATTGCGGAGAGCTATGGCGGGCTCACCTCCCCTCTCTCCTTCACATTTGCCCTGCACAACTACAAGAATGTCTATGTGCAATTCTGCGAAATCCTCCGTATTCCAACGAGCATTATCAAGGATATGGAACCGTATCTAGGCAATATGCTCGGTTGCATCAACGGGCGCGTCTATTATAATCTCTACAATTGGTACAAACTCGTTGGAGTTCTGCCCGGCTTCAAGGAAAACCGGCAGTTCATGGAGACGATGATGGGTGTCGGACAGGCACTCTCCCCCGAAATCGAAGAACGCATCAAGCCACACCCATCCTGGAACACCCCGAAGGGACGATTCAGGAAATTTATGACCGGACTGGCATTTCTCGGATATCATTTTCGCATTCAGCGTGTTGTTGATGACTTTCTGAAGAAGTTCGACAGCGACTACCAAGACTTCAGAAACCGCGACTACGAACGAATGAGCAGCGACCGCATTCTGGCCGCGTACGAGGAGATGGATCGGCGGATGCTGAAACACTGGAAGGCACCCATTATAAACGACTTCCTCTGCATGGTTCACTTCGGCATATTAAAGCGTCTAACATGCAAATGGCTGAGTGCCCCAAACGAAAACATTCAAAATGACCTGCTCTCCGGCGAGGGAAACCTCGAAAGTGCAGAACCCACAAAAACACTCATACGCCTAACCGCCGAGGTTGCGGAAAACGATGAACTGAAAGACCTGATAGAGAACACTCCCGCACCACAACTCTTCGAAGCCCTCAACCAGAGTGAATTTCAGGATTTTTATTCTAAAATTCACGACTATATCGATCGCTTCGGATTCCGCTGTATGAATGAGATGAAACTGGAAGAGACCGATCTTGTCGAAGACCCAACCTTCCTGTTCGTCTGCCTGAAAAACTATCTGCGTGCAAAAAACATAAACCTTTCAATCAACGAAGAACGTGAAAAGGGGTTGCGTGAGGTTGCCGAGACGTGCGTAAAGGAAGAATTGCGCGGCTGGCGGCGTATGGTCTACTTCTGGGTGCTGAAACACGCACGCAAGGCAATTCGCAACCGTGAGAACACCCGTTTCGCACGCACCCGTATCTATGGCGTGGCTCGCTCCATGTTCAGAGCCATGGGTGAAGATCTCGCCGCCATGGGCGTGCTCACGTCGCCCAAAAATATCTTCTTTCTCACGCTGGACGAGATTTACGGAATCCATCAAGGCACACTCACCAACTTAAACCTCAAAGACACCGTCATCGCACGCAAACGGGCATACGCGGAGTTTGAACAGCTTGAGCCCAAAAACAGATTCCAGACCAGAGGTCCCGTCTACTGGCGAAACAATTTTCTCGCTGAACCGGAAAAAACCGAAATCCCGGAAGATGCCGATTACGATCTCAAGGGATTACCATGTTGCCCCGGTGTGGTTGAAAACGTCATAAAGACAATTGACTCACCGAAAGACGATCTGAACTTAAACGGCGAGATACTTGTGACTATGCGGACAGATCCGGGCTGGGCTCCTCTCTACCCCGGTCTCTCCGGCTTACTGATTGAACGCGGCAGTCTCCTCTCTCACTCCGCCATAGTCGCGAGAGAGATGGGGCTTCCCACCATTGTCCGCATCGCCGGACTCACCGACACACTTAAAGATGGACAGCGCGTTCGCATGGACGGAGCCAGCGGAACAATCACAATCCTGGACTAATCGCAAACTCCGCACCTCCGGCTTCACCCGCTGACCCGGCATAACGAAAAATCCAAAACTAATAGCACAAGTTAGACGGCATCAATTTCGCAACGAGAGCGCGGAGACTATGAATAGATCAGCCTGAAGGAATGAAGCTGCTACGGGTATGCATGGAAAGCGGGTTACGACATTTTCATAAATACAGGCATATAATCAGGAAACATCATGAAAAAGAACAGCAAAAGATGCCAGACAAGGCGCAAACGTTGCAAGTCAGTTTTCCATCTGGGAAACAGGATTTCACGGCTGCACTAAAAAACGGCGTATATCGCATTTCTGGAGACGGTTTGGCAACTTTCTCACACCGTTCATCTCGCCGTGTTCAAGGAACATGCCCAAAAACCGCAGGTGCGACAAGTTGGTACGCGAGATGCTATAGATCGCAGATCGTCAACCAACCGTTCTTTCAGAAAAATAAATGCTATATTCCGAAATGAGCTCTTGACGGGTACACGGGTTGAGGAATACTATGGGGCGCATATAAGCGAATATTTGGTTTTTTGAATAAGGCAGAGTAGGAAATCCATGATGCAAACATGGTTTGAAATTATAATAATAACAGTATTAACCAGGGTTGTTGTCGCGTTGGCTGCGGGTTGGAGTGAAACCTTTACCAAGCGTTGTCGAGTTGTGGCACAACCGAGATATGGACAAGTTCGAGTTCCCTCTGAAATACGGGTGTATTCGGGCTATTCCTGTCTTAGACACGGAGTTGCCGCGACAAGTTCGTAATCTCCATTGTTCTTTCACATATTTAAGAGACTTAATCGAGGGTAGACACTCTCGACAGGTTTTGTTTTACCCTGCCTTGTTCGTGAATGGGTATCATATTCTCTAACCTGATATATTAGCTAAGGGAGCTTAGCGTTCGCCCGGTGCCCGGAAGCCCTTTCGAGGGGACCCGGAAGCCGGGAGACCAGGCACCCACCTCATTAACTGAGGTATAGAGATTGAATACCCCTGCGACATAGGCGGGGTTTTTTATGTTGGAATATACAATGGATTTGTTTGAGACACATAACAGGAATAAGGATGAGGATGATGACAGCTGTAAACCGCTGGCTGCACGCATGCGACCGCATACTGTTAATGAGGTTGCGGGGCAAGACCACATTCTAGCGGATGGCAAGCTGTTGCGCCGCGCCATAGAGGCGGATCGCATGGGAAGCATCATTCTGTACGGACCTCCGGGTTGTGGCAAGACAACTATCGCCGAAGTAATTGCCCATGCGACAAAGCGGCGTTTCGTACGCACAAGCGGAGTGCTGGCCAATGTCTCCATCCTCCGCGACCTGCTCAAGAGAGCGGAACATCTGAAAAAGACACGAAACGAAGAGACAATCCTTTTTATAGACGAAATCCATCGTTTCAGCAAGTCGCAACAGGATGTTCTGTTGCCTTACGTCGAGAACGGCTCCATAACACTGGTGGGCGCGACAACTCACAACCCGTTTTTCTTCATAAACAGCCCGCTCACATCCAGATCACAAATATTTGAGCTTAACGCGCTTGATGAGAACGCTGTTGTTGCACTTCTGCGGCGAGCTATCGAAAGTGATTGCGGACTTGGTGAGATGACAATCGATGCAGATAAAGATGCACTGCTCCATCTCGCAAGAGTGAGTGATGGCGATGCACGCCGTGCCCTCAACGCACTTGAAATTGGCGTACTCACCACACCCCCGAACGAGGATGGGATCATCCATTTTACACGCAGTGTCGCGGAGGAGTCGATCCAGAAAAAAGCGGTCAACTACGATAAAGACGAAGATGGGCACTACGACACAATCTCCGCCTTTATTAAGAGTATTCGCGGCTCAGATCCCAACGCGGCTGTTTACTGGCTGGCAAAGATGCTGTACGCCGGAGAAGATCCGCGCTTTATTGCGCGACGGCTTGTCATTCTGGCATCCGAAGACATTGGCAATGCCGATCCGCGCGGACTGACGCTGACTGCGGCGTGTATGCACGCCGCAGAGTTTGTGGGTATGCCGGAGGCACGTATTATCCTCTCGCAAGCGACCATCTATCTGGCAACCGCGCCCAAAAGCAATGCCGCCTATCTGGCTATTGATGCCGCTCTGGCGGATGTGAAGAGCGGACGGACGCTATCCGTGCCCAGGGCACTCAGGGATGCCAGCTATAAGGGTGCAAAAGATATGAACCACCCCGGCTATAAATACGCACATGACTACGAGGGACATGTTGTCGATCAAGAGTATGCGCCAACCAGCAAAATCTATTACAACCCCACACAGCAGGGGTATGAGAAGACAATCGCTCAGCGCATTGAATATTGGAAGAATATCACGGAGAAACAACGGCGGGACAATGAGGGCTAAAGATACAGTTAGAACAGAGATGAAGCGGAAGCGGAATGCTCTCGGCGCAGTCGAAAAGGATGCGCTGAGCGAACAAACGCAACGACTGGCCATCTCCGCCACGGCATTCATTGAAGCGAAGAAGGTCGCCAGTTACATCTCCACTGCGAAAGAGGTTTCGACAGCGATAATCCATTCCGAGTGCCAACGACTCAGCAAACTGCTGGTCGTTCCGTATGAGTCAAATCGTTGCTACCACTTCGCCAACATGGATGAACACACCATTCTCACGGAGGGATCGTTCGGAATCTATGAACCCGCCAGTCCGCAATTGGTCAAAACTACGGAGCTGGACGTTGCGTTTGTGCCAGGACTGGCCTTTGACAGGGACGGTCGGCGTCTGGGACACGGTGCAGGGATATTCGATGAGTTACTGAAGGAGTTCACTGGTATCCGAATCGGACTGGCGTTCGCATTTCAATGCGTGGAAGAGCTGCCAGAGGACCCGCACGACATTCGAATGGACTGTGTCGTTAACGAAAATGGATTTTTTAAAGAATGAAATAAAATGATAAAAATCGGGAGTCATATCCCTGAAAGGTGAATTAAAAATGCACAATCAAATGATGACGGAAGTGATATGGTGGATACCCACGTTCTTGACTTTGCTGGGTATAGCCCTTGGCTATGCCGCTCACGCAAAAATAGAACAGGCACTTGGGGATTCAATGAGTATCAAGTCAAAGAACATTCTGAATAAGGCGCAGCGTGATGCCGACATGATACACAAAGAGGCGTTGTTGGAAAAGCGTGATGTCATAATTGCCGCAAGAGAAAAGTTCGAAGCGGACAATACCTCGCGGCGTAGCGAGCTAATCGCACTGGAAGAACGCCTGACCAAGCGCGAACTCAATATCGACAGACGTCTAGATCTGCTTGAAAAAAAAGAGGACTCTCTGGATGAACGGATACAAGGTGTGGCGACACAGGAAAAAAAGCTTGTCGACAAAAAGAATAAACTCAACAACGCCATACAGGAGGAAATGAATAAAATTGAAAAAGTTGCCGATCTCTCCCGTGAGGATGCGCGCAAGAAACTGCTCCGCAACCTTAAGGATGACATGAAATCCGAATGCAACAGCATCATCAGGCATATAACCAATGATGCCAAGGCTCAAGGCGAAAAACAGGCTCGCAAAATAATATCTTTGGCTATCGAGCGCTATGCCGCCGAGCAGGTCAACGATATCACAACGTCGTCTGTTAGTCTTCCGAACGATGATATGAAGGGGCGTATTATAGGGCGCGAAGGTCGCAATATCAGAT
>CAYTQP010000085.1:0-10759 GCA_964440175.1 uncultured Verrucomicrobiota bacterium
AGATGGTTTTGACTTTGCCGGATGTCTGGTGTACATTGCGCGGTGCTAGAAAGGTGTGAAAAATTTTATAACGGTGGAAAGTCATGGTACGACCATACTATAACTACGAATATCGGAAGCGCACGCCACCGCCGTCATTGAACGGCGGAATAACGCCTGTGGTGCGGAAGCTTTTGTTTGCCAACGTGATAGTTTTTGTCGCTCAGCTTTTTGTCGGCGACACGTTTACGGCGTTTTTTGGTTTGACACGCGGGGCGTTGCTTTCCGGATATTTATGGCAGTTGTTCACCTACATGTTTCTGCACTCTCCCTTTTTGTTGCGGCATCTGATCTTTAATATGATGGGGTTGTTTTTTCTCGGACCTGAGGTTGAGCGCGGAATGGGCGGAAAACATTTCCTGACCATGTATCTGTTGAGCGGGGTGCTTGGTGGTGTTGGATGGGTGTTGTTGAGCGGTGACGGCTTATGTGTAGGCGCGTCGGGTGCGCTTATGGGCGTTTTTGCGTCTTTCGCCGTATTGTATCCGAAGCAGCGTCTCAGCCTGATCTTCCTGCCAATGTTCACGTTTAATGCGTGGGTGTTGGTTTTGGGTTTCACGCTTATAGAGCTGTTCCTGTATCTTGGCCGTCCAGACAGTACTGTTGCGCACACTGTTCATCTCGCGGGCGGTGTTGCCGGGTGTTTTTATACGCTTGCGGTTTTCAGACCGAATGTTTTGCGCATGGGGTGGATGTCGAAACGCTCCGGGCGCGTACGAACGCGAAGCACTGCGGGTAATGGATCGACCATGACCACTGCTGAGCTTGACGGGATACTGGAGAAGATATCGAAGGATGGAATGCAGTCGCTCACCCGCCACGAGCGTGCGCTATTGAACCGAGCCAGCGAACAGCGCAGGAACAGGGGTTAATAAATAAAAATTTTTATCAAAAGCCATATATTTGCAATGGCGAAAAGCGTTAGCAGAATATAAAATGTGATTTTCATTATCTTATAACGCAAAACTTTTTGCCGTTTACCGTACTGAAACTGGAATGTGTGTTCTTGGACGGTGCTACTGTGGTTTGGAGGTAATCTCACATTTTGAAGAAGATTATTTCGCGCCAGGGATATATCGTTCAGAAGTTCCTGCCAGTCTTTATGTCGTCCTTCGGGAGCTTTAATCATCATTTTCCGCACAAGTTGAGCGGCGGAGATGGAGCAAGATATATCGATATCCCGAGGGTTTATCAGGTGTCCGTCACGATGGGCGGAAAGACGCTGACTGTCTGACAGATTGGTAAAAGGTTTTTTGCTTGTCAGCAGATGATAGAGTAGCGCACCAAGCGAATATATGTCCGCCCGGAAGTCGATGTCATCGGGTTCCCCCGCAAGTTCAGGTGCGGAGTAAGCAGGATCACCAATTCTGGTTCCGGAAAGAGCCTTCAGCAGGGTTACACTGGTCTTATGGGTGAGTCCGGAGAAGTCGGCAAGTTTCAGTATCCCGTCGGTGTCGATGAGGATATTCCTCGGCTTGAGATTGGCGTGGATATTTTCTCCGTGCAGCCAGGCGTATTCCAGTGCTTCGGCAAGTGTTTCGATCAGACTCAGTGCTCCGCTTTCCGGTATGTGCGTTTTGTGTTTGAGTAGATTTGCCAAGCTGTTGCCGGTGATAAATTCGTATGTCGCATAATAGACCCCGTTAAACTCATTCGCTTCGTAGCTTTGAATTATATTGCCGTGACGTAATCCCATGGCAGCATTTGATTCCAGTCTGAATTTTGCAACGGCAGAGGGGGTTGTTGTCAAAGACGGTTTCAGCACTTTAAGTGTCACTGTGCGGTCGAGCGAAATCTGGACGGCCTTGTAGACAGTGCTGAATGCGCCCTCGGCGATTTTGCTCTCTACTATGTGTCCCGGAATCTCAATCTTTTTCATAACAGTGCGCGGCTATATTTAATGGCAATTGAGCTATTTGTACTCTATAGTGTCCGGCAAATGCAAGACAGTTGTGATGGGTTTGCTGAACAGCGAGGAGAAAGATATGGCAGTTGAACGTAAACTTAAAATCGGGGTGTTAGGACCCCACGCAGTCAATCGCGAGCAGTATGAGTGCGGTTTGGCTGTGGGCGCAAACATTGCACGAGTGGGCGCGTTGCTCCTTTGTGGTGGGTGTGATGGGATGATGGCGGCCGCCGCAGAAGGGGCGAAGAGCGCGGGTGGCTCGACAATGGGGATACTCCCCGGTAGCGACTCGCTCGCGGCGAATGAGTTCATCGACACGGTCATTCCTACCGGACTTGGCGCATTCAGGAACGCATTGCTGGTACGTGCGTGCGATGTGGTAATCGCAGTGTACGGTGCCTACGGGACGCTCTCCGAGATTGCGTTCGCGCTACGTCTCAAGGTTCCCGTTGTTGGGTTGAATACGTGGAGTGTGGTGCGGAACGAAAGGGTCGACGCAGGAATCCATGTCGTATACACACCAGAGGCGGCGGTTGAACTGGCCGCCACACTGGCATCGCGGCATTAATCTGGTTTTCACTTGTTGTGCATGCGAAGCGCGGTCTCAACAGGATTGTCTGCAGGGTGGATTCCTATGTTGTGGCGATCTATTTCCAGCAGGAATAGCAGAACTCTTTCATGAAGTCGCTCTGTTCTTGGTAGGCGTACTCGTGGTGATAATTCTTGTTACGCCAGACGGGTTGCAGTGTCTTTGCACACTTTTCATAATAGAGTTTCTTTTCGGTGGTGATCTTCCCTCTACCGTCGGTGGCAACCCCGGTCGTCCATCATAAATTCACGCCTGAACCCAGGCAGTGTATCTATATGCCAGAATCAGCTCCAGAAATTTGGAGGAGGTTTTGTCGGATGCGGCAGTGTTATATTTTTACAAGTAAAAACTGGAGAACAATACACAGATTTCACGAACTATCTGGAAGCTGAGCCTCGTTAAGGTGGGGCTGTTGAAAAAAATTGTCCAACATTCGAACAATCGTTCGGAAAAATTGTCCAACGTTCGAACACTCATATTTTTCAGCGTGAAAAACACGTTGGGTCAATACGGGTGTTTGAAAAGGCATATCTCCGTGGAAATAAAGTTTACATATATTCTCGATACTGATAGGTTTGCGCGAAACGGAATATACATAGAGTGAATGAACGGTTTTGATGATTGAAGTATCTAATTTGAGGAAAAAATTTGCGGGCGTGGTTGCGGTTGATGATGTCTCTTTCAACGTTGCCCGCGGTGAGGTTGTTGGTTTTCTTGGTTCGAACGGAGCGGGGAAAACGACGACAATGCGCATTTTGAGCGGTTATCTGCCGGCAACCCGGGGGCGTGTGCTGGTGAACGGGCTTTCGGTGGAGGATCATTCGCTGGAGGTGCGCAGAATGATTGGATATCTTCCTGAGAGTTGTCCCCTCTATTCCGAGTTGCGCGTGAATGAATATCTTAAATTTCGTGCGGCGTTGAAGGGTGTGCCGTGGCGGATAGTCGGGAAACGCGTTAGCATGGTGAAGGAGATGTGTGGGCTGGAGAGTGTCGGACGCAGAATATTGGGGCATCTTTCAAAAGGATTTCGTCAGCGTGTTGGCATTGCGGACGCGCTCGTGAGCAAGCCCGAGTTGCTTATTCTCGATGAACCTACAATCGGTCTTGATCCGAACCAGATACGGCAGGTGCGACGGATGATAAAATCGCTTGCGCAGGAGCACACAGTGCTGATCTCCACCCACATACTGCCGGAGGCGGAGATGATCTGCTCGCGTGTTTTGATTATAGACGGCGGTCGCATAGTGGCGCAGGACACACCAGAACAGTTGCGCGAACGGCTTTATGGAGGAGCGAGCTTTACTGCGGAGATATTGGCCAAACGCGAAGAGGTGAAAAATGTTCTGGGGGCGTTGAAGGGGCTTAACGGTCTGGATGTGGAATCGTACGGCGAGTGGCAGAAAGCAACGGTCGATTGTGATCCGGGTGTGGATTTACGCTCCAAGGTGTTTGAATGTGTGGCTCTGCACGACTGGAAACTGCGGGAGCTGCATCAGAAGAGCCGTAGCCTCGAAGATGTGTTTATCGCCCTGACGCGGAAGGGGAATGAGAGATGAGGCAGTTTTTTGTGTTGCTGAAGCGTGAGATATCCTCGTACTTTCTCTCGCCCATCGCCTATGTGATGATCTGCTTTTTTATGGCGGTGATGGGACTGGGATTCTGGACGCTGATCACTGTTCTTGTAGAAGGCGCACGCCAGATGACGGTGATGCGGACGATGCTGGGTGAGTCGATATTTTTCTGGATTGTGATGCTGATCGCGGTTCCGGTTACCACGATGCGCATATTTGCGGAGGAGCGGCGTTCAGGCACGTTCGAATCGCTTATGACCGCTCCCGTTCGGGATGCGACGGTGGTGCTGGCAAAGTATTTCGGGGCGTTTTTCTTCTTCGTTGTTATGTGGCTACCAACACTTTCATATATCTGGATTTTGCGGCATTTCAGTCCAGGTGGCGAGGCTGTGGATATCGGGACAGTTCTCTCGTCGTACCTCGGAGTTTTGTTGTTGAGCGCGGCTTATCTCTCGGTGGGGATTTTAACCTCCGCATTAACCCGCAGTCAGATAGCGGCAGCGATAATCTGTTTTACCATGATCTTTACCGCGTTTCTGGCAGGATTTGTTCCGTATTTTTTCTCGAACACTGTCGCTCAGAGTGTTGGCGACTATTTCTCGTCGATTGGGCACATGATCGATTTTTCGCGCGGGGCGGTGGATACGCGCCCGATAGTTTTGTATCTGTCCATAACTGTCCTGACTCTGTTTGTGACGGTGCGGGTTGTGGAGTCCAGGAGATGGAAGTAATATGAGCAGGCGAAAAAAAAGAGGTGCGCATGCGGGGCGGCGAATGCTGTTTGGTCTTAACATGACCGTGGTTATTGTGCTGGCGGTTTGCCTGTTTGGAATAGTCAATTATCTCTCTTTTCGCGCACACATCCGCTTCGATCTCAGCAACTCTCAGTTTTATCGCCTTTCGGAAAAGACACTAGCTGTTCTAGACAGCATATCGAATCGCGTTGACGTGATAGTGTTTGCTGAACCGGGGCGGGCGGGATATGATGACATTGTGAGTCTGCTGGATGAGTACTGTTGTGAACAGCCGCGTATACATGTGGTGAGAATCGATCCGAATCGAGATATTGCCCGGGCGGACCAGATTGAGAAGCAGTATAAGATCGAAAGTGAAAATGTTGTGATATTCGATCTGGGGGGAAGGAGTCGTGTTGTCAGCGAAAAAGATTTGGTTGAAGTGGATCGCTCCCCTGTGAAAGAAGGAAAGAGTCCAGTGAAGGTTGCCTTCATGGGTGAGCAGGTGTTTACATCTGCATTGCAGAGCATAATCTCTGATACCCGCCCGGTGGTTTATTTCCTGCAGGGGCACGGCGAAGGAGACCCGAAGAATTTTGATCCAAAGGCTGGTTATTCCAAATGTGCCGCCGCAATCAAACGTGACAATATTGAGATCAAGACAATTACTCTCGGAGAGACGCAGAAGATCCCGGATGACTGCATGGCGTTGATAGTTGCCGGACCGGCGAAGAAATTCAGTCCGCAGGAGTTTGATCTGCTTCGCAACTACCTGAACTCAAACGGACGCATGTTACTGTTGCTGGAATCGATGAGGAATGTTGGGATGAGGGCGTTTCTGCGTGAATGGCAGGTCGATCTTGGAAACGATATTGTGATAGACAAGACTCGAACGCTATCCGGTCGTGAGTTGTTTGTGACGAAGTATGGGCAGCACCCGATAACACGTAATCTTCACGGAACATCATCAATCATGTATCTTCCCCGTTCGGTGGAGCCGCTGGCTCCGTCGAAAAATGAGACCCCTGCGGCTGACCGTCCGCATGCGACTTTTCTGGCGACGGCATCATCGCAAGGGTGGGCGGAGACTGACTGGACCCACACGCCGATGAAATATGACCCCGCAACTGAAAAAGCCGGGGAACTCTCGGTTGCGGTCGCTGTTGAACGAGGGATGGCTGGGGAGCTTGATATGCAGATACACCCGACTCGGCTGGTTGTGTTCGGTGATTCCACTTTTGTCGCTAACGGAGGTCTTGCCGGTGCGAATATGGAGTTTTTAATGGCCTCTCTCAATTGGCTTTTAGAGCGTGAAGATATGATAGTCGCGGCACCCAGAGCTTACGATGAAAGTCGCCTGCTTCTAGATCGAAATCAAATAATTTTGCTGGGCGCGATTCTTGTGTTTGGTTTACCGCTGGCAGTGATGCTTATTGGCGTGGTTGTATGGATGTTCAGGAGACGTTAGCATGAAATCGCGCACAACTCTTGTCCTCTTTTTGCTGGTGTTGATTGGAGGGGCGTTTATCTGGATATGGGAGGTCGGAATGGGTTCGGCCGAGGAGTGCGCGAAAAATGCGAGAAAGGCACTTCATTTTGATCCCGACAATATTGAGTGGTTGTGGATTAACAATGCCGAGGGCAAATTCGAGTGCGAACGCCGGGAGGCGGGTTGGTATATTATCAGACCAATAGAGGCTCGTGCTGACGAGGCGGTTATCAACCGACTGTTTTCCGAACTGCAGGAACTGGAGAATACTACGGTGATTACCCGCCGGGATATGAAGAAGCGCGGTCTTTCGGAAAAAGACTACGGGCTGGACTTGCCTCGCTACACTATCCTGATGAAGGGTGCGCTTTGTAGCAAGGAAATTAAGATCGGGCGAAACAGTCCGGTTGGCGGGAACCTTTTCATCGCCTGCGGTGATGCATGCAGAAGTGAGGTCATGTCCGTGAGCACAAACCTTCTGGCGGCAATTCCTGAAAGAGCCGGAGATTTACGGGATAAAACCCTGTTCGATTGCACGCCGGGTAATGTGCGCCGGGTGGAGATAAAGACATCGGATGGTTTTGTCAGTTTCGGAATGAGCGATGCTGGCGACTGGATGATTCTTCAACCATTCACGGCCCGTGCGGATAAACGCAAAATCGATCTGTTGATCAGTGATTTGTGCGGTTTACGTATCGATAGATTCCTTCGAGACGACACAGCAGATAAGGCGATCTATGGTTTTGACGAGATTGATTCGGCTATCACCATAACGGAGGAGGGCGATGCGACTCCGCGTGATCTTAAGTTCGGACTTACGCTGCCGATGGAGAAAAACATGATCTATGCCGGGTTCGACGACGATGACTCCGTCTTTGCGCTTCCTGCCGCAGTGTTGAAGACACTGAAAACCCTCCCGATAGCTGATATGCGCGACAGGAATCTCATTGGGCATTCGCTCGAAGGCATAAAGGTCGTGCGGATAGGCAGAGGTGAGCAGATGTTGCGTTTCGAACTCAAAGACGGTGAATGGGCGATGACCCGCCCAAGGAGCTGGCGCGTTGACAAAACCCGCATGGATCAGCTTATTGGGGATTGGTCGAGTAGTGTGGTGCAACAGTTTCTACCGCCGACTCCGGCCAATATTGAGGCATGCGGACTGGAAACCAATGTGACAACTATCTCTTTCTCGCGGAACCTCCCATATCCAAAATCAGCAGAGAATGGAGATGATAAGGACTGGATTACGCTCAAGGTTGGCGTTCCATTAGAGACATTGCCGTCTGTGGCGGTGCGCGTTGGTACCACAGATTGGGTGTCAATCATCTCAAACAACGTTATGAATTCGACTTCAATAGACCCGCTCTACTACAGGGATCGGACAATTTTGGCACTGCCTCCCGCAGGTATTCACAGTATCACATTGAAGAAAGATGGTAGCGAACAGATGCTTTCGCGTGACAATGAGGGCGCGTTTCAACCAAAACCTTCTGATAAAGGGCGGACTGTGCGAAAACTCCCGCAAACAGAGAAACTCGAACTTTTGAAAGCTCTGGTTTGTCAGCGATATATTGCGATGGATGATGGTCGGCTTGAACGCTACGGGCTTCTCGCCCCTAAATGCGAGATAACGCTGGGATTGAGTGGCGAAGGTATCAGCAAGACATTGCTTTTTGGAGACACCCTTAAAGATGGCGGTGTATACGCGCAGTTGCGGGGGCAAGACGTGGTTTGTGTTTTAAACGAGCGGGCCGTTGACATGCTGTGCAGTGATCTGTACGTGGCAGTTGATGAGAAACCGGCAAAATGAAAAGATCGGCAAAAGAGCGATCAGCCAAAGCCCCTAAACACAAATCGACCACCCATTGCGGTAAACGGAAGGCGAAGAAGCGGCGACATCATATTCTCATCAGAATAACGGGGCGGTTTCTCCGTCTTATCGTTCTGCTCTTGTTTATAACACTTTGTTTGATTGCGTATCTGACTGTTATAGGATTCCCTCGTGCTGTGGTGGATCGGATCGCTATGGAGATAAACCTCCGGGAACAGCTCGGCATCTCCATGGGGCGTGTGCGCCTGTATCCGCCAGATATTGTATGGATCAAGAATTTACGGATGGAGGGAGGACGTCCAGATGTGTATCCATTCTTCGAATGCGAGGATTGCTGGGTACGCATCAACTGGAAACACTTGAAAAATCCTGACAAGTTCCTCGATGAAGTATACGTCAAAAACGGGCGGGCAAATTTAAGACTGTATGAAGATGTCGATGGCAGTCCGCCGCTACGAGTTTTGCGCCCGGAGGAGATCACCGTTCGTCTCGCACGTCCGGCACGCAAGCAGTGGATAGTAAAGGCTGGTTCATGTCGGCTTGGCGACGCGGTGCTGACCGGAAGGGGTGTGATGAAAGGCAAAAAAGTACCTTCGGGTCGCAGAATGAAAGACTGGATGCACACTCGGATGATTATGGATGAGCTGGAAAGAATAGGCAGCAAAACGATTATAGACCGTTGGTATAGAGAATATGAGGACATTGCGTTTAACGGTGAGATGCAGATGGATGCGGAGTTTGATATTGACGCTGACGACAAAACAAAATACAAAGTTGTCTTTTCGGGGAGCGCGGCTGAGGTGTTGTGTCGCGGTGTAACTTTAACAAATGCGGAGTTGGCGGGAGAACTACGCGGGCGTGATTTGGCACTCTCCAAAATTATTGCGTGTAAGGAAGAGGGACGTGCATGCGTCTCGGTCAGTTATAATCTCGACAGCAAGCTCACGACTATGCATGGATACAGTTCTCTTCCTGGTTCATGTTTGGAAAAACTTCTGCCATCTGATTTCCGTGAGGATATGCGCTTGCAGAAGGTGATGCTGAATGGCTCCACGGAGGCCGATCTGCAATTCGGACCAGTCAAGTCACGCGAACTGATAAAGCATTTTACAGGGCATATCGATATCGCGGATTTCAGTGTTCGCGATATTAAGTTTAAACGGTTAAGAGCGAATGTCGCCAGAAGCAACGATGTAATAAATGTGACTGCGGGAGATGCCGAATTTGATCCGGGAACGTTTAAGGGGAATGGCTCATACAATCTCGCCACCATGGCATTTAGCGGAAGCGGTGCGGCGTATATAGACCCGGATACATTTTTGACGGTGATTGAGTCAAAGCCGTTGCTTGATATTATTGCGGCATTCGATCTTGGCGATTCACTTGTAAGTGTGACGGGGGTCTGTTCAGGATTGCTTGGTGACGTTGATACACTCACTATTTCTGCCGATATCGAAGCCGATAATTTTGTGTACAACGATACAGATATAGGAAAATTTACTTCAGCTCTAACACTGGCTGACGGAGTCGTTACACTGGAAGGATTCCGTTTAGTCCGACCCGAGGGCGAGGCAAGTGGACGTTTGAGTTTGGATGTCGTTGCTAATATGGCGACGTTCGATGCGGTAAGTGACTGTGATCCACGGGCACTTACGAGTATTGTCAACACCGGATTGGTAAAGCGTCTGGATAAGTATCAGATTGAAGGTCCGTTCCATATTGAAGCATTTGGTGTGATAGATTATGCGAATTTTGCATCAAACAATGTGCATGCGACTGTGTCTGCACGCAAAATAGGGATGAAGGGCGTGTTAGCCGACGAAATGGTTTTTCGGTGTGTGCTCAAGAATCGCAATCTTGAGATCAGCGACTTGTGCGGTGTTTTATATGGGGGCACCTACAGTGGTGGTGTTCTTTTCGACCTGAGAAAAGAGGATGAGCCTGGTTATCAATTAGACTTAACCCTAAAAGAGGTAGCCTTTGGAGAATTGGTGCAAGCTGTCAGAAAGAAGAAGGAAGCGGATTACAAAGGAAAAGTCAGTGGTCATTTTGTTGTTTCCGGGTCTTTCAGTAACGATTTCAACAGGGTTGAGTCTGGCACTTACGAGTTGAATATTTACAAGGGAGAACTGTTTGAAATCCCACTTCTTGGAGGGTTGTCCACCTACCTTTCAAAGATCATTCCCGGATTTGGTTATTTCTCGCAGACCGAATTTGAGGCATCGGGTCTATTCCGCAGTGACAGGATAATACTTGAAAAATCTCAACTCCGGGGTTCAGTGATCTCCGTAAAAGCCCATGGAGATTATTTCTATGACAAAACATTGAGAATTGATGTTCAGGTGATACCGATGAGAAAAGGGTTTATTGCATCAACATTAAGAATCATCACATTTCCTGTGACCAAGCTCTTCGAGTTTACCCTCCAGGGCTCACTGGATGATCCCGACTGGCGTCCGACAAACCTCCCCAAAAAGCTATTTCTCAAGTTTGATTGATCAGATGTTAAATGGTATTCTATAGGAAAGTCACTTATGAAAAATCAAAAATGGCGTAATTTATGCTTTAATATGACTGTCAAATTACGAGCTGGGAGAAAA
>CAYTQP010000086.1:0-10655 GCA_964440175.1 uncultured Verrucomicrobiota bacterium
GATTCAAAATCGGAAAGCACGATTGAGCCTGTCTTCGCTAAATACTGCTCATCAAGCCTGATGATAGCCATGCGCGAGGCCGAACAGGGCGATATTCTCGAATACTCCTATCACGTTCGACTCCGCGACCCCGCCTATCAAAAAGACCTCATTAACGACCTGAACAAGATCGACGAGATCGACGAGGTTAGCCTTCTAATGCAGAGATCCACGGTGGAGATTTAGAAATGAAGCGTAAAAAAAGAAAAATTCATCGTCATCCAGTTGTGTTCTGGAGCCGGATCAAACTTTACTGGCCACTGTTGGTCTGGATAGGCGCAATTGCGCTCGCCTACCTGCTCTACTCATTTTCGGGAAGATTCGGACGTCTCGACGGAGTGGTTCGGGTTGTTCGTGACGAAATCGCACCAATCGAAACAGCACGCGTCCTGTCTGTAAACGTTGTTCCTGGTCAAAGAGTGGATGCGGGAGATGTGCTGATTCAGATGGACACATCCGTTCTAGATGCCCAGCTCTCCATAGAGAAGCTCCAGATGGAACGCCAGTTCACCCGCGAAGTGCAACGGCTTGATGAAACTATCCGTAGTCTCGAACTGCGACGGGCCGAAGATCAGGCTGAATTGAATGTGCTTAACGGAGAACTCAAGCGCATGGAAAAACTGCTAAAGCAAAATCTGGTTGACGCTCAATCTGTATACAGCCTGCGTGCCCGCAAAAATATTCTGCAAGAGACGGTTGCCAGATACCCGGAAATGATCGCCGCGACAAAAACCGAACGTGCAGCGGCGTATCAACGCCAAACCACGCTCATCCGTTTTCTGTCCGGTGTCAAGCAGGGAGAGGAACCGCAACTTGAAGCAAAAAGCCTCGGTCTTCTCCAGATGCGCCGCGATGCTTTTGCGCTTCGCGCCAATCGTCCAGGAATTGTCTCCAGGGTGATGTGCGAGCCATATCAGGTGCTATCCAGCGGACAGGAGGCTCTCACCCTCATTCCTGACGCGCCTCTTCAGATACTGGGATTCCTCCCTGAATCCAAGGCGCATGAAGTGAAAAAGGGAATGAGTGCGCTCATTTCGAAAAAGTACTCCACTATCACTCCGGTGAAAGCCACACTGATTGCGATTGGTCCCGAAGTGATGGCTCTGCCCGGTCGAATCAGCAATATTCCCGGTCGCAGACTACGCGGGCTTCGCCTTATCTTTAAACTGAACGAGGATATGCCTCTACTTCCGGGCGAAACGGTATCCATCCATATTATGGGAACCCCCGCCAATCAAAAATTGATAGATTTCATAAGACATCCGTTCCGCAAAAACAACGAGGAATAACTTATATTATGTTAAGCGCTAAAAATAATCTTTTTGGGGTGCGTGCTATTGCGGGGCTAATGTTAATTGCTTGTATTCTGCTGTCAAATACCACGACCCACGCGCAAACACTCGATCTGAAGACGGCGGTCAAGGCCGCTGTCACTCAAAGTGTTGATGTCGCGGTATTCGAAGCGAAAATCATCTCGGCACGCCAAAAATACAAAACCGCCAACGATATGCGCGACCCCGAACTACGGCTGTCCCGTGACAAAAATTACAATAAACAAATGGGGAACAAGGGAATCATAAACGATGAGAGCGAGGACTATGAGATCGCAATGCGCCTCTATCTATCCAACCCTTTCATCATAAACGCTGTTCAGGAAAAAGAACGCATACAGATAAAGCTGGCTCTGTTGCAACTTGAATCTCTGCGACACTCCATTGAAGCTGATGTCAAAACCCTTTTTGCGGATATCATCTACCTGCGCGGAGATCTGGAAATAGCCAATAAATTGATAGCTCTCGGTAAAGAAAATTGTGAAATTTCAGAAAAAATGGCGAGTGAAAACCAATTGACCGCCCCAGAAGTTATGGCGGCAAAACTGAGCTGTCTGCAATGGCAAAATTCAAGTTGCCAAATCAAAGACAAACTGCTGGCAAAACTCCAGAAACTGGCAATTCTCACAGGAATCAATGATGTGGATCAATTCGAGTTGCGCGGTTTCGACGAAGCATGTCGGTATGACGATAATTTTGCGAATATCGACACATTCCTTGATGGCGTGGTTACAAACCGAATCGAATACTTAACACCATCCTGTCTGGCCGATATAGCAAGAGCCGACCTCCGTGCGGCACGCTCCACACGCATCCCATGGTTCTCCCATCTCCAGTGCTCCTACAAAGAAGAGGCTGGAACAATCGCCGATCACTCATGGAGTGCCCAAATCGCCCTCAACCTGCCGATTTTCAGCTTTTTCAACAACGAGGATGACCACCAACTCGCAGTGGTGCAACAACAACAAACCAGCATGAGTGCCGTTAAACATAGGATGTACGCCAAAATTAAAACCACACTGCGCCAACTAAATTCAGCAAAATCCGAACTTGAACGCTGGGAAAAAGAGACCAAACCTATGCTGGATGATATGTCGGCATTTCTGAACGATCCCAACGCCCTTTCCAATCTCAGCATTAAAACCCGCTCAGACATCAAGGAGTCCGCTCTCATTGCTGAACGCGCCAAACTTGTCGCACAGCATAACTATAATCTGGCACTGATCCGCCTGGAATCTTCTGTGCGTAAAATAACCGGGACAGAAAATGAAACAGCCGACTCCGTGAACAATGACTTAAACGCGAATTACAGCGACGCGAAATGATCGCGTAGCTCATTCGCAAGATCGCGAGCCTTGTAGCGTGCGAGTCGTGTGCGCTGACCTTCAATAATCTCCGTGCGGAACGGTTGATCACACACCAGCCGATCAATCATCTCCGCAATCAAATCGAAACGCTTTTCACCAAAAAGCACCCCCGCGCCATCCAGCGTCTCTGGCGCGGCGGCGGCGGCGTATGCCAACACAGGAAGATCGTGAACCATACTTTCAATTAGCGGAATGCAAAATCCCTCGTGTTCGCTCATCGAAAGGAAGACATCAGCGCAATGAAAATAGGCATTCAGCTCCGCCTGCCTCACGGACTCGGCAAACAAAAAATTCTCAAGTCCCAACCGGCGGGCAAGAGTTATCAAATGCCACTGGTAAAACTCCATTCCCGTAAACGAGCCAACATGCACAAAACGTGCGTTAGGAGCACAATAGCACTGATAGTAATAAAATGCGTAAAGCAGATCCTCAATTCTTTTATTGGGCACACCACGCCCTACAAAAAGAATGGTTGGGGCATCATTCTCATACTCTTCGAGTACAAGCGAATCCAGCTGACTGCTGAGATTTTCCATCTTTAAAATTAACGGAAACACCCGCACATCGTTATAGCCAATCTCTTCGAGTTCACGAGCATTGAACGCACTGTCGGCCAGGGTCAGTTCCGCAATGCCAGCAAGTGCACGCATGTCATCACGCCCTTCGGCGAGGCGGCGGGCAGTCTTTTCTTTGATCCCCCTGAAAAATTCGGGTGGAGTAATATTGTGGTATAGAACGGTCTTGCGACCAGGGAGCTGCGCAAACACACGATTGATCTCTGTGCCTAAGGAGAGGTGCAACAGCATAATGTCTGTCTCACGTGCATCCGCACGATATCGCTCCAGCGTCCATGCGTCTTCAAGCAACTCGGGCAAAATGAACGCCGCCTCGCACACAATTTCAGATTTCGCTCCCCACGAACGGAAGATTTCGCGCATCACACGCATCTCGTTACTGATGGCATCCCCATTGCTGTAGCCGGCCGTTAATTGAAATATTCTTTTACCTGTTTCCACAATTTTACTCCAGCAACGGTGCGAGATGAATCTTCAGTTCGGTCTCAAGATCACGTTCCCTGTAATCCGCCAGCCTCCTGCGCTGTCCATCAATAACACTCTGTCGCATATCATCATCGATAGCGAGCATTCCAATCAGCTCTGCCAGTTCATCAAAGTTCTTCTCTGCGCATACTACGCCTGCACCGTTTAAAGTGTCCACGACAGCACCAGCGTCATAGGCGACAATCGGCAGGTCGTGCGCCATTGCCTCAATCAACGGAATACAGAAACCCTCATGCTCACTCATGCTGATGAACACCGTTGCACTCCGATAACATGCCATCAGCTCCTCCCGCGAAACTTGACCGAGCATCTCCACCCCTGTCAAAGCGAGATTACGCACAAATGTCATCAGCAATGCGTGGTATTGCTCCATCCCCGTAGACGAACCAACGTGTATGAAACGCGACTGCGGCTCAACATAGTTGCGCAAATAATAGAAGCACGAAAGCGCATCCTCAAGACGCTTGTTAGGCGCACAACGCCCCACAAAAAGGAGGTTTATTTTCCCATCGTCAAACCGCTTTAAAACCTTGCGGTCCGGCGTGGCGGTGATCGCATCAAAATCCAGAATAAGTGGCAAGACAGAGACATCGTGATAACCCATCTTCTCCAGTTCATCGGCATTAAAACGGCTGTCCGCCATAACAACTTCAGCTATACCCGCCAACTGCTTCATCTGTTCAAGTCCGCGCTCCATCGCCATCGCCGCCTGTTCGTTAAGACCCCGGAAAAATTCGGGGGGCGTTATGTTATGATAAAGAACAGCCTTGCGGCATTTCATTTTTTTAAACAGTGTATTCACTTTTGAACCCGTCGAAAGGTGTAAAAGAACAACGTCCTGCGGGGCAATCAGCGATGTCTCCGCAAGGCTGAAAATTTTTATGCGCGACCCGGGTGGTAGACTGTGTGTCTCCGCAAATATCTCCGACTCAAAACCCCAGGTACGCAACAGCCGCTGAATAACGCGACTCTCATTGCTGATGGCATCACCATCCCTGAAGCTGGCAACAAACTGGTGTATCTTTCTCATTGCGACTCTCCGTCCAGTGCCGACAGCAATCGCGCTCCGACACTCTCCATTGAATATCGTGTTTGCACATATTCACGACCAGCCGCTCCAAGCGTCTCACTAACCCGCCTGTTATCCAGAAGCAGAAGGAGTTCTTCCTCAAATTCGGGGTATGTTCTAAACCACAGTCCCGCATTCGACTGTTCACACTGCCAGCGCAAAACCGCGCTGTTGGCATGTACCAGCGCGGGGGTGCGCACCAGCCAGGACTCCATCAAAACAATCCCGAAACTCTCATTCACGGAAGGATGAATGAACGCGGTTGCCCCGGCCATCGCCTCGCGCTTCTCCTTCTCATTGACAAACCCAACATCAATTATATGCGGCTCCAGCTCTGACGGCGCATCTATCACGCCCTTACCGGTAAACACCAGTTTTACGTCACGCCCGGTTCTCTGACGGAACACATTCATATAATCGCACAACAACGGAGTCCCTTTCATCGCCTCGCGCCGACCGGCGTACATCACATACGGCACATCAATTCCATGCCGACTCGCGAACGCTCCAGGGTCAGCGTTAAAACTGTCCAGCCCCATACCAACCACGCTTTGACTCTTCTCCTCTATATCAAAGATGCTACGCGCCAGTTGCGCTTCGGGTTCGGAATTGAACATAAATCCACCCACCGCCTCAAACATCCGCCGCATGATCTGCAAATACGCAAACGGCTCATCGTGCAGACACGGCACCAACAACGTCTTTTCTGGACAGATCAAGCTTGCATAAAAGATAAGTCCAAACAGATACGGACCCATCACCAGACGGTCGTACGAAGCTCCCTCGCATTCCAGATAATCATTCAATTTGGAACTGTTGACATTATTGCGCATCCATAGCTCTTCATCCTCATCAAAAAAGACCCCCTCGTTGCTGATGCTCTCCTGTATCTGCCGAAAGACACCGATATCGCGATCTTCATTAACCGGGAAATAATGGATTGTCAATTCTCCCGATCTCTCCACTCCCGGTTCGCGAGCATTTTCCCAACTGAAATGATCCTCGGCGCAGGTCGTCAAAAAATCCACTTCCCACCCGTTCGCCGCGGCGTATTCCGCCAGGCTCCGCAAAAGCGTCTCCGCCCCACCGACCGTTCCGCCGGGAGAGTAACGTGGCGACACGAATGCTATTTTGCGTGCTTCAGGCACCACCAGACCCTTTGTTGACGAGCTGTTTTTCAAGAGTGGCGATACGGTCCTCAAGCTTTTTGATATGTTCGTCATGCTTCTCATCCACGCCCTCAATAGCCGTAACCAGCAAACCATTCACTTGATTCTGTTGCGACCAAAGACGATAGGTATAAAACTTCAACAAATTCCAGATGCCCCTCTTCATCTTCAGCAACAACCCCCGAAAACGTTTGCGCCGCTCGCGAATTTCAAAATCGGAAATGTCCACAAAAACTGCGTCACGTAAACAGCGTAGATAAAAGCCCAGAAATTGATCATCATTTTTCAAGTTCTTAAGATTGTTGCGCTCCGCACGTGCAATCATCGCATCATCGTAAACACCATCTTCCCTCTTACGCTTCACAATCGACTTAATCTCATCGACAATTTTTTCAGCATCAACGCCATCCGCGCCAATCTTAAATATTGCTTTACTCATGGACATCCCCTCATATATATTTGTTTGCGCGCATTATCGTTATTGCGAACGCAACTGTCAAGCGGCAGGATAAACGGAATTTTCGCGAACCGCTAATCCGTCTGCACCAAATATTTTCTGCAGGCGAAAAGGATTAAAAACTGACAATCAGCTATTGCTTTTCTTTGGGTTTAGTCTATTTTCAGTGGCGGAAGGGGAACAGTGTGGACAAAATAGACATAAAAATGAGAGGTGCTATTATGAGAGATGGATGGAAATATGTTATAATAACAATCCTGCTGGTCGTGATAACTAGCGGATGTGCCACGCGGGCACCATTGGGTCAGCACGAAAAAGAGGGTATGCTCGGCGGGGCACTGCTTGGCGGTCTGCTTGGCGGAATTATCGGCAACAATATCGGCGACAATAACAATGAGGCAATCGGCGCGGCAATCGGCGCGGCAATCGGCGGAACAACCGCAGGTAATTACGGTAGATCGCAAGATCAGATAAACACTCGCCTGTCAACGATGGAAACCAGAATAGACACCGAGTCAGTCTCCATCAACAACGACAATGGCTCAATAAGCCGAGTGACTTTACGGGTGCTTCCTGACGGTCACTATATTGGACCACGTGGTGAAGAATATCCCTCCAAGCCCACAGAGGCGCAGTTGAAACCTGTTTACGGTCTAAAATATTAAGCACGCTTATTTAAGCTTTAAATAAAGACTGGGCATATATGAAAAATAAGAAATTTATCTTATTCATATATTTTCTGTGTGTATTTGCAACCTGTTGCCTCTCGAATGAATTCAAATTACGTCACGATAAGACTGGAAAAGAGCTGGGGCCTTACGAATGCTCCAACGACACCCTCATATCGGTAGCTAACGCGGTATTCACGGTCGTGCGAAAAGACGAGAACAGCCCGTCATTCCATCTCAAACATCAGGTTAGCGGCAAGTTACTCGGACCCTTTCAGCTCAAAACTAACGCCCCTGTCTTACTTGGCAGCACCACCTTCACAATAATTGTTCTGGACAACAATCGGGCTAACGACCTGTCAGCACGGGCAAAACCTCAGCAAAAACCAGCAACTGACAACGTCAAATATCCTGGATTGCCCGCTTTGACTTACTCAAATCTATTGTCAATTAAACCCGAAGTTCAAAAAAAAATACAGGTCGCAACCGAAGCAGCCGTTAAATATAACCTCTGGAATGAGCATCTGAGAGCTCTCGATCAAACCATACTGGACATAACATCGCATTCATCGTCACTCCATCAGGAATACACATACGAGCAACTGATAAAACAACCGATACTCTCCGCAATGATAATGCAATCCACGCTGATCCGCCAGGTAACACCTCGACAACTCTCCAAAATTTCGACCAAGCAGGAATTCAAACCATTTTTGAATTGGCTGATGAGCTCTGGCGACGCCATGGAGTCTTTTTTAAGCTCTGTCAAAAAAAAGGATAATATCTCAAAAGTCTTCAGCATCTGGGCCGGGCTATGGGCGAATGACCCCAAATATCATAATCAATACCACCGCCTTGCTCTGGCCTGCGCGCTCATATTTGACAAACCGCAGAAAGGTAAAAAAAAGAGCATGATGAGTGCCACCGAGGTCTACATCAACTTCAGGGATGCCGACATTGCGCATAAGCTGAAGACCAACCTGGACAGTCTACCCGCCTGGGAATTGGTTTGGGTCGTGGATTTGCCGATAACTCCCGCTGAAATTGAGTGGGCTCGCAAAAACGTCAAGCTATCCTGTCAAAATTGGAGCAAGGCATACAGCATGGTAAAATACCGAATGGACAGGGCTGTAAACAACGCAGATATATATGACCAATACATCCTGAGTGAAATCCTTGAAAAAGGCGGTATCTGCGGCGACCAAGCTTACTTTGCCGCCATGACAGCCAAGGCCAACGGCATCCCCGCCATGAAGATTGTAGGTGCTGGCAAACGTGGTCAACACGCATGGTTTGGGTATAAGGAGTCAGCTAAGGCGTGGAACATTGAAGCCGGACGTTACACTGATGACCACTATGCCACCGGCACCGCCAAGGAACTACAGACAGGGCAAACGCTGAAGGAACATGAACTCAAGCTGTTGACGGATATACAGAAACGAACAACATATTATCCCAGAGGTACTCGTCTGACCTGGTTGTCCCAAATATTTACGGTTCATAAAAAACACACTCAGGCTGGCAAAGCTCTCAAAATGGCGATTGACAAATGCACACGGCACACAGAGGCTTGGGATGCCTACATTAATTACCTTAAAATATCGAAGGCTCCTTTAGAAAAATGGCAAACCATGCTTACCAAAATGCGCACCGGTTTTCGCAAATACCCAGACATGATCGCCCGTGCAAACAATCTGGAATCGAATATTGTCATGGAAAGAAAAGGTCCGCGTGCCGCTGCCGAAGTTATCGCCAAACAAGTCAAATCCATGTCTAATCACAATGAGGAACGCACCGACCTTACAGTTTACAATATCATCAAACAGACAAAAATGCTTGTACAGGCAAATGCCATTGATGAAGCAGAATCAGTCTATCTTAAGGCTCTCAAAGAACAAGGGAGACGCTCCCCTTGTTTCCAACAATTGGCTCTCGCTTATTTCTCATTCTCCTCAAAACAAAATCACCGATTAAAAGCTGTCACCAGCATACACGATATATTCAACGACCTCTACGACGAACCCAATGGCGACTACTTCGCAATCAACAACTATGCAAATCTCATGAAAATGATCAGCAAACTCTACCTTAAAGCAGGAGATAAAAATAAGGCCAACGAACTTAAGGCGGAGATTAACGAGATTATGACCATGGCAAAAAAGAAATATAAAGAATAGAGGTCTTCTGCAAAATCTGTGGGTGAAATCGTGTCAAATCAAACCTTTAAGGGACAGTCCTTTAATTACTTTAATTACATATTTTCGCAAATCGGATCACTTAACTTGAAATTCGGTTTCAATGGGATCGTAAACGCCAATTTCGTAAAATCCGGCATCAGGGAAACCCGGTTTTACTTCACCGTTCATCGTAACGCGGTAATTACCCCTATTTTCAGGCACAGGGATCCGCAACAATGCTTTTTGAGTCTGTTTCGAGGAGAAACTACCGGAACTAATCGGGGGATGGCGGGACAATCGGCTCTTTTTTGGGGTCACGCATCGCGCAGAGCCCTTCCCATTCCCCGTACTTCAGCGTGCAAGCACCGGTTTTGCGCTTTATCTCAAATTTATCACGGTTGCTGTTGAAGACGGATTCTACAAACTCTTTGCCGCCAAGAACAATCCCGTCACTGAAATATTTCACGCGACAACGTAGTATCTGCTCAAGCGAAAGCTCGCCGTTCTCCTTTATAACACGCGCAACCTCTTCCGCCGATATCCCCTTCCTCTCTCCACTACCATACAAATGCTGGCGGTAGATCGATGAAACCTTGCGCCAACTGCCGATCTCACCAAACGCACGCGCAAGCGATATCAACCCCTTCCTGGCACCACGTCCGCCCGCCACCGCCTCGGCATAACCGCAGTAACGGTACTCTTTCGGATCTCTGACAAGCCCGGCACGCACGGGGTTGAGGTCGATGTAGGCGGCCATGGTTGTCAGTGCGTGTTCGGAGTTCTCAACCAACACGCTCTTGAAGCGCTCCTGCCAGAGCGTGCCGCACGTGTCGCGCATACCGTTATACCACTGCGTGAAACGCTGTTTCAGGGTCTTCATAAACTCTGACAAATCATGCATGCGAACGATATAGCGCTCTTTTATCCTCTCTGCCATATCATCCCTGCCAAGCCTACGCCACTTCGCTATCTCTGCTTCAAGCTCCATTATTGTAAGTTCGTTATACAGAAACCCCATCCTGCGAAACAACTCCTCATCGCTCACACCCTCCTCGTACGCCGGTATCTCAACAAGTATATGAAAGTGGTTGTCCATCAGTGCGTATGTCAGCACAGACACATCGCAGAACCCCTCCACTTTCCGCATCAGTCTGCGGAAATGCTCTTTATTGACATCATCCAGCAGAAACTCCCGGTGATTCACCCGCGATACGCAGTGATAAAAGGCTCCGTTTACATCTTTTATCCTGGCCGTTCTCATCTTTTCTCCCAGCTCGTAATTTGACAGTCATATTAAAGCATAAATTACGCCATTTT
>CAYTQP010000087.1:0-10430 GCA_964440175.1 uncultured Verrucomicrobiota bacterium
ACTGGTCTCGCCGGAACAGGGGTGGTGTGCCTGAAATTAATTCGCATTAGGGGGGGGTGACATCAAGCTGGTACTCTGACCCAGTCTCTGTGTGTCTCTGACTAACAAAGTTTGTTGCATAAAGACGCTCATTTTTTATGAATAATTCAGGTTAAACCGCAAAAACACAAGCCGAAGCCCACACTTATACCTCTTGTATTTATTTTAAAGTTTGTTTACAATGGCTGGCATGGAGAATCGAAACGACAGTAAAGATAGTGTGGCGTCCCTGAATGCGGGGCTTTATGTGGTTGGAACACCTATCGGGAATTTGGGTGATATAACATTGCGTGCGCTGGAGACTCTGAGAAGTGTCGATGTTATCATGGCCGAGGACACCCGTCACAGCCGAAAGCTACTGACACATTTCGAGATTCGCAAACGCCTGATAAGTTGCCACAAATTCAACGAAGCCTCGCGCCTTGATTATCTAAAACATCTCATTTTCGACAAATCCATGGCTGTGGCACTGATCACCGATTCAGGAATGCCGTGCATCTCTGACCCGGGTTCACGTAGCGTGGCGGCTTGTCACGATCTGGAGATTCCTGTCACTGTCATTCCAGGACCTTCCGCGCTCACTGACGCAGCCGCACTTTCAGGGATGATCACCAAAGGTTTTTATTTTGAGGGTTTCCTCTCACACAAGAGCGCGGCTCGTAAAAAACGTCTAAAAACTCTCTCCGAGCTGGATGTTCCGCTTATCTTCTTCGAATCTCCGTACCGCCTGTTGAAACTGCTCGGCGAAATCGGGGAGGTACTGGGCGGACGCGAAACGTTTGTGGGCAGAGAGCTAACCAAACATTTTGAGGAGACATTGCGCGGCACGACCGCCGAGATTATCACCGCGTTTGGCGAGCGCAAGGTGAAGGGTGAGTGCGTAGTTATTGTTGGGAGGAAGGAGCGCGTAAATGTCTAAACTGCTGAAAAGATGGATGCTTTACCTTCTGGTTCCGTCGGGGCTGGTTTTGCTGTTCGCCCCTCTGCACACTTACCGCATTGGGGATATTCAAAAGGAGTTCGTGTTTCTGCGGATGATCGAAATACTCTCATCGCCGCCGCCAGATATACCTCTTATGAGTGAATCTCCTTCCAACGAAGATCTGGCAAGCTACATTTTTCATCAGCAACACGCCTGTTCGGAATACGTCAGCAGTGTCGCATCAATAACGAATTCACACGGATACCCTATAATCAGCGAATCGGACATGAGTGCTCATTCGCTCATCCTCAATCATATTGACAATATGACGCAGATGCTTGTTCCCGGCGTGCCGCTACGGCTTTCCGCAAAATGGCTGGACGATCTGCCGATTGAGGAGTGGAGGGCTTTCGCAAAAAAGATTGCTGGCTCTGACGAAACGTTCTCATTCCAATACGGAAACCGAGTATTCAAAGCCTGCGTTAATCCCCGCCGCGTTTCTGCACCAGTGGAGGTGAAGGGTCTCAAATATGGATGCAAACTGGCGGGCGGCGCATTCCTTCTGCTGGCACTTTCAGCTCTACGCGGCATATACAAAGTTCCATCGACCGGCATTCAAATCGGCACGCGAGCAGGGATAATTCTTTGGGATATTATCTGTATAGGAATCGGAGTCATCTTCACGTGGGGGTTTATTGACGCTGTTCTGGTTAAATATTTCCAGGTTAATCCGGTATGGAGCGACAAGGAGGCTGCCGCATGGATGGGCACCTTCTGGGTGATATTTGCCAATCCTATTATGGCCCTGACCGCCACAACAAGATCACTTCAATCTGTTTGCGTCAACGAGAAAGGTGTTTTGCTGACGGGGTTGCTCGGAGAGCGCTTCACGGTCTGGTCCGAGGTGGAACGGATATATCTTTCTGAACTCTTTTCCCCGCGTATAATAAAGGGGGTCTTCGCTCCTCGCAGGGTTACAAAAACGCTGAAGATCGAATCAGAAAACGAGCTAATCCGCATTTTGGAACCACCGTTATCCTCTACAAAGGAAGAGCTTATAAATGTACTGCAAGAGTATGCCCCGGAGAAATTGAAATCATCAATATCTGAACTGTTAAAGGAGTGGCTGGAAGTATGGTGAAAAATATAACGAGAGTATTCATGTTCTCAATCCTGCTTTTCAGCATGATTGATCCGGGCTATTCTATGTCGCGCCCCCCTTCAGTTGCAGTGCCTGTGGACTTTATCCGCATAGCTTACGAGAAAACCGCTGACGCGATTGTCATTGAATTCGTCGTTCCGGGTATTGAGAAAATAAAAAATATTTCGCGCATCGAAATGCTTATTTGCAACACAAACGACGTACCTGTGTTCGGACTACTGCATGTCTGTGGCAATCGCTGTGCCCCGGTTCCTCCTGGAAGTCTTGGGGTGATCATTGATCCCTCCTCCGAGGATCGCGAAATCACAAATATTCAGAGCATAGGACCCGCCGGATCCGAAAACTTTGTCGCCCCAGGCGCGACAATTCTGGAGCAGAGCAGTACTGGTACAGCCGGAGGGAATCTGGGTCTCAATATCTGGATCGCGCCAAAAGACTGGAAGCCCAGACGCTACCTCATAAAGACCCGTATCGTACAGAGAAAACGCACACCGTCAATATGGCAAAAACTGGTCGAGTTTGATTACACCGGCGCGGGGGTTGAGAATATCCTGGAAAACTCGTGCCTGATCAATCCTGTATTCACTATCGCGCCGCAGGAGGAGAAAGTGCCATCGGACTCCATCAACTCGCTCACTCTCATCCGCTATGACCGCCAGCCGCTGGATGAAGTCAGCGATCACAGTGGCGGAGAGACGGCTGTTCAGTACAGATATGTGGAGACGGGACGGAGGGAGTTGAAAGGCGACTATTTCCATAACGGACTCTTGCTCAAACTTGAACGAGGGTTTTATCAGTTCAAGCACAACTCGGTACGCGGCAACCCGCCGTCTGGATTCTACGGGGAAAGTGCCTATTTTGAAGCAGATCCGAAACGCGAGATCATGAACGTTAAGATATTGCTGTATCCCGCCATATAGCGCAAAGAGAGAAAATGAAACGGGAAAAGTCAAATATGAGTGTCACGCCAGGCAAATTTAAAGTTTTGTTACCACTGCTGGTTGTCGCCGCACTCTACCTGCCGCTTCGAGTTTGCACAGCGACGGAAGACAACCTCAAGGAGTTGCTTGTTGACACAGCCTTCGACCTGGGACTCTCACTCTTAAATGTGAATGGGCGCAGTCAGGGGGAAACGGCATATCTCTCCATCGACTCCTGCGATGGGATTATAAACGTCACGACATATCTCACAGAGACCGCTGCCACAAAGGCGTTCAGCGGAACAGGCGTGGCGAAGAGGAAGTTCCGGGGTTATCCGGCACTCGAGAACGATGGCGATGAGACGGCTCTGTCAACTTTTGCCTGGCTGGCAGGGCAACGTATTGTCTCCATTGCGCGAGCTGACGGTTCTGCTCGCATCTGGGCGGAAACGATTTGTTCGAATATGCTGGCAAAAGGGTACATTCCCCCACCCATCCACTCCAAAACAGTATCCGGCAAAAAGCCCGCCGAAGAGATTGTCCTTCCCGAATTCACACCCGCCGCTGTCGCACCGCCAATCAGCATGAATACGGGAACGGCGGTGATTCTCAATCATCGCATTTCGGACGGATGTCTGCGGATTGAGCTGACCTGCTCAAAGATAGCGACGAACGCAGTCGTGTTCGGCAAGCTGTTTGATGTGAAGACCGGGGCGAAACTTGCTGTTGCGCCCAAGATTGCGCAGGATGGCAAAAACCTAATCTTCAATTTTGCGCCACCTATCACTGGCTGGGACAAGGAAGATATCCGTTTTGAACTTTCCAAAGACGGTATAACGCTGGCCGAGTGCCACTTTCCAATGGACAAACCGCCAACTGCAGCGGATGGGCAACAAAAAGGGACTGAACAGTGAAACGCCCCCACTCTATGGCTCTTCTGGTCCTCATATTCAGCGTTCTCTTTGCGTTGCAGTCTCCTTACGCCGACGAATGGAATGTGCTTCAGTCGGATATTCCAAAAAGCGACAGTGAATGCCGTCAGCAGTTGATAGAGTTCAAGTCGCGATTGAAAAGCCTGCGGCAAGGAATTGACAAACAGTTGGTTAATCTTGATGAGTATGCCATAGAAAACAAGATGTCGGACGCTGACAAAAAGGTAGCGAAAACAAAAATCGTGGAGACTGGACTCAAAAACAGCCTTACCATCGCCAAAAAATATCGTGATCCGGCAATAAAATACATGGTCGATTTGACAAACAAACGCTACAAGGCGGGTGTGCCGGGGGAGAAGATCACATTTGGCGGAGGAACGACACCGGACAGCGCAGGCTACCGGGGCGCGGAGGGCGATCTTGATCTCCAGGGCGGCTCGGGTGCGGTGGATTATTTCAAGAGAATGATGGACAAAATTGTCGGCGGTGGCAAACCTGTTGGCAACGCGGATCCCGGCTACACGGCCTTTAAGTCGGAAGATATCGACGTAACCCTGCACAAGCAGGGGAAGCTTGGAAACGTGGGTGACAGTTCGTGGGAAGAACAGATCAGAGAGGGTGCGAAAGCCAAAGACACCTACCTCGCCAGCGGAATGGAGAAAGATCAGATTATCAAAAAAGAGGTGATCGTATTGGATCACGTTAAAAAAGCGGGTTATGCCATTCAGGGCAGCGGCCTGGTCTTTGCCGACCCGGAACGGCTTCAGCAGTTTTCAAAAGGCACGCTGAAGGCTCTGCGTGACTCAGGACTGAGCGGCGGCGAAATTGCCAGTACGTTGCGGGCGGCTGGTTATCCCGGTACGGCGGAACAATTCATGCATCAGTTAAACCAGTTCGCAAAGAAAGGGTTCAGCCGGAAGGGCGCACAAGATGCCGTCATTGACCCCACGCTACAGCGGGTTTTTCAAGAGGCTGGCGTGAAACTACTTCAAAGATCGGAGTTGAAGGCACGTACAAAGGCCGAATACGCGCTCCAGATCGAAACCAAACGAATCAAAATGCTCCAAAACGAACAAGATAAACTGAAAAAAAGCAAAAAAACTCTATCACCCGAAGACGTGAAACGAATCAAAACGCTGAGCAACGAGATCACCCACGGGCGCAAAGGCTTGATCGACGCCGGGGAGAGACTCAAACAAGGACACGCTGTCAACAAAACGCTCTTCAGCGCCGATGACGGTTCGGTTCATCTGCCGCCAGTTGGCATTGATGGACACATCCGTGCCAGGAGTAAATATATTGAGTACATGTCCGACGCGCCGACCGGACGGAAAATCGCGCTGACCGAGCTTATGGATTTGGCATCCAGCGATCCTGAGTCAGCATTGAATGTCATAAACGAACTGCCTGATGACACCCTCCGCAAGATGCAGAGAGAGCCGTCTTTCACGGAGATGGCGAAACGCCTCAAAGACTGGAGCTTAACGACACTCAACCAAAATATCCCACCACCCGGCTGGCTTGCCTACTGTAAGAGCAAGATTGACCCGGTCAATAACAGTATCAATGCGGATATTCAGAAATCCGCCGCCGGGCGCGGACTCACAAAGGGCATGAAAATCTACGGAAACATAAATGAGGCCAAGGCCTACTATCAAGCGTGGGAACAGGGCGGGCCAGAGGCATTGCTGACAGAGATCGGGAAAGCCCGTATCCCGTTCATGTCGACCATCGAACACGCCATGCTCGGACGTTACTGGATGGCGACCTGGGATGTGTTTAAGACTGTCATTCCTCCGCTCGGACTCGCAGAGGGGGCGGGAATGCTGACAGTTCAAATACTTCAGGGCGCGGACACCTTTATCTGGGACGAATCACAAGAACTGCTACTTGACGAACTGTACGCCAACGCTGTGTTTAAACTGAAAGAGGGCGGTGTTAAAACTGTGGGCGACGTCAAACTCGGACAGTATGAATTTGTATCGGTTGAACACAAAGGCAAAATATTCACTCGGGACAATCTTCTCGATGAGGCTATGGAATGGGTTCTCGGAGATTGGGATACCGAATGGTATCTGCGAAAACACATCGTCAAATCGAATCCAGCACTTGTCGCTATTGAGGAGATGCTTAAACATCCCGATGCCGGATCAAAACTCAAAGCGAAATTCAGAGAAAAGTTTAGAGCGGAATGGAAAAAAACTAAAATCTGGTGGACCAAAGAACTGATCAGACGGATGGAGTCTCGCAAAAACGCGGAGAACGCCGCACTGAGCGGTAACATGCCTCGCATAAAGGATGAGTTTCTGCGGCTGATCCACGAGCTTCAGATCGAGGAACCTGTCTTTTATCACATGTCACAAGAGTGGGACTCAAGCTACCTGAAACAGTTTGGAGTGTGGTTGCGTAGCGCGGGTCGGGATACGTTCAGACTGGCGGAGAATCAGAGCGAAGCCGAGCGTGCCGCCGCTGTTGTTCTGGAATATCTCACGTCATACCAGAACGTACTGGCTACGCGACAGCGCGTGGAGAGCTTACTGGAGTTGCGGGGCGCGGAACTCGAAGACGAAGGTCTGCGTGTACTTACCGGTTCCGGCTCACTGACCGGGAAACGGCTTCTGGATGAAAAAGAGGCCGCCGACTGGGGAGCGTTCGCGGTGAGGATCAAAAAAGACTGCGAGACCGAGTTGCTCGGAATAAAACAGGGTTATATCGCTCAGGCGTGCCTTGACACGCCGTTTGACAAGGAGACATATCGCCAGTTGATTACGCATCATCTCTGGAAAAAAGCGTGGAGGCTTTATGTGCGGATATATCAGGATCAGAGGGATTCCGGCAACCTGAATAATCCCTGGTCGTTAGACACGGTGTTGCTCGATGCGGGAGCACGACAAAAACTGAAAATCATCAAGGACCCCGACGCGGGGGTTAAACGCTACCGATTCTACCACGATGCCATCGTCGCTCTGCTTCAAGAATACGAATCGCATTACGCGGGAAAACCAGTGACAACTGTTGATGTCATGGTGAGCGTTCAAAACAAATCAGGGAAGACACTGGCGGTGACAAACGCCACTGTCTCACTGCTCGGAGTCGACACCGCACTAAAAATTCCCGCCGTAACTGCGGGCCGATATCGAATCAGCCAGATTGTTCCCGGTCGCTACACACTTGCTGTCGCCGCCAGGGGATTAAAAGCAGAGGATGGCGCAGACCAGTTTAAGTGCCAAATCACAGTCGATGAGGGGACTGTCCACAATGAGCGGGTGCACCTGTTTGGAGGGGGCGATCCCGCAAACACGATTGACTCCTCCTCAAAAGACGGAAAGAACGACACCTCGGGCATCACGGTAACAATCATGGATTCGATGACCAAGGAGCTTCTCAAAGATGTGTCACTGCGCTACTCCAACTCCACAACATCCAGAACCGTGAAAATCACATCTGGAGTGACGCGCATGGGTATAATGCCCGGAAAATATCGGTTTGCCCTGAATCTGCCGGGTTATAAAGAGCTGTATGACCAGAAGACTGTGGATCACGGCACGACAGTCAGTTTCAGCATGAGAAAGATTAAACCACTGATTGAAGGTGAGCGGAAATTGCTCAAATTGAACCTCCATCCGACGGACATAATAATGGGTCCTGCCGAAAATAGATATGTGTGTGCAACCGCCCTGTTCGCTCGTGGACCGATCTTAGCCCCCCGCGAGGTGACGGCCTCAGCCGGCTGGACATCTTCGGATAGCTCCATAGCGACAGTTCGCGAGGGCTTGATTGAGGGGCAGGGAAAACCGGGGCACTGCCGGATCGAGGCAAGCTATGCGTGGAACGGCGAGCTGGTAAAGGCATCGTGCGACGTACTGGTCGCCCAAAAGAGCGGCAAAGCACCAGATATCGCAATATCCGCAATACCAGAGAGGCTTTTCTATGCGCCGGGTGAAGAGATTAAATTCATGCTCGCAACAAAGGAGACTGTGAACCAATGGGAAATATCATGGTTTATCGGTCCTGCTGAATACTACGGCTCAATAGTCTCCCACAAATTTGATGAAGCGGGAACCTACACTGTGCGTGCGGTCATTAAGTCACGCCTCGACGGCAAAGAGGATTCCATCTCGCGTTCACTGACAGTGCGCAGTCACGAACCCGAACAACGCATCAGCGTCGCGGTCTCCCCCGCCCCGCCTTACAAGCCGGGGCAGACGATCGAGTTCGAAATTATCGGCGCACGCGGAGAAGTCGTCAGCTGGAGCGCTGAAGGAGAAACCCGGCAGGCATCGACCCGCCCGAAATTCTCATATCAGTTCAAGAAGCCCGGGAAACAGACCGTGACATGCTCGTTTATGCCGCAAACAGAAAACAACGTCTCTTTAAGCATACTTAAAACCCATCTCGATATTGGAAGCGACACTGGAAAAGAGATGCTCGCCGCGAAGTGGGTCAACAGGTTTAAACTCAAAATCAAGAAAGATGCACCGACACAGGTGTTAAGCAGCTATTGGGTAAATCCACAGGTTCAGTGGTCAGAGCCGCAACGCTTTATGGATACCGGTCGGGACAGTATTGTTCTCGCAAATGCCGAGGCCTCCGACGCATATAACACTGGCTGGGTGGCATTTATCGACACCAAACAAAACAAGGTTCGCTTCCTTGTGCTGGGATTTAATCAGAGCGGGAAAACCGGATATTGCGTGTATAAAGGGACTATCGATCTGCACGGCAGAACTCCCGCTCCGAGAGGTCTGCGGTTCGTGGAAACCAAATCGCGTGCGGCAGTCCTGCAGTGGCGCGGCACCGACGGGAGTATCGGCAGAACGCGGATTTACAAATACCCCGCACGTTCAGATTCCTATGCAAAGGGCGGCATTGAGGAGATAACCTTCATCGACGGGAAAGTCGATGGCGGGAGATCTGAAAAATCTGCCGAAAAAGAGGAGAAATTCACCAATATCACTGACGGTTTGCGTACAAGGACTGCTCCAGACGGGCGCTGGGAGATCATTGTCGCCCCCCCGCTTGACTCCATCTGGGCATCAATGCAGGCCATGCACACTGGATATGCGGGACGCTCAAAGAAAATATGGATGTGCAATCCTGACGGCTCGCTACTGGATTTAACCACGGTTCCCTACAAAGAGAAAGCGCAAGGGCGGGGAAAATTTCATCTTACACAGGGGTGTCATCGAATGCCGCTTATCGCCAGAACGTCACCCGCTGGCGAGGTGGTCGCTATTAAACTGAAATTGCAAAAAAATGTATGGCCCAGTAGCGCATTCTATGTGAATTATACCAAGAGATGCCTCAAAGACCATGCGTCTCCCTATATGGGACCGGGTGGCGCGGCAAACACTGATAAGATTGAGATTGCCGCTGTCATCAAAGAGTTGCGCTACGGGAAACGCTCATATCCTGCACGTCTCTTCAAAGGTAAACTGGAGGTCAGAGGATCGGAGAAAGGATTCCGGCAATGGGAAGACCGCTGGGTAACGGTCGGCAACAAGGTTAAAGATTTCAGCGGCGCGGGCACGGACCAGGGGCCGGTCGTCATTTATCAAACAAAAAACGGACACTGGCATGTTGTCATGCTCGATTTCGCAACCGGAAATATCAAAAAATCCTACTCCTCCAACAGCGAAATCCGCCTCAATCACGCCGGTAAAAACGGAGTTTATCTAGATATATCGGGCAAAACTTACTCATTTGATGTGTATAACAAGGGGCTTAAGGAGATAAACCCCAATTCATTTGGCTGGAAATAGTAAGCATGATTTAGAAAAAATAAAATAAAGGGAGAAATGGAAATGAAAAATATTATATTATCCTGCGTATTGATGCTGACATTGTCTGGATGCGCCACGCAAAAAAAGATAACGGCACTGAAATCAGAGCGAGATACGTTACGCACCAAACTGGGTAGCGCGAACAGCCAGATAACCAAACTGGAGAAAGATAAAGCCACTTTGAACAAGCAGATATCTTTCCTCGAACAGGTATCGGCAACGCTAAAGAAAGAGAAAAACGTCAGAATAAATGAAACAACCAGTGTCCGCCGCGAAGTCAGACGTTATGTAGCCGAACAGGTGAAAACTATCCGCGCCTTTGCCAAAGCAAGGCAGTTGCTGGATTATGTAGGTTCCGAACTGCTCGACAGAACGAAGGTTGAGGGCGAACACATTCTTTTGGCAGATTTCGCACATCCAATGCCTGATGCGGGAACGCTGCTGAACGGACGTCTCTATTCACGTGGACCGATGCTGGTGAACTTCTGTATCTTGCGCCCAGTTAGCGGAAGATATGTCATCGTCTGGATAAGCAAAGATTTCAACATTGTGAATCCAGGAGTGAATCACTGCTTCTTTAACGAGATGCTTTCGGTAGAGGCTGGCGATCTTGCGGGACTGTTTGTCCACGGCAAACTTGAAGTTCCGTTTGATAAGGGAACCGGGCGCACA
>CAYTQP010000088.1:0-10119 GCA_964440175.1 uncultured Verrucomicrobiota bacterium
GATCCATCCGCCTTTCGAGGGCGATCGCAATCAGTGCGGACTCATCGGGAAGTTTTTTTTCTTCGGTTGACGCAGTGATATCCACTTGTTCCTCGAATAGGGATGCCAGCTCAGATTCGTCCAGCTTCACGCTTGCGTCAACGGGCAATCCCAAAGTTTGCTTAAAGATGTCAAGCTGGCGTTCCGCGCTCTGACGTGCCCGGACAAGGCGGCTTCGGGCACGCAGTAGATCCTGGCGGGTCTGATCAACCTGCATTTCGGGTAGACGTCCCGATTTGGAAAGCTCCATCGAACGCTTCAGATTGTTCTCGAGACGCTTTACATTATCGGAAGAGTTGCGGGCCTCCTCTGCCACCTGTAAGACAGAGAAGTATTCGCTCGCAATCCGCACTGCAAAAGTTCGGCGGTAACGATCGAAGCTCCAGAGCGAATACATGACGTTGCGTTCCGCCTGTGTCAGTGATTCCGTCACTATCGCCTTTCCCGCCCCTCTCATCAGCGGCATGGTTATTGTTGCATCAGCCAGCAAACCATATGACGAGGACTTGTCCAATGTCAGCAGTTTAATTATATCCACCCCAAGTTTTCCGGCAATGGTCGCTCCCGATTTCAGTCTCTTCGAGAATTTGGCTGTGAATCCGGCTTTCACTTTATCTTCTCTTTCCTCACCGGAGTGATCGGAGGTGAAGAGCGAAGTTATAAGTCCCGACCAGGTATTGCGATAGGCATCTCGTTCGAGATCGAGCGAAAGGGCGGTACGGAAGACATCTTCCTTGTTGTCCTGATAGTTCTTACTGTTACGTGCGGCGACCTGAAGGCATTCAACTTGCTTCAGCAGTACTGGCTTTGCGTCCACCATTGTGGCAATAGTTCTGTTCGTATAACACGGCAACTGCTGATCAATCATCAGACGTCTGCGCAAACAGTCCGCCGGGCGTTCAATGGTGAACGGTTCGGTTCTATTCAGTGCCTTTTGCTGGAATTCGCTAATCGTTCTATCCGCTACGGAGTCGGCCTCGTGCCTCCATATTTCGGGCGATTTACAGCCAGAAAGAAGGGATAGTACACACAGAAGCACGCCACCCTTTCGCGAAAACCCGTTCATTCGCAACGAAAGAGCGGAAAGGTTCACCGAGAAACCTGAAAATAAATTTTTGTACTTCGCTTTCAATAATTAATACCTCTGATTTTCCCGCGAATTTTACACAAAACGCCCGTCATTACAAGTCTGCGTATTCGCCTTTTCTTTATTGTCCGCAAAAATTTAAAACAGCCTGTTATTCTCTCGTAAATATGACAGCAGAGTGTTTGTTGACCATATGGGCAGTCGCCACCGTTTACCTGTCGCAGGTCTTCTCGGAATCGGTCTGTGGTATTTGAAGAGTTTAAGCGTGGCAGATCACCTCGTCGGAATGGGTGATGTTAAGAAATATACTTTGCTATTTCGACGAGATATGTTAGGTTTTGAAATGTGTTATTAAACAGTTAGAAAAACGAAACAGGGGGAGATGTTACAATGGACATTAAGGGAAGCAAGACAGAGACGAATTTGATGGCCGCCTTTGCGGGGGAGTCGCAGGCACGCAACCGTTACGACTATTATGCCAATGTCGCAAAAAAAGAGGGATATCGCCAAATATCAGAGATATTCACAGAGACCGCCAATCAGGAGCGGGAGCACGCCAAGCGGCTTTTTAAATTCATGGGTGGCGGCACGGCGGAGATCACCGGGTCATTCCCCGCCGGGGTGATTGGTGACACACTGGAGAACCTGAAAGCCGCTGCGGGCGGAGAACATCATGAGTGGACAGAGATGTATCCATCTTTTGCTGAAATCGCGCGGGGAGAGGGTTTCGACAAAATTGCCGAGGTTTTTGATGCCATCGCCACCGCCGAAAAGCAACATGAAAAGCGCTATCTTGATATTGCCCGAAACATAGAGGCTGGTACTGTCTTCAAGCGCGGAGAGACCGTAATATGGCGTTGCATGAACTGCGGATATTTACATGAGGGCACCGAGGCGCCTGCTGTATGTCCGGCCTGCGCCCATCCTCAAGCCCACTTCGAGTTGCTCGCTGAAAACTGGTAGAGGGAACAAAATTCGCGGAAGCAGGGGTGCCTGTCGGGGCTGAACGCTTGCTGGATTTACGTTTGTTCAATGGTTAAGCGCAACATTTTTTTGCATTTTTGAAAATTAAGGGTATTTTGAGATCATTGAATTTATTTGGAATTAAATTAATAACAGGAGAATAAAATGACAGAGAAATTGCAGGTGTATAAATGTGAATTATGCGGCAATATCGTCGAAGTCCTGCACATCGGCGCGGGTGATCTCGTATGTTGCGGGCAACCGATGGGAAGACTCGATGAGAAGACTGCCGATTCCAGCACAGAGAAACACGTCCCTGTTATTGAGAAGACAGATCAAGGTGTCCGCGTTATTGTTGGCAGTGTCCCACACCCCATGGAAGAACCGCATTATATTGAGTGGATAGAGGTTATCAACGGCGACTACATTCAGAGAAAACAGCTGAGTCCGGGCGACAAACCGGAGGCCGAATTCTACGTCCCTTACAGCGACAAGCTGATTGCACGCGAACATTGCAACGTCCATGGTCTGTGGAAGAGCTAAAGGGGAACGGATATTATGATCAGCGATAAAATGACAGCAGCACTGAACCGGCAAATCAATGCTGAGCTCTATTCTTCTTACCTTTATCTGTCCATGTCGGCATATGCTGCAGAGAGTGGCTATCCTGGCGCGGCCAACTGGTTTTTCATACAAGTGAAAGAGGAGATGGCGCATGCTCAACGCACATATGACTACGTTTGCAGTCAGGATGCGCACATTGAACTGGAGGTCATCGATAAGCCGCCAACGCAGTTCGAATCGCTTAAACACGTCTTCGAGGAAACCCTGAAGCATGAGCGGAAAGTCACCGCCATGGTGAATGATATGGTCGGTCTTGCTCAGGCGGAGAAGGATCACGGCACTTACAACTTCCTGCTGTGGTTTGTCGATGAACAGATCGAAGAGGAGGAGAATGTACGTGACCTCATCGCGCAACTCAAACTGGCGGGTGATGTCGGACCGGGCGCAATGATGCTGGACAAGGAGTTGCGTGCGCGGGTCTTCACAACGCCTGTTTAATGATTTATTGTAATCGAAAAATTGAAATACAGCAAAAATAAAGAAAGAGATGAATTATGAGTGTAATATTCAATATAGACGAAGTTCTGCAGATGGCCGCGCAGATAGAACTTAACGGTGCCAGATTCTACAGAACAGCCGCCGAAAGCAATGAAGAGGGACGCGAACTCCTCACGCAACTGGCAGAAGAAGAAGATCAGCACTTCAAAATTTTTGAAAGTCTGCGCCAAAATCTTGCCACTCCGTTATCAGGAGAGACCGCCTACGATCCTGACAATCAGGTGTTACTGTACCTGCAGGTCATGGCGAATGAGCACGTGTTTGACATGAATGATGCAGAGAAAATGGTGACTGACGCGCACACTCTGAAAGACATCATCAAGATCGCTCTTCAGGCGGAGAAAGACAGTATTGCTTTCTTTGTCGGACTCAAAGAACTTGTTCCCCAAAAAGCTGGAAAAGAAAGAATGGGTCAAATAATACGCGAAGAGATGAGTCATATAAAATGGCTGAGTGACAAGGTTAAGGAGATGGAGTTATGAAAAAATATATATGCGAAGTATGCGGTTACATCTACGATCCTGTGGCGGGCGATCCCGATGGAGGAATAGCACCGGGAACGGCTTTCGATGATATACCCGATGACTGGGTCTGTCCCGAGTGCGGTGTCGGCAAAGAGGATTTCTCCGAAATCGAACAATAAAGCATGAATAACACTGGACGCAGGACTATAATGACACTGTGCGTGGTGGCGACCATTGTCGTCGCCACCCTCTCCATCGGTGTCTTCGCGCAGGGACTTGATCCGTTCACGGTCGAGGCTCACCTGGAATCCGCAGATGGGGTTCAAGTGCTTCGGCTTGATATAGGGATCCCGCCCGGGCATCATCTATACGCCGATGAATTCAAGGTAAAAGCCGACAACAGTGTCGAACTCATTCCGCTTAACATCCCTGTCCCAGCGCACAAGTTTGACAAACTCTTCAACAAAGACGTGACCTTTTACGCTCACACCACCAATTTCACCTACCGCATCTTAAGCACTGACGAGAAGGAACTTCGCCTCTCCGTAAGCTATCAGGGTTGCAACGAGAGCTTATGCTTCCCGCCAAAAACACGTAAATTAACACTTCCCCTCACCAACAAACCAACTGCCGATGAATCGGCTGTGACCGCAAAAACCACGAGATCAGATCAAACTCCGGCATCCACGGCAAATTTCAGCACCCTCATGAAAAGCTTCAGCGAAAGTGCCAAGGTCTCCGGTTACATCGGACCCCAAAAATTCATTGAATTTTTAGATGCTGCGGAAAATAACGCTTATGAGACCATGCCTCCCGAAAACTTTTTTGCCGGCAAAGGTATCTTTCTCACAATTGTGCTCATCCTGCTTGGAGGTCTGGCACTGAATTTGACACCCTGTGTCCTGCCGATGATCCCCGTAAACATAGCCATCATCGGTGCCGGAGCACAGGCGAAATCACGAACGCACGGACTATTGCTGGGAACCACATACGGCGCGGGAATCGCCTTGGCATACGGATTGCTGGGACTGTTGGTAGTCTTCACCGGAGCCCGCTTCGGCGCACTCAATGCGTCGCCTTGGTTCAACCTCGGCATTGCCGCTCTCTTCCTGGTTCTGTCGCTCTCAATGTTCGGAGTTTTTAATCTCGATTTTTCACGATTCCATGGCAGCAGCGTAAAGCCCGTGAAAGGCGGAAGCTTTATCGCCGCCTTTGCGCTGGGTCTGGTGGCGGCACTTTTGGCAGGCGCGTGCGTGGCACCGGTAGTCATCTCTGTGCTCCTCTACTCAACCAACCTCTATGCGGACGGGCACTCCTTCGGTCTTTTGCTGCCTTTCCTGTTGGGACTCGGCATGGCTCTACCCTGGCCATTCGCAGGGGCGGGTCTTTCGTTCCTGCCAAAGGCGGGCGCATGGATGGAGCGTGTGAAATATGCGTTCGGAATAATCATTCTGCTGGCGGCCGTCTACTACGGAAAACTCGGATTTTCCCTTATGCCGAAGGGAACGAATAAACAAACGGTGCAAAATATGGCGGAACAGGAGGCTAGCGAAACGGGATGGATGACTTCGCTGAGCACCGCTATGGAGATGTCGAAGAGAGAACAAAAGCCCATATTCGTAGACTTCTGGGCCGTCTGGTGCAAAAACTGCCTAAAGATGGACAAAACGACATTCGAAGACCAGAACGTTCGGGCGCGGCTGGACAAGTACATAAAGGTTAAAGTCAATGCCGACCAAAAAGATGCGGAGACAAAAATGCTGTTAGCACGTTTTGTCGATGTTGGTCTGCCGACATATGTCATCCTGAAGCCGGATAATGAACGCTAAGCACCTGAGTATTGTTGTGATCGGGGCCTCTGGAGATTTGGCCAGAGGCAAGATATACCCTGCCCTCTTCTCTCTCTATGCCCAGGGTCTGTTGCCGCCGGACACAAACATATTCGGATTCTCACGCACAAAGTTCAGTGCCTCCGAATTTCGCACCGCCGTCGAATCAAAATTAACCTGCCGCTACACTCCGGAGAAAAATTGCGGAGAAAAACAGCTGGCATTCCTCAGCCATTGCCATTATCATTCGGGACAATACGATTCGGCAACCTCATTCCTGGATCTTTATCAGCAGATGCGGAAACTGGAGAGCGTGGAAGACACCAACCGCCTCTACTATCTCTCCATCCCGCCATCGGTGTTTCTGGAGGTTACCAGGGCGCTGGGCGATGCCGATCTTATCGCCTGTAGTCCCCCTGAATCATGGTCACGCATTGTCATCGAAAAACCGTTCGGGAGAGACAGTCAAACCGCTACGGAACTCACTGATGGAATAGATAAAGTAGTGTGCGAAAGCGATGTTTACCGCATAGACCACTACCTCGGTAAAGAGGCGATTCAGAACCTGATGGCACTCAGATTCGCAAATTTGATCTTCAGTTCTATCTGGAATAATAATTGCATCGATCACGTCTGTATCGACTGGAAAGAACGCATCGGAGTCAAAAACCGCGCTGGATATTTCAATGACTACGGTATAATCCGGGATGTTGTTCAAAACCATCTGTTACAGATTCTCGCGCTGATCGCCATGGAGTTGCCAGCCAGCTACGATTCCCATGACATCCGCAACGAGAAAGTGAAGGTCTTAAAGTGTATCGCACCGCCAGAACTGAAAGACGTTCGACTCGGGCAGTACATCGGCAACGACAGCGGGCATCCCGGCTATCGCGATGAAAACGGAGTCCCAAACGACAGTAAAACCCCCACATACGCGGCGGTCAAACTCCAAGTGGCAAATGAACGCTGGCGGGGAGTCCCTTTCCTCATAACCGCAGGGAAAGGTCTGGACGATAGCAGCACTGAGGTGCGCATCCACTTCAAAGACCTGCCCGACAACATCTTTCGTGACACATCCCCCGATCTACCTCACAACCAGCTCACAATCCGGGTTCAACCCGATGACGCGATCTATCTAAATTTCAACACCAAAAAGCCGGGGCTCTCATCCGGGATAATCGGGGCGAGCCTCGATTTCGTTTACAAATCGGCATTCAATGACGTTGTGCCCGAGGCCTATGAACGGCTGTTGCTGGATGTCATAAGAGGCGATAAAACACACTTCATCAGGGCGGACGAACTTGCGGCCGCCTGGGAGATATTCACTCCCGTTCTGCACACCATCGACCGGGCGCATATAGAACCCGAAAAATATAAATTCGGTGCCGAAAGCCCGCCATTTGGAGAGATAAGCCTTGAAAATAATACGGTTTAAAAACTATTCCTCGTTCAAGCAACAATCGCTGGATCTGCTGACAGGTTCTTTCCGCGCCAGCCATCCCGCCGCGCACGCCGTTATGCTTCCCGGCGGAAACACGCCATTCACCATCTATCGTCTCATCAGGGATAATCCCCCGAAGATAGACAACAGGCTACATATTATGCTTAGCGACGAGCGCTACGTCCCTCCATTCTCCGCTGACAGTAATTTCGGACGCATGGGTTCAATGTTCTCAGCACTGAAGATTAGTGCTACACGGGTCTTTCACCCCGACTGCGAACTACCCCTGAAAGAATGTGCCGAAAAATACAACCTCAACCTATCAAATTACCTGGAAAACGGCGGGATCATAACGCTTGCTCTGCTGGGTGTCGGCATCGACGGTCACACTGCGTCACTCTTTGACCATAACAGTTTAACACGCGGAAAGCAGGCTTGTGCCATCGCGGTGAAACGCGATGACGGACCCGACAGAATTTCCGTCACAAAAAATTTGATTTCTCGTATAAAGCGAATAGTTTTCCTCTGCGCTGGTGTGGAAAAAGCCGGGATTGTCGAAAAGATGGAACAAAATCCAAATGGTGTTATTGCCGCACGCGCCGTGGAGAATGTGGAGAATGTGGAGCTATGGTATTCAGCTCTGACTTAAACCACTCATAAGAAATCGGTCATGGTGTTTGCTTGTCACTTCACTTCTATTGATGTACAGTCGCCGCCGTCTACCGACACAACACGCAATCGGGAATTGAGTCTTAGCCAAAGAACCGGACTGAGGGAGAAAAGAGAAGAAGCCGGAAAACAGCACTCCCGTGAACCGAGACCCCGTGAATTACGCATTAGAGTTGAAAGAAAAGGACAGCGAAGCCGAAGAAGACGAAGAGACAGGCAACAATCTAATTCTAACCGAGAAAAGTAATGAAAAAGTCAAACATCCCATTCGCACTGTTCGCCATGCTCATCAGCATGAACATCCTCCTGCCGTGTTCCGCCGCGCTCCGGGACGGCAAGCCACCGGATGCCATCGATGAGCATGACTACGACTGGTGGCGCAAGGCTCGCTTCGGGGTCTTCATCCACTGGAACACCTCTTCGGTCCTCGCCCTCGGCGGGGGCAGCTGGCATCGGTCCCCCAAGCCGGAGAAGGGCGTGGCGGCCAGCAACAAGACAGATTTTGATGCTCCCTTTACCCTCACAGACGAAATTATCAAGAAATACCGTGTCCCCTGGAGAATGAATCCACCCCGGGAGATATACGACAACATGTTCAAAGTTTTCAATCCCGTGGATTTCGATGCCAACGCCTGGGCGAAAACAATCAAAGATGCCGGAGCGGGATATGTGGTTTTCACCGCCAAGCACCATGACGGCTTCTGCATGTTTGACTCAAAAGTCACCCGCTACGACATTATGAGTACACCATTTAAGCGGGATATATGCCAGGAACTCGCCGATGCCTGCGCCAGGGCGGAACTCAAGGTGATCTGGTATTACTCGGTTGCCGATTGGTATGACCCGCGTTTCGACACCAAAAACCCTAAACCCTACGAAGACTACCTCGTCACTCAGATCGACGAACTCTTCTCGAAGAACAAGAACGTCGCGGGAGTCTGGTGGGATCGCGGAGGAATCAAGATCGATGCCAATCGCGTTATGCGCACCATTAAAAAGTACTGTGCACACCCCATCGCCAACGCCAGAGGCATCCGTCTGCCCGGCGTACATTTCAACACACCCGAACAGAAACTGGGTAATTTCGACATGAAAACCCCCTGGGAATCCTGCGTAACCATGCAGGGCGAAGGCTGGTTCTGGAACGGCGGAAGGAACATGATGACCCCCTCCGCCTGTATCCGCCTGCTCGTGGATGCCAGCGGCGGCGACGGCAACCTGCTCCTCGATTTTGGTCCAACCGAAACTGGTGTCATGCCTCCCGCCGTTCGAAAAAATTACCTTGCCATGGGTCAGTGGCTGAAACAACACGGCAAATCTATCATTGATACCCGTGGCGGCCCCTACACTCCCGGACACTGGGGCGTTTCCACCCGCCGGGATCACAGCGTCTACCTGCACATCACCCAGCAATGGTCGGCTGGTGTCCTTGAACTCCCGCCCTTGCCAGCCAAAATAACCGCCACCAAAGTGCTAACCGGCGGCACAGCCAAAATCAGTCAGTCAAAGAAAGGACTGCGCATCGAAATGGATGAAAAATTTCATGTCGCTCCCGACACCATTATTGAGCTTAAAATCGATAAACCCGCCCTGGGTCTTCCTCTGATTCCATGTGAAACCGGCAAATCAATGAGTCGCGATGCCAAGGTCACCGCTTCGTCGGAAATCTCACACGGAGGGCGGGGTAACGCCAGAAGTGCCGTCGAATACTCTTTTGAATTTGATGAAAACGGGAAGCCTCTCAAAAAAGGAAGTGAGGCACACAAGAAAGCCATTAACGGCAAGAAATATCTCGGACTCCGGCGGGGTCATATTTGGCGCTACTGGATGGCTACATCTGACGACAAACAACCCTGGATCGAACTCAATCTTGACTCGGTCAAAACTTTCCAGCGCGTCACTCTTTTTGAAAAATTCAACCGGATCAAAAGCTGGGAACTTCGCGTGCCAAAGAAACACGGTTGGAGTACAATCGCTTCCGGTAAAGAGCTGGGACATCTCTCCATTGAGTTACCCCGTCCTGTAACCACCCGTCGCGTTCGCATGGTTATTCTCGATTCTTTCAGCGACACCCCAAAACAAGGACCGGGAATCAGAGAGTTCGACATTTTCGAAAAATAGTAATTAACCGCGCCCTCCGTGTACATGTTTGCGCATGAGAGTGTCGAAAAAAGAGATTGGAAATTACGATGCAAAAGAGAAAATACACCATTGGAAAAAAACAAGACCTCATAAAAGAGCGCGAACGCTCTCTGGACACACCGGTCATTAAAAGCAATTTCATCCTTAAACTGCTGGTCGTGACACTTGATCTCTTCTACGGCAAGGCCCGTACACTCGAAAAATTCAAAGTGCTGGAAATCCTCGCACGCTACCCATACTGGGCGTGGGAGGATCGTGCATACCGCCGACTCTCAAAACTGACTGCCACCTGCAACGAGCCATCGAGAGATGCCGTGGATGCCCAGCTCTATTTGATAAACTTTGGACGCGAAGCTCAGGACA
>CAYTQP010000089.1:0-10045 GCA_964440175.1 uncultured Verrucomicrobiota bacterium
AAACGGACAGCCCGTATGCGTTGCGCCTGACACTGAGTACGAACCGGATATTTATCGGGCAGGTGCTGAGTGCCGTGGTTGAGGTGCTACATCCGGGCGGAGCGAAGCCGGTATTCACAGACCCCGGAGGGGATGGACACGTAATTGTGCGGGACCGTAGCTGGGACAACCGCGTACTGGAAGACAATCGTGAAATTACGACCATCCATTACAAGCTGACCTCCTTTGAGCTGGGCGAACATCGCCTTTTTGACGGGAAATTGACCTTACGGAATGGTGATAAACTTCTCGGAGAACTAAAGTTCGAGGATTGCCTGCTCTCTGTCGAGTCCGCATTGACCGGCGGGAATGAAGAGTTGCGTGACATCAGTGAATGCCGAAATTTCGCACCCGTATTCCCACGCTGGATACTGGTAATGCTATTGATTGCCACTGGCGCAGCCATTCTGGGCGCGGTTGTCGCCCGCATTCTTTCGAAACGCCATACTTTCATTCGTGAAACACCCCGACCAGCAGCGCACAAGGTTGCGTTACGCGATTTGTGCCGCCTGCGGGAGAAAGGGTGGATCGAATCAGGCGAGGTTGAGGCATTCTACGTTGAGCTGTCACGTATTGTGCGGCAGTACATTGAGGACCGCTTCGATTTGCATGCACCAGAGCAGACAACCGAGGAGTTCATTCGCGAAACATCGGTTTCCACCATTCTGCCAGGCGAGCACAGAGAACTCACCGCCGAGTTTCTGCGGCAGAGTGATATGGTGAAGTTCGCCCGTTTCGCACCGTCTGAGGAGAGCATGGTGGAGGCGTTTAATGCAGGAGAACGGTTGGTGAAGGAGACACAGCGCACCGATGATCAGGGGTGTGTTAAAGAGGAGGTGCTGAAACAATGAGGTTTTATCATCCATGGCTTCTTTTACTGATTTTGATGGTGCCTCTATCCGTATGGTTGCGTCACCATGTTTCAAACCAGAACAAATTCCCGTTCAGTAATGCGGCGGCACTGAAAGGGCTTCCGCGTGCATGGACGATTTACGTGAGCAAGAGTCTGCCAGCTATTTTTGGATTCGGGCTGGTGTTTCTGATTGTTGCTCTTGCTCGCCCGCAACGGGGACTCGCCGAACACAGGGTGAAATCGGAGGGGATCGACATAGTTATGCTTATCGATCTCTCCACATCGATGGAGGCGACCGATTTATCGACGGCATCCAAACGCCGGGATCGACTGGATGCGGCAAAAGAGGTTATGGAACCATTCATTAAGGAACGCATAAACGACAGGATCGCGATGGTCGGCTTTGCCGCCGTTCCTTACTCTGTCGCGCCACTGACGCTTGATCACGGCTGGTTGATTCAGCGCATGGAGATGCTGAAGACCGGAATGCTGGAAGACGGAACGGCAATCGGGTCAGCGATAGCCTCCGGGGCCAACCGTCTACGCGACAGCAAGGCCAAGTCACGCGTCATGGTACTGCTGACAGACGGGGTGAATAACAGGGGTAAAATATCCCCCGAAGATGCCGCCCGAATTGCAAAAACTCTGAACATAAAGATATACACCGTAGGTGTCGGCAGTAATGATGGGTGGATACGCAACCCCGGTGGCGGAATATTCGGTGCTCAGAGAATGCTGGTTGAATTGGATGAGGAGAGTTTAAAGAATATTGCCGAGATTACCGGCGGACTCTACTTCCGCGCCACCGACATGAAAGAGCTGAAACAGATATACGCGAAGATAGACAAGATGGAGAAGACCGAGATAGAGATGAAAAACTACACCCGTTATGAAGAGGCGTTTATGCCGTTTCTTTTCTGGGGCGTGGGACTTCTGCTTATTGAACGCCTGCTTGCCTTCAGTAAATTCGGGAGGTTGCCATGATTCACTGGGGAGAACAGAATATGCTGTACGCATTGTTTCTGCTTGTGCCGCTCGCACTGTTGCTCTTCTTGTTGCTCAGCAGACGCGAAAAAAGGTTGCGGATGCTCGCAGACGACGCGGCACTTGCGCAATTGCTTCCGTTCCGCCCGGTCACACAACGACGCGTGAAACTGTTCATGTTGCTGGGCGCGCTGATGCTGACAATTGTCGCGCTGGCTCGACCGCAGTGGGGGTTCCATTGGCGAGAGGTGAAGCGACGCGGACTTGACATAATGGTTGTTCTAGACACCTCCAACAGCATGCTGGCCGAGGACATCAAGCCCAATCGCCTGCAACAGGCCAAGTGGGGAGTTCGCGATCTGGTTCGACAACTTGACAGCGACCGGGTCGGGCTTATCGCGTTTGCAGGCGGTAGCTTTCTACAGTGTCCGCTCACCATCGATTACTCCGCGCTCCTGATGACGCTCGACGACCTGTATGCCGGAATTATCCCGCGTGGCGGCACTCGTATAGCGCAGGCACTGGAGCGTGCGATTGACAGCTTTGAAGAGGATACCGATGCAGACAAAGCCATTATTCTCATAACAGACGGCGAAGATCACGAAGGCAATCTTGACTCAATCATCGCCAAACTGAAGAAAAAGGGTATCCGCGTCTACGCGATAGGCGTAGGAACTCTGACTGGCGAGTTGATCCCTATGCGTAATGATGAGGGACGAATGGATTTTCAGAAAAATAAAGACGGTAACGTGGTAAAAAGCGCACTGTGCGAAAATGAGCCGCAACGTCTCGCCATGGATACCGGAGGGATTTATGTTCGTTCCGCCCCCGGCGATTTCGGATTTGAACGCATAATCAAACAGGGGCTCTCAAAACTAAAGCAGAGTGAACTGGAGTCCAGAATGGCCAAAGAGTTCGAGGAGCGATTTGACTGGTTTCTCGGTGGTGCGCTACTACTGCTTTTTATCGAATGCTGTATTGGCGGGCAGAGAAAGTTTAAGGAGAATCCTCTATGAAAAATCTAAACCATATCAGCGTCTTTCGAAAGCGCATATCTATCACAGAGATATTGGGCGGCACAAGATTGCCTGAGATGCCGTTAGGATGGCGGGGAGTTCTTCTCGCAACGGCGACACTCTGCCTGCTGGTGATGCCGACCGAAGCCAAATCGGCACGTGGACGCATGAAGACAGGTCTTAAGCAAATGAAAGATAAGCAGTTCATGGCGGCCGCTACAAACTTCTTTGCCGCTGCCGAACTTGCCGCAGGACAGGACCGAAGTCCCGCACCCGCATACCTGAACAATGGCAATGCCCTTTACCGCGCCAGCAAGTGGGATGCGGCGCGTGAGCGTTATCTGCGTGCGCTGGAGAGCGGGGATGTCGATCTTCAGGCGGCTGTGTTTTTCAATATAGGGAATGTTGACATGAAACTAGCCGAAACCGCACTGAAAGAGAAGAAACCCAAAGAGACAATTAAACACTACGATGCGGCAATTCTTTCGTACGAAAAGTCCATCACCGTCGCGCCCGATTATATGGACCCAAAAGTAAATTATGAGATTGCTCAAAACAGAAAAGCCGCACTGCTCAATATGGTCGTCGAGTTGCGCGGTGATTTAAAGCAGGCATGGAGCATGATTCGTAAACACAATTATACGAATGCCGCGCAGTTTCTTCAGAAGAGAGCCGCCGCCAATGAGACAGCCTTCGCACTTGACGAAAATCTCGCTAAAGAGTATCAGGATGTCCTTAAGAGAACGATGCAAATTGTCAAGATCGTGTCGGAACCAGAGAAGGGAGGAGAGAGATGAGAGAGGTATGCAACATTTTGAACCTTGGTGTCGCAGAACGAACATGGGTAGTAGCACATGTCTTCCGAATGGTGATGCTGGCGACCGTTCTGCTGATTGCGACATCCGCTGTTTGTCACGCCGCAGATGTTGATACCGGGGACGTGTACTTCCATCAGGGATCTACGAACTTTATCGGCGGCAAGATGGAGGCGGCAAAGGAAAAAGTTGAGGAAGGTCTAGAGTTGTATCCCCAGAATGCTAAACTTACCGCCCTCAAAAAACTGCTCGAACAGCAGAAGAAGGATGATAAACAAAAACAGCAGGATAAACAGAAACAGAAAGAGAAACAGAATAAACAGAAAGAGAAAGAGAAAGAGAACAAACAGAAACAAAAAGAGAAACAGGATAAGAAAAATGATAAGCAACAGGAACAGAAAGAGCCGCCAAAGAAGAATGAAATGACGAAAGATGAGGCAGAGATGTTGCTCGATGCAATGAAACAGAAAGAGCAGGCCGACCGCGACAAGTTGCGGATTATACTGGGTCGACCTCAACGTGTTGACAAGAACTGGTAGATATGAAACGACTGAACACAGCAATATTCGTAACCGCGCTTTTTGCCGCATCTCTCTGTGCGCGAACGGTCGTTGCAAAGACAAGGGCTGTTTTGGATATCAACCCGCGTGTTCTGCGTATGGGGCAACAGGCGCAATGCACACTCACGGTTGAAGGTGGCGACAATCTCACTCCTCCGCGTCTTCCCGGCACAAATGCGTACGACATAAGATATAGAGGAGTGATTCAAAACTACAGTTTTAGTATGGGTCCCGGCAAAAACAAGTCCCATGGCACTGTTGTGTTTTCGTACACGTTAACCCCTCTGAAAACAGGCAAGTTTAATGTCGGTCCATACACCTATAAAATCGGCAAAGAGAATATTCAGCTTCCCGCAATCGAACTGACAGTGACTGAATCTAACGCAGGAGAAGACAGCAACTCACTTTCGAAGCTGTTGTTCGCAAAGATGGTGTTGCCGTCCGAAAAGTTGTACAGTCAGCAGATATTTAATATTGTTCTCAATATTTACATCGACGAGAGACTCAACCTCGCAGGCAATTTTGAGCCGTACGGTTTTCCGGAAAACGGCGTAAAGATGAATAATTTTGATCAATCAGGAACACGGCGAAAGGTTATTGACGGACACATTTACAATATAATGCAATTCGAAGCAAGTGCGCAGGCACTCGCTTCCGGGGAGTACAAGTTCAACCCCGGACTGCGGGTAGGACTGCGTGTTCCACGCCAGCAAAGACAAAGCCATGGCTTGTTAGGCGACTCCTTTTTTGACTCCTTTTTCGAGCGTGCGCAGGTGCAGACTGTCGATGTCACAATGGAACCGATAGCGTTTACAATCGCACCGCTCCCCGCAACCAATCGCCCAACATCTTTCAGCGGGGCGGTTGGTAAATTCTCATTCGATATCACCGCCACCCCGTGCGAAGTGGAGACCGGCAATCCTGTAACGCTCACTATGACGGTTGCCGGAAAAGGCAACATAAGCAATGTATCCGCTCCCGCTCTTGAACTGGGGAATGATTTTAAGTCCTATGAGGCCAGGCTGGTCTCAACCGATGAGAACACAGCCCGTGTCAAAAAGGTGTTTGAACAGGTGATTATCCCTAAAAGCGAGGAGATTAAAGCTGTCCCCGCCATAGAGTTCAGTTATTTCGATACAACATCGGAAACCTATAAGACCATCAAACGCGGACCGTTCCCGCTAACAGTTAAGGCATCCACCAGCAAACTCGTTCAAATTTCGGCTCCCGATAAAAATGGCAACGCCAAGTTGCAGCCAGAGATTCTGGGAGACGACATTGTGTATCTTAAATCGGCTCCCGACAAAGCGACGGCAACCTCCATTTTCTCAAAAACAAAAACCGTACATTTCTGGGCAATCCAAACCTCGCCTCTGCTCGGAATCGCGATACTCGCTTTCTGGAGGAAGAGGCAGAAATCGCTGGAGAGCAATGTCGCTCTAGCGCGACGGCAAAAGGCACCGCGTGCCGCACGGGCGGCATTGAACCGGGCGGAAGAGGCCTTGAAAAAGAATGATGACCAAGCCTTCTTCGAGGCTCTCCGGAATGCGGGGAGCGACTATTTCGGACATCGACTCAATCTTGGTGCCGGCGAGATAGAGTCGCGGCAAGCACTGGAGTTCTGTCGGCGCGGCAACCTGCCCGCTGATATGATTGATGAACTGCATGCTATTTTCAACCGTTGTGAGCAGGAACGTTTTGCGGGCGGGGGCGTTAGCAACGAATCTGACGACGACAAACCCGCGATGCTGAATAATATGCGCTCAATCCTGAAACACTGCGAAAAGATTAAGAACCAGTCTGGTGCCGCATCACTACGCACAATTGCAATGCTCTCTGCCATCTGCATGGGCGGGCTTGCTATTGGCGGACAGGCGGCTCCGGCGAATAACGACTCTATGCAACGCGGTTTCATCCGGGCGGCTGAACACTACGATGCCGGAGAACTTGACGCAGCGATGAAAGAGTATCACACCCTTATGGATAACGGGCAGAGTAGTGAGGCACTCCTTTACAATATAGGAAACACCTATTTCCGCCAGCACAAATTCGGGAAAGCGATTCTCTTCTACCGCAGAGCATGGTGGATGAGTCCAAGAGACCCGGATATAAAGGCCAATATGCTGCTGGCCATTCGTAACTCCGGTGCGGTGATGCCAAAAATGTCTCTGCCTCTTCGCGTTTTCACAATGCGAAGCAGAGATGAATGGCTGAAACTAACGATCCTCTTTTACTGGTGCTCCGCATTTTTGTTTGGCGGTTATATCGTCATTCGCAAACATCGGCAATGGCTGCTAAATTCTGCACTTATCTGTTTCGCCGTAATGATTATTGGCGGAACGGGACTTTACTGCTGGATACATCTTGGCAATATGAACGAGGCGGTGGTTGTGCAGTCCGGTCAGGAGGCACGTTCCGCGCCTATCCCGGACTCTACTGCCCGCTTTGTTCTCCCTGAAGGTTCAATTGTCAGGGTGCTGAATAACTCAGGTTCATGGTTGCATGTAGAGTCCGGAGGTCAAAAAGGCTGGATAAATAAAAGTGTATGTGCAAAAGTTTTTTTGTTGCATTGATTTTAATAATAACTTACAATTACGGGTATGAGTAAAAAGAAACAGTGGGAACGCGGATCGATATCCCCCCCTCGGGGCTGGTTGTGGTGGACGGCAGTTTTTGTGCTTGTTGCCGGAGGCATTATTGCCTATATCTTCCAACTGAATGACACCTCACTTCAGTCCGAGACAAACATGAGGACAACAATTCTGGTGTCGGTGATTATTGCGGGCATCTGCGTGATCAGCGCACTTGCAGACCGTTTTATTGAACACTGACCCCGTGAACACCCGCCGTAAACTTTCGTCACTGCGCGGAGTTGAGACGGACTGCTCCCCACTGGCGTGCCGTCTTTACAGTCAGGATGCCTCAATCTATCAGGAAACCCCGCTCGGCGTAGCGTTTCCGCGTAACAAAAAAGAGTGTGCGCTCATTGTTGAGTTTGCGCGGAAGCATTCCGTTTCGCTAATACCGAGAGCAGGCGGGACCAGCCTCGCCGGACAATGCGTCGGCAACGGACTTGTTGTGGATGTCTCCCGTCATATGACCAGAATTCTGGAAATCAACACCCGAAAATGCCACGCACGTGTGCAACCGGGTGTGATTCAGGATGATTTAAATGCGGCGACGGTCAATGCCGGTCTCAAATTTGCACCCGACACATCGACATCGAAACAGGCGACCATAAGCGGAATGGTTGGGAACAACTCCTGTGGCGCGTACTCAATCCTCTACGGAACAACCCGGGATCATGTGCTGGAAATCGAGGCGATTCTGAGTGACGGCAGTGTCGTCATATTCGGGACACTCTCGAATGACGAGCTGGACGAGAAAAAGAAACTCCCCTCCCTCGAAGGTAAAATTTATCGCGTGATATGCTCGATCATTGACGGGAACCTCGACTCCATCGCTTCAGACTTCCCCACGCCGCAGGTGACGCGACGGAATATGGGATATGCCATCGATCGCCTGGCGCAGATGCAACCGTGGAACCCAAAAGGCGATCCGTTCAGCCTCGCACCTCTGATTTGCGGAAGTGAGGGAACCCTCTGTCTTATAACTGAAATAGTCATCAAACTGGTTCCTGTTCCCAGGCACATATCGTTGATCTGCGCCCACTTCGATTCCATTCAAAAAGCGTGCCGCGCCATCGCTGTCATTCAGGAACACCAACCGGCCGCCGTCGAGCTTCTGGACGGCATTCTACTCAACGCCACCCACAACAACCGCGAGCAAGCTGACAACCGTTTCTGGGTAGAAGGCGATCCAGGAGCCGTACTCGCCATTGAACTGCACGACGATCAGACGAAACAACTGCAACGTCGGGTTCGAGGGCTATGCAACGCCCTGAAATCCGCGAAACTGGGATACGCCAGCCGGATTTTACAAGGTTCAGAAATTCAGCGCGTATGGGATCTGCGCAAGGCTGCACTCGGACTTCTGACGGGCATGCCCGGGGACACCAAACCGGTAACAGCCATTGAAGATACGGCGGTGAATCCCGCAGATCTACCCGCCTATGCCGAACAAATTGATGCCATGATGAAGAGCCACGGCTGTGAATGTGTCTTCTATGGTCACGCCGCCGCCGGGCTTTTGCACCTGCGCCCAATGCTCAACCTCAAAGAACAATCCGGACTCAACACATTCAGCGCAATCCTCAACCAAACCGCCGACATTGTTAAGAAGTTCGGCGGAAGCCTCTCCGGTGAACACGGTGACGGCCGCCTGCGCGGACACCTGCTGGAACAGATGCTGACACCGGAGACATATAAACTGCTCGTTGAGATAAAAAGACTCTTCGACCCGGCTAACATTATGAATCCCGGCAAAATTATTGATGCACCGAATCCTCTGGAATCTTTGCGAACCCACCCCGGCTCCCGCACGCCGGAGATTGACACAATCTTTGACTGGTCGGCTCAAAAGGGAATGGTTCGGGCGGTAGAACGCTGCAACGGAGCCGGGTTCTGTCGCCAAAGCCCCGGACATGGAACTATGTGCCCATCCTATATGGCAACAAATGAAGAGGCATATACAACCCGTGGTCGCGCCAATGTGTTGCGTCAACTGCTGGTCTCCGAAGATCCCGCCCAGACCTGGAGCAACCCAGATCTATCCAAAGTTATGGATGAATGTCTATCTTGCAAGGCCTGCGCGTCCGAGTGTCCGTCCAGTGTCGATATGGCGCGACTGAAGGCGGAGTATCAGCAGAAAAGAAAAGACCACACCGGAGGAAAGCTCCGTGATCGAATGTTCGGGTTCTATGCCGTTGGCGCACGGTTTGCATCCATTGCTCCCAAACTGGCATCAGCAGTCATAAACACGCAACTGGTTAAAAAAATTCTGGGCATTGCTCCCGAACGGCATATGCCACCCTTTGCATCGCAAACATTCACAGCCTGGCTTCGCAAACATCAGCCTCCTGAATGTGAGCTGACACATGGCAAAGTGGTTGTGTTCAATGATGAATTCACCGATTACACCGATCCCGAACCGGGCATAGCCGTCACACAATGCCTTGAAATGCTTGGATTCGACGTGATTCCCGTCGGCGGATTACAATCGGGAAGGTCGTTGATATCAAAAGGTTTTTTGCGATCCGCCAGACGGAAGATGTCCGCCACAGTTGAAGTGCTTTACGATTACGCCAAAAACGGAATATACATTGTTGGTGTTGAGCCTTCCGCAATTCTCGGCTTCCGTGATGAGGCTCCGGATCTCGTGCCGCCCGAACTGCGATCAAAGGCGGAGAGAGTCAAAGAATACTGCCTGCTCTTTGATGAGTTTATTGTGCAGGAGCTACGGGAGGGACGACTCACCACGCTTCCTCTCAAACCCTTATCCAGCAAGATTCTTCTACATGGACATTGCCATCAAAAGGCGATAGCCGGCATCTCCGCCACAACCACACTGCTACGCCTCATTCCAGAGGCACAGGTTGAAGAGATTGCCGGTGGATGTTGCGGAATGGCTGGATCTTTTGGATATGAAAAGGAACACTACGAACTCTCCATGCGCATCGGGGAACTCACTCTCTTTCCTGCCATACGCAACAATCCCAACGCTCTAATCTGCGCTCCCGGCACAAGTTGCCGCCATCAAATAATGGACGGAACCGACCGCGTCGCCCTCCATCCCGCACAGATACTGCTGGCAACGTTAATCTAAAAAACGGGAATCAGATATTGGCACACTGGCGGGATGGTGTTATTTTGCAATCTG
>CAYTQP010000090.1:0-9899 GCA_964440175.1 uncultured Verrucomicrobiota bacterium
CCAGATGAAAGAAATATGAGCCCATAATCTGATCGTGTTTTTGTCCTGTTTTTCTGGTCAGCACTGCCAGGCAGGGAATAAAACTCACCAGTGAGACGAGCAACCAGCCGAGTTGGTTTGTGCTTCCGCCAATTTCACGGAAATAGCCACGCGCCATGTAGACCAGCAGGCTGAAGAAATGTGGGAATTCGCGCCACTCATAGGATGGACTGTATTTGTATATCCAGGCAATAAGCAACGCGGGGAGAGCACCCAGCACGGTTAGTACTCCAGCCTTGAAGAGCCAGCCCCAGAAGGGATTGATTCGTTTTTTGCGTGGCTTGGCAAACATATCCCTTTGAAACATCATGAAAAACAGGGCGATAAGGATTGGGGCGGCGAGGAGAAGCATGGTTGGAAACTCCATAATGCCCACTCCGACCCCGAAAGAGATGACGTAGATGCGCCAAGTTGCGGAGTTGTCGTAGTATTTCTGGAGCTGACGTACAAGAAGCAACACAATCATTGTGTCAAATGTGACGGTGTACGCACGTGTGGATACTATCCAGAACGGAATGGACGTTGCGAGAAAGGCCGCCGCGAACATTCCCGATGCGCGTTGCGTCCAGAGCAGATTGAAAGAAGCCCGTCGCTCTTCCACTGTGCGGTGATGTTTGATTCGCGACACAATCTCGTAGATGAGCCAGATATTCAGCGACCCGCATATTGCGCAGAAGATATTCATGCGGAAGACGAGCGAACCTATGGGGATAATTTTTATTAACTGTGCACAACACCACCAGAGCGGATGAAGTAGGGGCATAAACGGAGCCATCCCCGAATAATCCACGATCAGTTTAGCAGATATTCCCGGATAGGCCCCGGAACTTAACGTTAGGGCATACAGAATGAATGCAAGAACTCCGCACAGCGGACCTATCCATCGAAAACTGTCATCAACTTTTTTGGGTGCGACTTTTTTATTCATAGCGTTTAATCCTTAAATTGGCGGGAAGACTTCCTTTCCGCACCAGACTTGTAGCATTTTGAGAAGATGAATTAATAGATAAAAATATATCGAATTCAGGTTTGAGAGAAGCTCCGTTAAAATCTGGAACCGTGAATAGAGCTGTCGCCACCGAAGTTTTGGCAGGTACGAATGAATGTGAATAGAATTGGAAACTGTCGGCAGTTGTCCATGGTTGGGACAAACGCCCGAAAAAATTGTCCAAGCCTCGAACAAATGCAAAATCGCTCTTGCGGATAGCGGAAGATTCCTCTGCGGAAACATAAAGAATATAAATATTACAGCCATTATCTGTTGATGATTTTTCGTTTTGGTGTGATTAGTGCCGTGTGTAAATCATGTTTTCTCTTTTCCGGGTAGTTTAATTTTTCGAAAGGGATGGTAGCGGAATATATACCGCGGTGTTCTGCCGATTTTCGACTTGATAAGTTTGTTTATAATGAATATAAGCAACCTCTTCGCGACAAACGGAAATTGGTGCAGAGGTTATATGAATTTAGAAAAGAGTGATGTTTTGAATGATAAGGCAGGCGGGGATGAGCAGGAACTGATTTTTGATTCCCAAACCGGCAGGTTTTTCCGCAAGATTGACTGGATGGCTTTAGCGATCTGCTTTCTGATCAGCTTTACGGTTTATTTTTTCACGCTTGCGCCCACGGTGACGTTGGAGGACTCGGGAGAGTTGGCTGTTGCGTCTGATTATCTGGGTGTGCCACATCCGCCAGGTTATCCGATATGGACACTTGTCACGTGGTTTTTTCAGTGGATATTTGATGGTGTCAGCTACAATGGTCATCCGAATCCGGCTTGGGGTGTGGCATTGAGTTCCGGGTTTTTCGGTGCGCTGGCGTGTGGACTTTTGGCAATGCTTATCAGCCGTTCCGGTTCTGACATGTTGAGGGATGTGAAGAAGATGCGTTCGGTGCTGGGGTTGGAGAAGGAGAGCTGGATATGCCTTGTGAGCGGTGTCAGCGGGGGATTGTTGCTGGCGTTCAGTCCTGTGCTGTGGTCGCAGTCGACGATTGTTGAGGTGTATAGTTTGAACGCCTTTTTCATGATGCTTGTTGTTCTGTTCCTGTACATCTGGATGTGTCGTCCATCTGAGATGAAGTGGCTGTATGCTCTGGCGTTCTCATTTGGACTCGGATTGACAAATCATCAGACATTGATATTTATGGGAATGCCACTGGTGATAGCGGTTGTTCTGAAGGGGATTAAGAGCCGGGACGGGTTGTATTTGATGCGCGATTTTATTATCGTTGGGATCGTGATGTTTGCGATGCTTCTTTCCAGTAGTCTGGCAGGGCAGTATAAACATCCGAGTCTGAACTGGTCGGAGGGTCCCGCGCATCCCGGATTTTGGCTATGGACTTCGTTGATGGTGCTTTTCCCCGCCCTGGTGGCTATGCCGAAAGAGTGGCGCAAGGGGGTGTCTTTCTCAATCTGCGGCATACTTGGACTTTTTATTTTCAGTAGCATCAATGTGTTGAACGATAAGAGTGGAGAGGTTCATCTCTGGGGTGGAGGGCTGGCGCATCCTGTTTTTTGGGTGTGGACGGTTTTTGCTCTGTTGCTGGTGCTTGTGCCGTTTTTCTTGAACCGGAAGATGCGTGTTTACGCCCTGGGTGTTGCTTTTATCGTTTTGTTTATCGCGGTGCAGAAGTGGGCGAAACTTGCGGGGTTCAATGATCTGCAAATAGATCCAGCGGATGGCGGGGGAGTCGGGTTTGCTTTGTGGTTTGTGGTGTCGGCTATTTTCTGGGCACTCATGTTTTTCGACGTGCCAAAGGGGAAAGAGGTGGGCATCACATTTCTGCTGATTGAGCTGGGTGTCTCATTTTATCTGCTTATGCCGTTCGCTTCCGAGCAAAATCCGCCCATCAACTGGGCCTATCCCCGCACTTGGCAGGGGTTTATGCACGCGGTGACACGCGGGCAGTATGAGAAGATCGACCCTGCTGCCAATTTTAGTAAGATAGTTAAAGATATGAGTCATTTCAGCGAGCAGAATCTCAGGATAATATTTGACATGAAGGGTTGCATATCAGTGGTGGCTCAATTCACTGCGTATATCTCCGTGTTGGCTTTGGTCCCGTTTTTCTTCTTTGGCTCAATAAACCGAAAAACCCGCGAATGGCTGATTGTTACTGTTGTAGCTTTTATTTTTATGACGGTTGTTTTTATCATCTTTCAGTACCCCTCATTGGACTTGCAAACTCTCTTTATTGGCAGGGTGCAGTATATTCAGGCTCACGCGATCTTTGCTCTCTGGATCGCCTACGGCGCAATATTTGCGCTTGCGTGGCTGGACACCCTTTTAAAGGGGGAGAAGATGGCGTTGTTTACGGGATTACTGGTGGTTTCGCTCTTTCCTTTGATACCTGTCTTTCGGAACGCCTATGACAAAGAGCTGCGCAAGATCGGGGGTTCTTCTGACCAGCAGGGGCATGATTTCGGCTGGCAGTTTGGCTATTATCAGTTACGCGGTGTTAACGGCATTCTGGAGGAGCTTACCCCTGAGGAGCGGCTCAGTTATCCCGATCCATCGTATCCGCCGGAGATGGGGACAAATGCGGTTTTCTTTGGTGGCACAGACCCGGGTCGTTTTGTGCCCACCTACATGATATATTCCGCGAAAGTGCGTTCAGATGTCTATTTGATCACTCAGAACGCTCTTGCCGATGCCACGTATCTCAATGTGATGAGAGATTTGTACGGGGAGGATATTATGATTCCCTCTGTGAGGGATAGCAATCAGGCTTTCGCGCAGTATATTAATGATGTTGAAACGGGAAAAATTCGGGCTGGTGCCGATGTGAAGAAGGAGAACGGGCGCGTGAGTGTTCAGGGTGTCGGTGGGGTTATGCAGATAAACTCTATTCTGGCCAGAATGATTTTCGAGGACAACAAATATACGCAGTCGCCAGAGATAATGGAACGTTTCAAGCGTGGTGAATCGCTGGATGAGCTGGGGGTTCGGGTTATGGATGTCGGTGGCGAGAAGCGTCCTGTCCGTGAATTTTATGTGGAGGAGAGTTACGCCATCCCATGGATGTATCCATACCTTGAGCCGCACGGATTAATTATGAAGATAAACCCGGAGCCAGTTCCTCTGTCGAAGGAACTGGTTGCGAAAGATCACGCCTTTTGGGAGTGGTACGTCGATAGACTTTCAAATAACAAGGCGTTTGTGCGTGATACAGTGGCGCGGAAAACTTTCTCTAAGTTGCGCAGTTCTATCGCCGGATTATACGTGGCGCGAGGGATGCATACGGAGGCTGTGCATGCGTTCAAGCAGGCGGTGGACCTCTATCCGCTCAGTCCCGAGGCCAATTTCCGGCTGGCGGACGTGCTGATGCGGCAGGGTAAAGACGAAGAAGCCAGGGAGGTGATCAAGGCGTTCCAGAAGAGCGATCCCGAGAACAAGAAAACGGATGACTTCCTCAAGGTCATGAATAAAATGTCTAAAGTAAAGAAACGTCTGGTTGCGATTGAGGCGAAGAGAAAGAGAGGTGACGAACTCACCTCCATGGAGATTATGGAGCTGACGGAGCTATATCTGGTCAGGAGAGATATGGGGCGGTTCAATCTGTTTGCACGACAGGTGCTGGATGATGATAATATGCCACCGGAACTCTATATCAAGATTGCTGCACTTTGCGCCCGGGCGCGGCGTATTGATTTGCTGGAGTACGCCTTTGAGCGTTACACCGTGAGAATGCCTGAAAATTATTCGGGCTGGGTGGAACTTGGCGGTGTTCAGGCGGCTTTGGGGAAGAAAAGTGCGGCGTTGGCATCTGTCCGCAAGGCGGTTGAGTGCGGGGGCGAGCCGGCTCGCGTGACAATCAGGAAGAATGTGAATTTCAAGAATCTCTGGAAAGATCCTGTTTTTCAAAAGCTGGTTCCGCCGCAACCTCAGAGAAATGTTATGCCGGGCGGATCTATACCGACTGAGATTCGTCGTTTGCTTCAATAGTGGGTTCTTATCTGCTTGCAAGTTGTCGGGTATTCCTGTTATCTGGCGTATGTATTGAGTATTGAGTTTATACGGTTTAGTTCTGGAGTGTGTTTGTGATGACCTTTAGATGTGTGTTTATTTGCGGTGTTTTCTTAATTGCATCTCTGCCTGTGTCGGCTCTTGCAGGGGAGACGGAGTGTGCGCTCGTTGATGCGGCAATGAAGCAACCGGATGATTTGCCGGTGGCGGTTGAAAGGGTGGAACCGGCAGTTCCTGTGTCAACAAACAGTGTCGATGCCGTGAAGAAAGGGTTGCCGTTCCGAATTTCCGCAATGACAACTGTGGGTGACAGGGTTTATCTGGGTCTTGTTGATGAAGAGACAGGGCGGACGCTTTTTCTGCGGCGCGGGGAATGCACATGGAGCGGGTTTAAGTTTTTATCTGTCGAGCCTGAACGCGGTCGGGCACTTTTCAGCAAGGGCGGGGATGTATATGCCGGAAGCATCAGGGGCTCCAGTATTGTGCGGCGCGAGCTTAAGAAGTGTGAGACGGAAGAGGAGAATGAGGATTCAGCCGATGGACTTGCTCCAGAGCCGCCAGCAGAACCTGTTACGTTGATTCTTAATTCAAATACGAATGAGCGTGTCACGGTGAAGTATGGAGGACGCAACAGCGCAGGTGTGGAGGTTGAGGTGGATGGCAGGCGTTACGCTATGCCGCGTTCAATCGCGGCTGGCTTGTTGAAAAACGATTTTATGCCCGATTTCATGAAGGCGCAGGCTTTAAAATCGTTTCCCGGGCTTGTTGAAATGAAAGATGGTGAGGATGCGGACGCGGCGATGGAGAGAGGCGGAAGCGGGTTTCCTGTAATACCTCTGCCACCCAAAATGGAGTTTGACAAAAATCCGCCGAAGCATGAATGAGATGGCTGTTCGGACATATATAAACTTTTGGTGGTCGCAAATATGAATATAACCACCAGACATGACAGCTTCTTCTCTTATTTGCGTCCGCATGTAATGTTCGCAAATCTCTGGTCGCGGCGACAGCTGATACAACGTTTTACGCGCAGGGAGATTACTCAACGCTACAGAGGGTTGCATTTGGGGATAATCTGGTCTTTCATCAGTCCTCTTTTTCTGCTCATTATCTACACCGTAGTTTTTGGTTTAATTCTAAAGGTGCGCTGGGCGCAGTCCAGGAGTGACAATATTGTGGAATTCGCGTTGACGCTCTTTTGCGGGTTGCTGGTATTCAATATCTTCAGCGAGTGTGTCAATAAATCGTCATCACTGATTTTGAATAATAGAAACTATGTCAAGAAGGTCGTCTTCCCGCTGGAAATACTTTCGGTTAGCACGACAATAACGGCATTTTTTCACGGTCTTATCAGTCTTGTTGTTTTGATTGTGGCGCAAGCGGTTGTTGGCGGAGGTTTGCATTCCTCCGCACTTTTGACACCTATAATTCTGATGCCCCTGATATTCTTTGTTTTAGGTGTCAGTTGGTTGCTGTCCGGATTCGGAGTGTATTTCCGTGATATTGAGCAGATCGCCGCTGTGGGGACAACGGCACTTTTCTTTCTCACTCCGATCATCTACGGTATCGACGCAGTTCCGCCCCGTATGCATCTCTTCTTGCGAATGAATCCGCTCTGCTCAATAGTGGTGAACCTTCGGCGGGTGTTGATTTTTGGAGGTGAGCCGGATTGGACGCAATGGGGCGTGTGGATGATTGTTAACGCAATGTTTATGCTGTTTTGCTACGCGGTGTTTATGCGTGTTAAAGTGGGGTTTGCAGATGTTGTCTAAGAGTGGAAAACTTAGAGTTGCAGCAATCACGCGGGAGGGTGATGCGTTACGGCATCTGCGTCTGTTGCAACCGCTCCAGTCGCTTTATCTGAGCGGAGAAATAGCTGGGTATAATGTTTTTTCAGATGGGACCGGGCAAGGACCGCACGAGTTTGAAGCGTATGATGTGATTTGGATTCAGAGGAACGGTCCGGGTTCAATAAGGTTCGTCAAATGGTTGAATGGCGCAGGGCTGAACTATATGCTGGATGTGGACGATTTATTACTGACCATTCCATCATACTCTGCAGCGTTTAACTATAATACATCTTTAATAAAACTGTTGCAAGGTTGTCGCGTTTTGTCGGCGAGTAACGGCAGGCTCGTCTCGAATCTTGAAAAGTATTCAGGGCTGGAGCTGGTGCTGAAGTCGATGCTCACTCCCAATGGTTTGCGGTTTCCGCACGGCACTTGCCCGGAGGCGAAGACCCCAAACGCACTGATTTGGACCAGTAGCGACAATATTGCGCTTACCCGTTCTTATGAATCGGTGGTGAATGCCATCATCGACTTCTCCGCCAGGCATAAGTTGCCAATCTATCTTGCGGGTTCGTTTCCGGCGCGGTTTAAAGAAAATTTGAAGAATGGTCGATTTCTTGGCTTTATGGATTTCTGGGAACACAAAAGTTTTTTAGCGAATCAGACGACGATGATGGCGGTCTGTCCGCTGGAGACAGATGCCGATGAGAAAACCATCGACTTTATAGAGTCGAAATCTGATGTAAAAGTTGTTGAGTACAGCGGATTCTCTCATCCGGGTGTATACAGTGACTGCCTGCCATACACAGATACGGATTTGAATGCGGGCTTTATAGCGTCGAACACCTATGAATCCTGGTCCAGCACACTTGAACGTTGCCTGGATGAAGGGGCGCAGTTTATGGTGCAACAGACCGAGGCTGTTCGCATGAAGCGCGGAATAGAGAAGTTGTCGAGCGACTGCTGGTTGCCGGCTTTGCGAAAAGCTGCATTGGAAAAACCGATTGCGCATCCAGTGCTTGCTCCTAAAATAAAACAGGCAAATCGTGATTTTTTAAATCGTGCGACCGCGCTTGTCGGCCCGCTCATGCCGGAGTGTGTGAGAAAAGTCGCCAGATCGGTGCTGGGGAAGTGTTTGAACCGTAAGTGATTGTTTATGAAGAAGAGTGAACCAACTGGAACCGAATCGGCAATTTCCGTGCGCGGTTTGTCGAAAACCTATCGCATTTGGGAGAAACCGTCGGCGCGGCTGACCGCCCCGCTTGGGATTGGTGTCGCTCGGTTATTTCCCGCGCAAAGCCGATTTAACCAATGGGTCACGAAAAAAGTGTCTCAATGCTATCATGATTACTTTGCGCTGGACAATGTCTCTTTTGAGATTGCGAAGGGTGAGGCGGTCGGCATTATCGGGCGTAACGGAAGCGGGAAGAGTACCCTGCTGAAAATACTTTCTGGCATTCTTGAGCCCGTGTCAGGAGAGGGGGTGGTGCATGGAAACTGCGCGGCACTGCTGGAACTGGGGAGCGGGTTTAATCCTGAATTCACCGGACGTGAAAATGTTTATATGAACGCTGCGCTCTGGGGGCTTTCGAACGCGGAGATAGATGAACGTTTCGAAGAGATTGCCGTGTTTGCGGACATAGGTGAATTTATCGAGCAACCGGTGAAGACATATTCCAGTGGAATGTTTGTGCGTTTGGCATTCGCGGTCGCAGTGCATGTGAAACCCGATGTCTTTCTGGTCGATGAAGTTTTGGCAGTTGGTGATGTGTTCTTCAGGCAAAAATGTCTCTGGCATATGCGTAAAAAAATGGCTGGATCCACCCGCTTGTTTGTCTCCCACGACACGCATACGGTTATCAGCCTGTGTTCACGCGTTCTGGTTATGGATCACGGGAATCTGGTCTTTGACGGCTCTCCACGTGACGCAGTTGAGTTCTATACGAAATCTGTGCAAAACGAACAGATTTATACGGGCGATACAGGCGAATCCGCCGCCGATCCGGGGTCGAGAGAGAAAGAGTCTCCAGTGAACGACGTCAATTGGATTGATGTCGATCCAGCCTCTTGTAGCGGTGTTGGTGCGGTGGTGATAGAAAAGATTGCGGTGACAAATACCGAAGGTTGTGATGTGACAGTTGTCCAGCCGGGAGATTGTATTGCCGTGGAGATGCTTGTGCATGTTAAGCAGGCGAAAGAAAACCTGATCTTCGGATATATTGTCCGCGACCGGGTGGGACTGGATATCTTTGGGGAGAACAGCGTGAGAACGGAGGGGTTTCTGTCACTGGATACAGGTTCTTTTCGGGTGTATTTTGAGTTTATATGGCCGGACATACGACCCGCAGAATACACGCTCACACTTGGTATCGGTGAGGGGGAGAATCCGCTCGACCACATTATTCAATGCTGGGCTCATAATGTTAAGGCATTTGAGATGACCTCTTTCTCCGCCCCTGTGCATTGCCTCTTTAACAACAAGATACAGGCGTTTCACTTGACAGAAAGTCGATGAGTGTAAGATCGGTTGGAATGCAGGTTGTGGCACTGCGGAACTCACACGGAAGAGAAAGAGTGCAGGTGTGAAGCACCTGAAAGCGCAGGTTCCTGGATTAACAATACAAGTGCAAAATTCTGTGACATAGTTTAGAGCCTGTCCCGTAGTGCTTAAGTTGTTGATTTAAAAGATATTGCGAATGAAATTTTCGGACAGAAAGAGCTAAAAAAGCTCTTATGTCCCAAAAAAGTGGGCAAAGGGGTCGGGCAAAGGGGTCGGTCTGCCTAAATCATTATTTTTTGAAGAGTAGAGCAGGCGTTCTGTTTGTGCCGCTTTGAGCTAGTTCCAAGCTTAGGACAATCGGTCTGAAAAATTGTCCAAGCTTAGGATAAAATGTCAAAACTGCCATTGCTGAGACAGGCATCTTTGTTTCTTTCGTGATCTTGAGGTCGAAAACGGGTGTAGAATATTTTTTCACACACACTCGCTATGCTCGTTCAAGGAAACAATGCTTGCAAAGAAGCGAATATTGAGAGGACAAAAATACACGGGATGCATCTTGACAGACAACACCTTTTTCGTGTACGATGGCTGGAATATGATACAAGA
>CAYTQP010000091.1:0-9779 GCA_964440175.1 uncultured Verrucomicrobiota bacterium
CCACAAGGGGATTCACAGATATACCGTTGGTCAGCGTCGCGGTCTGGGGGTCGCCTCGACGGAGCCCCTCTATATAACGAACATTGACGCGCAAAGCGGAGTTATAACACTTGGCATTCGCGCTGAAGCGATGGGGCGGAGCTGTGGGTTGAGTGATGTCAATTGGATATCGGGGACTCCGCCAGATACGACGCAACTCTACACCGCTCAAATTCGCTACCGCCATGATCCTGCGTCTGCGCGTGTCAGTATTGACACGCGGGGTCGTGTCCGGCTTGAGTTTTCCGAGCCGCAGTTCGGGATAACCCCTGGTCAGGCTGCCGTGGTGTATAACGGCAACGAACTCATGGGCGGTGGTTGGATAGAGGCGGGCTCAGTTCATTAGTCTCAATTCCTGATTGCATAATTGAAGTTTTTATCTGATAGTACCCAAATTATGTCTATGTACAGTGAAAGTTATTTCAGTGACGATAGGGATGGTGGAAGCAAAAGTAAACGTAAGCCGGATAAAAAGAGGCGAGCCATGAAGAAGGTCGGCTCTGTTTTTATCTTGATTGCGGCTATTGCGTTTGCGGTCTCTGCGGTTTTACTGCTTGCAGGACTGTTCCGATCGGGAACAGTGTCTATGAAGCATCAGCGGCTGTCGCTTTCCGCCATCTTCTGTGCGGTCGGGGTTGGCGCGTTGTTAATCACGCGCCTGCTTGTGGAGGTGCGGAAGATCTATGTGGCTAGAAAGAGCGCATCTCGGCGGGGTTCATCAAATTCGGGCTCGGTCTTGCTGATGGTGCTGATTATTCTCGGAATGGCTTCGGGATTGCTACTGCATTTGCAGTTCAATGCCCGCATGTTTCTGGAGGCAGCGGACAGGGCGTTTCAAACGGAACGCTTGAGGATTGCTGCGGCGGATACGGCGCGGATGCTTCTGCAGGGTCTGGCGGATGATGAAAACCTGCTGGCAGACTACGATGGAGAGAAGTGGTCGGTTCCCGTTGAAATTGTTTATCCTGATGATATTGTGGTGGACGGTCGCGTTGTTGATGCGCAAAGTCGTTTTGACATGAACAATCTGGCGGTCAGCCGCTCTGGCGTGACTGCGGTGGAAACATCAAAGTTTTTGCGAGCGATTATGCGTCAGTGCGGGATGCCACATTCCTCGTTTCAGCTGGCGGCACTGCAGGACTGGGTCGATTCTAATCAGGATGGGCAATACGAGTCCGCGATTTATATGAAAGGCGAGCGTCCGTACCGCTGTCCCGATACAGTTATTGAGGATATTTCGGAGCTGAAATGGATTAAGGGCTGGGAACATATAATATTTAATCAGCCACGCGAGGAAGGTCTTCCCGCGCTGAGCGATTGTCTCTCATCGCTGCCCGGAGATCACCGCGAACCGGTTCCGGTTAATCTGAATACCGCGCCTCGTGATGTGCTGTTGGCTATGACTGGCGGAAACAGTGAACTGGTGCGGTTGTTGATCTCTATGCGAAAGAACACCCCTCTTACCTCCCTGACTCTTCTGGAGAGCCAGATAGGTGCTAAGGCGATGGATAGTCTGCGTCCGTTTTTGGATGTGAAAAGTCGTTTTTTTCGTGTTTTCGCGGAGGCGGACGATGGTAAAAAAACGGTGAGCCTTTCCGCACTGGTTCAGCGTGACTCCAATGGAGATGTCAGTGTTTTAAGGTGGGTTTACTGAGGAAAATGAATGGAATCTGTCAATAAACTCCGTATCAAGGTTGCCTATGGCATAGACATGTCGGGCGGGTTTGTGTCGGTTGTCCGTGCGACAAAAGGCGGATGGAGCGAGCTGGATGTCGCGTCCAGTCATTTGGCGGACATTCAGGCGAAGGTTGCGGATGAAAAGGCGGCGATTGTGGCAACATTGTCCGTTAAGGAGAGTTTCAGCCAGAAGATAGAGGCTCCTTTCCCGTCCGTGAGCAAGGCTCGCAAAGTTTTTCAGTCTTTGCTCGATATACACCTTCCGTTTCCGGTCGAGAGTTGTGTTTGTAGTTTCGTCAATGTGCGCCAGACAGACACTGGCACGGTCGCGGCCCTGGCGATTGGAGCAAGAACCGAAACTGTCGCCGCTCAGATTGAGCGGTTGAAGGAGGTCGGAATTGATCCGGAAATACTGGATCACGAAGGTTTAGCTCTTTGGGATCTAGCCGTGAAGGACTGCCCGCGCGAGCCGAAGACGGAGGTTGTTGTCGCGTATCTCGGCAGAGATCGGCTGGTTTTGTCCGTCGGCAACGGCGTGATCTATAAATATGCACGCAATACAGATGTAAAGATAGAGAAAAACATACCCGATCAACGTTCACTGGACAGGATTACTCGCAGAATGTCTGGCGGACTACCTGCGAAAGAGTCGGCATCCAGCATGCTTTGGATATGGACAGGACCGCAGGCGGAGTCGCTCTCCGCTCGTACGGCAATCGAAAAAGCACTGGGTTATGATTCCACTCTAAACGCGAAAGTTGCCGAAGCACCTGCGTCATTCTTGGCTCGTGCGCTCGCTTTGCGTGCACTGGGAAGAGCTGGCAATAGCGTTAACTGCAGGGCGGAACAGTTTCTTCACACAGCCGTAAGTGCGGCGAACCGCCAGCGGATGCTCGTGCTTGCGACCACCTTTCTAATTGCGGGACTCTGTTTGTGCGCAGGCAATATTTTATGGATGATTTTAATAAACAGAAGCAACGAGCGGATTCAGCGAAGATTGCGCGAGCGCACGGTGGAGATAAGTGGAGTGGAGCATCCGCAGAAAGGGATGGAGATGCTCGTTGTGAGGAACGCCATCGACCGTCGCAGGGAACAGGCACGAAGTCTGATGGCATTTTTCAAATCTTCCGCAGGCCAGAGTATGACGGAGATCGTGAACTTTGCGTCTGAGCTTGGTCTCTATCTGGACAGCATCTCAATCAGAAGCGGAAACCTTGAGATACGTGGTTCCGCGCCGAACTGGGAGAGTCCGGACAGGTTCTCGGATTACTGTCGGGAGAAGGGCTATGCAAACGAACTTAAACGTGATGAGGCAGGCGCGGATGAACGCGTACATTTCTCTTTGACGGGAGGTGTAAATGAAGATTAAATTCGACGTTTTGATGCTGTTGTGGATCGTGGCGGTCGCGCTGTTACTGACTGGCATAATAATGGCATCGCGGAATTTTACGCAATTCCCGAAGCAGAAAGGCTGGATTAGCACCAAGGTGAGTGCGTTGAGCGAGATTGAGTCGTTGGCTGAGTCGGCGCGTGATATTGATGCCGCCTTAATCGCACTGGACTCACTGCCATCGAAAACCCCGCCCACAATTGCAGAGATTGTCAATGTCGCACTGCCCAACGTTAAGTGCGAAATTGAGCGCGGTCATTTAGAACCAACGCTCGATGGATGGGCGGTAAGGCGTGAGAATGTCGTTTTTGAAAGAATGCCGGCGAATGGTGTGGCCCGGTTCGTGTATGCACTCAGCACACAACGTCCACCCTGGCGAGTGGTTGACTGTAGTGTGCAGGCACTGACCGACGCGCAGGGAACAGTGCGGGCGGCATTTGTTGTCGAAGGACTGGAGCGGAAAAGTCTGTGATTAAGACCATCTTACAACACAGAGAGCTACTGGAAAATCTTGTGTTGCGCGATTTAAAAGGTCGCTATAAGAGTTCTGTGCTCGGCTTCCTGTGGAGTCTTTTGATTCCGCTGTTTATGGCGTTGATTTACGTCTTTTTTCTGCGTATTCTCGCTGGTCGTTCCGTGCCGATTGCGGAGATAATAATTGGAGTCTTCGCATGGCAGTTCACTGTGCAGTGCGTTCAGAACGGAATGACCGTGATCACCTCAAATTCAAATCTGGTGAAGAAAGTCTTTTTCCCTCGTCTCCTTTTGCCGATAGCCTCCACATTCGCAAATCTTGTGAACTTTGTTCTGACGCTTTTAGTGCAGTTTCTAATATTGGGCGTGCTTGTCTTTGTTCTCGATGTCGATCTTAGCGTCTGGGCACTGACCGTGCCGCTCATCATTCTCCACCAGACTCTGCTGAACCTCGGGTTGGCCTACCTGCTGTCGAGTTGCAATGTCTACTTCCGCGACACTCAGCACCTCGTGGGGGTTCTGTTGACGGCCTGGTTTTTCATGTCGCCAGCAATGTATAATCTTGGACTTGTCGAGGCTCATGCTGGTGCGCACCCTTGGATAATAAAAGTGTATATGTTAAATCCGATGGCTTCGATTATCACTGCCTACCGCGCAATGATACTTGATACCGTTCAGTTTCCGTGGTCGATCTGGAGCGTCATCGGACTAGTCTGGCCGCTGATATTCTGGATATTGGCATATATTGGCTTCCAGAAGGCACAGAGAAATTTTGCGGATATGCTATGATGAACGTTATAGAGGCAGTAAATCTTAAAAAATCATACCGGGTGCGCGGAGTGGCCCCGCCAACACTCTTTGGGTCTCTGCGCCGCCTGACCTCGCGTCAGAAACCAGCGATGTTCCATGCACTGAAAGGCGTGAGTTTCGAGATACCTGCAGGACGGACAGTCGGAATAATTGGGCCAAACGGCTCAGGCAAAAGCTCAACGCTTGGACTGGTGGCGGGAACCATCACTCCGACAAGCGGACAGGTGAAAACCTCTGGACGCATCTCATCACTATTGGAGCTTGGAGCCGGATTTCACCCGGATCTTACTGGTCGCGAAAACATATTCCTCAACGCAGCCATCCTTGGAATCAAGAGGGCGACCGTGAAAGAAAAGCTGGATCGTATAATAGATTTCTCCGGGCTGCACAAGTTTATCGACCAACCCGTAAAGACCTACTCCAGCGGGATGTACGTCCGCCTTGGTTTCGCCGTGGCAGTTGAGATGAACCCGGACATTCTGCTCATTGACGAAGTCCTCGCAGTTGGCGACATAGCCTTCCAACTCAAATGCCTCGACAGAATCCGTCGGTTTCAACGTCAAGGAAAAACTCTCCTTTTCGTCTCGCACGCACTGCAGACCGTTGAGGAGTTCTGCGACGAGGTTTTCCTCATTCACGATGGAGAGCTGGTTGCGCAAGGGGATCCTTCCGACGTGATTATGCAGTACATAAAATCTTACATGGGCGAGGGTGGACAATTATTGACGCAGGAGTTTGGCACACGCCGTGTCGAGTTTGCCAATGTCAGACTCCTCGATGCCAGAGACGAAGAGGTCGATAACTTCAATGCCGGTGAAACCTTGCATATCGACATACACTATAATGCCAAAGAGCGGATTGCCAATCCCGTTTTCGGATACTCAATTAAGACCGGTAACGGCTTTTACATTTACGGAACAAACACCCAGATAATGAGATACGACATCCCGTATATAGAGGGAGAAGGAGTAATACGCCTCAGTCTCAATCCTCTTAAGCTTCTGCACGGCAATTTTTTCCTCTCTCTCGCAATCCACTCCTCCGATCACGCCGAACAGTACCATCGCCGCGAAGACTGGTATCCGTTTACCGTCAAAAACAACTCAGAATCCCAGGGCATCTTCAGCATCGATTGCTCATGGGAATTGAACCCGCCTCCAAATCTATGAGAACGTAATTACGTTTCGAACATTTGTCCGGTTGCTGAATAAAATTGAAAAAAAGGTGTCGGTTCTATCCCGATCTGTTACGCACACCTCTTCCGTGGTCGGAATCTCTTCCGTGGATGTATCACCAGATGAAAATGTTAGACATGATCTGGCAGGCAACCACCTTGACGGTGAAGAATGTGTTGAGTTTACGCAACAAACGTACAAATTACTCTTTTCCCGCCGATCCAAATGAAAAATAGCCCGCTTCCTCTGCTACTCTGTTATAAACGTGGTGAAACATGGGTGTATCTTCTATTTTCAATTTGACTCTTCTCATAACAATATTCCTTTCCTCTATCAGATAATGTTAGGCAACTCAACTTTTCCGCTATTTTCTGATTTTTTTCTTATATTTCACCTATCCCTGAATTTGTGAGTAACATCACTTATAAGGATAGCAACAACAGCGAGCATGAATTCCGTTTAAGTCGATCAAGCAGCTATGCCGATTCAGGCGGCGACCTTTGCTCCGACACAGAGCATCCAGGATGTGCCTGACTGTAAAATGTTGCGTTTTGTGATGCGGATTTACCGGCGTTTACTTTATTGGGCGGATATATTGCTTATTGAGCCGAAGTTGTTTGTTCGGGATATGATTCTGCGTTCCGGGGCAGTTTGCGTCCGAGGGTGGGTTCAGCAAAGCTCGAACCCCGGACAATCAATCTCTGAGGCTGTGTTGTTAGAAATCGAGACTATCCCCGCATGATCTGTCAAAATTGAACATCCCCCTCCCGTGGAAGCCTCGCGCACCATAAACTTCATCTAACGCCGCCCGAAATCTGAGGAAAATCCCAACTTTTGTTTAAGAAGAACTCCGGCATTAACACTGAAACCTGTCACCCGGCACCATTCACCTGTGCACATGTTTCCTGTGTTTCAGGTGAGTGCTAAAAAGTTGGCGAGAAGAATTTTGCCATGTTGGGTGAGGATGGATTCGGGATGGAACTGGACACCGTAAACGGGGAGACTGGTGTGCTGAATGCCCATAATCTCCCGCTGGTCAGTCCATGCGGTGATCTTTATCTCTTCTGGCAGACTGTCTTGCTCAATGATGAGCGAATGGTAACGGGTGGCATCGAAAGGGGTGGGGATGTCTTTAAAGATTCCAGATTGATTGTGGTGGATGGGGGAGGTTTTGCCGTGCATCAGGTTTTGAGCTCGCACAATTTTGCCGCCGAACACCTGCCCGATACACTGATGCCCGAGACAGACTCCGAGCAGGGGGACTTTGCCGCTGAAGGCAGACGCTATCTCACAGGAGACTCCAGCTTTGTCGGGAGTGCATGGACCGGGACTTATGAGAATGTGAGTGGGGTTGAGCCGGGCAATGCTCTCGATATCGCATGCGTCGTTGCGGGTTACCCGCACTTCCGCTCCGAGTTCGCCCAAATATTGTACAAGGTTGTAGGTGAATGAATCGTAGTTATCCACAACAAAGATCATCTTTTCTCCTCTGCTTTGCGGGTTGCGGCAAGATGTCTCGCCAGGGCGATTGCCTTGAACATTCCACGTGACTTGTTGCGGGTCTCCTCGTATTCATTTACGGGAATGGAGTCGGCGACAATTCCGGCACCAGCTTGCACGTATGCCTTCCCCTGATCGTGAATAATGGTGCGGATGGTAATGCATGAGTCCAGGTTGCCGTTAAAATTGAAATAGCCGACAGCCCCTGCATAGGGTCCGCGTTTGGCGGATTCCAACTCAGCGATAATCTCCATCGCACGCACTTTGGGCGCACCGCTGACAGTGCCGGCGGGGAATGTCGCACGCATGGCATCGTATTCATCGAATCCGTCGGCTAGTTTGCCTGTGACATCCGAGACGATGTGCATAACGTGGCTGTAGCGTTCGATCACCATCAACTCTGGAACCTCGACAGTGCCGTATTCGCACACACGTCCGATGTCGTTGCGGGCGAGATCTACCAGCATTATGTGTTCCGCACGCTCTTTCGGGTCGGACAACAACTCTTCCTCAAGGCGTTTATCCTCTTCCTGTGTTGCGCCACGCGGGCGTGTGCCGGCGATGGGGCGGACACGTATGCGTCCGTCCTCACAGCGTACGTGTATTTCGGGGGAGGAACCAACCATAGCACTGTCGCCCAGATCCAGGCAGAACATATAGGGAGACGGATTCACCGAGCGCAGGGCGCGGTAGAGGTCGAGGGAGTCTCCGTCGAAATCGGTTTCGAAGCGTTGCGATATGACGGTTTGGATGATGTCGCCGGCGCGGATATATTCGCGAGCCTTTTCGACAGCCTCCTCGTATTCCGCACGTGTGGTGTTTGATATTGGTTCCGGTTCCGGTTCCGGTGGTTCGGGATCGATCAGGTAGTTGGGCAGGGGAGTGGTGAGCGCGTCGCAGAGATGCTTGATGGTCTTTACGGCTTGATCGTAGGACTCAGGCGGATTATCCTCGACCAGGGCGTTGGCGACAACCTTGATTGTATGCCGTACCCGGTCAAAAATGATCAGCGCGTCCGTAATCATAAACACCATGTCCGGTGCCCGCAGGGCGTTGTTGTTGCGGGTTTTTACTCTCTCGAACTGTGAAACACAGTCATAGCCGATGAACCCGACAGCACCGCCAGTGAAACGTGGCAGGTTGGGATCGGAGACAGGATTAAAGCGCGACATATATTTTTTAACGGCTTCAAGCGGATCGATATTCTCCCAGACTGTCGATTTTAGCTCTGTTGTGGTATCAATCTCCACTCGGTCTCCGTATGCACGAATAATGGCGCGTGGTCTTCCGCCAATGAATGAGTAGCGTGCAATGTTCTCTCCGCCTTCCACACTTTCAAGCAGGTAGGTGTGAGAAGCGTTATCTTCTGCTCGCAACACGTTGCGCACACGCTCATAAGCGGAGACGGGGGTTTCCTGATCTGCCAGCAACTCCGTCCAGACAGGTATCAGGTTTCCCTTCTCTGCGTGTCTTGTAAACTCTTCTCTGGTGGGTTGAATACGCATTACGGATCTATGTTTTCGAGTTTGCCTGTTTCAAAGTTGATTCGGCGATAGTAGCAGTTGCGCGGTTGTCCCTTCCGGTTGAAAGTGTGGCAGATGTTGCCACGATCAGGACGGACAATATAGACGACGGAGTTCTGTTCGCAGTTCACCCGCACCTCTAAAAGGGAAAAGGTTTCACCTGATGTTTTGCCTTTCTCCCAAAGCTCATTGCGGGATGTACTCCAGAAGACAGCCTTGCGGATTTTGATGCTCTTTTGGAGTGCAGCATTGGTGATGTAGGCTATCAGAATAACTTCGCCAGTGTCTGCATTCTGCACCGCCACCGGTATAATACCCTTCGATTTGGATACAGCTTTTTCCAGCTTATCGAAATCAAGCGCGAGCACCTCGCTTTCTTCAAGTTTATTCGTCATATAGGATTCCATATTTAACATTTAAATCGTAAACCCGTATATAAGATATAACCGCAGGATTCAATAACCCTTTACAGAAAAAGCATGATGTAGCAATACGTACCTGCAGTGTTTTTTATGAATAGATCAGGTTGATGTCAGCGGATCATTATCAGTAGCATCTTAAACCGTGTTTCCGCCTGCACATCGTGCGGAGTGTTGGCTGGCATAATCACCATCTCTCCGGTTTTTGCGCTGAGGTCTTTGCCGTCAATTGTCAATTTGGCCTCTCCGTCGAGAATGTAGACAGTCGCGTCGAATGGCGAGGTGTGTTCGCTTAATCCTTGACCGGAATCGAAAGCGAAGAGGGTCAGAGTGCCGGTCTTTTTGCTCGATAACGTTTTGCTGACAACTGAGCCATCAGAATAGTTAATCTCTTCTGCCAGATTCAACGGTTTGCCCTTGTACTCGCTTCTATCTTTCATCTGTTTTCTCCAATTTGTCAATTTCATCCAGTGAATGGTTCATGTGGTCACGCTCGTCAAGTCCGATGCGGCGAATCAGGTCACCCAATGTTTTTTGACGGGGATAGAGATCGAAATATTTGGAGTCTATCTCCTCTTCATCCCATTCGGGATGTTCTTTGGACATCAGCATATACTGGTGTTCAGCGTGAGATTCGAATGCCGCGTTCATGCGGAAAGCCGCACGGGGTGAGAAGAGGAACATTATTCTGGTTATGTGATAGTATTTGAATGCCAGCAAACGTGGAAGAAATTTATGGAGAAGCGGGTTGAGTTTGACGGCTCTCTTTTCG
>CAYTQP010000092.1:0-9589 GCA_964440175.1 uncultured Verrucomicrobiota bacterium
ATTCGAGAATTATGGTTTCGACTTGCACGCCAAGTCCACTGATTGTCCGCTAACCTCAATCTCATAATGCATCTTTCAGTTTGAAGTGCTCATGTGACATCTGTTGGTCGCAAGATTATTGAGAGACTGAAAAAAAGAGACGAAGACGGGATTGACAGACGTTTAGAAATATATTACCTTTCTCGAAAACGTAATATTAGTTCAGGAGAGATTGTATGTCGGAATTAACTCGTTTCAGTGTATCGCTTGATAAAGAGTTGCTTGATAAATTTGACGGGCAGATAGAGTCAGATCGGTATCCCACGCGCTCGAAGGCGATTGCGGATTTGATTAGGAGCAAAATTGTCGCCAGGGAATGGGTTGGCGATGGTGAAGTCGCTGGGGCAATAATTATTGTGTACGATCACCATAAACATGGGCTGACAAACAGTTTAACAAGTGTTCAGCACGAGTATTATAAGCTGATAATTTCATCTCAGCATGTGCATCTCGACCATGACAACTGCTTGGAAATTGTGGTTGTGAAAGGTGATGCGCGGGAGATAGAGGCGTTGGCGCGGGCGTTAAAAGTGATAAAAGGTGTAAAACACAGCTCGCTGTCGATGGCGACTACGGGCACCTCGATATAGCCTCTGTTTTTTTGACTTAATGGTATTACGATTACAAGAAACGTATGAAAACTAATCATGGAGACTGAGTTGGCAAAGATGAAGATAACTGTTGAAAGTGAAGGAAAGAGAGAAAGGGCGTGCAAGAGATTGGCGTTCGGGTTTCTGGTGTTGTCTGGATTTATGGTGGTTGCGTCGGTTAGTGCGGGGAAAACTGCCGAACTGACACCGATAGAGGTGCGCACGGCGGTTGTTGAGACGGAGAAAACCACCCGTTTCGGCGGTACGGTTGCGGTTGTCGGACGGGATCAGATTCTTGCGCTGAATGCTGATGGCATGGCTGAGGCGTTACGCCGGGTGACGGGGGTTTCGATTTCGCGTTTTAACAAGGTGGGTTCGTACGGCGGGGCGGAGGGCGGTGCGTTCTATGTGCGCGGGCAGGGTGTCTCGCGACCCGGCTCGGAGATTTGCGTCTATGTTGATGGTGCGCCACGCGAGGTGGGTGTTTGGGGACACTCCCTGCTGGATATTGTTAATGTTGCTCACGCTGAGAGCCTGAAGGTTTATAAAAGTCCGCAGCCGCAACTCTATGGAGGGGTTTTCGGCGCTGTCGAGATGGAGACATTGAGACGTGAGAATTCTGGCTTTGAGACGGGGGTGAGGTTGAGCGCGGGCAGTTTCGACAGCTATTCGGCCAATGTAAATCACGGAGGCAAGTCTGGTGGCTTCGATTATTACGCAGGTTATGCGTTTGCCGAATCCGGCGGACATCGCACGCATTCAGCAGGAAGGATGAAGTCGGGGTTTGCCCGGCTTGGCTATGATTTGGCATCAGAATGGCATCTGGCATATATATTCAGCACGTCCGACAACTACGCAGAGGATCCGGGGCGTGCGGATGGTCCCGTTCCGGTTAATGACCGCTATGAAACGCGGACGTATGACAATGTGTTGCGACTGGAGCATCACGGCGATTCAGGGATGGGCTATGTTACGGGATATTATGAGGACGGACGAGTCAGGTGGAAGAAGGATCGTCTGGCTGGACCGAAATCGCCTCCCGGTTCTTCCAACACTGATTGGGAGAATTACGGTCTGCGATCGAGTCACAGTTTTGATTTTAACAATTGGCAACTCACGGGCGGATTTGACTGGAATTCATCAGGTGGTGAATTTGAGAATATTGCACAGAGCGGGAAGCGAGTCTTCGGCTATGATGAGCGTTTTGACGTTGTCTCCCCGGCGGTCGCGATACGGCGTGATATTGACTGGAAGGGGGTCGGGAGGTTGGGTCCGTCTGTCGGTGTGCGCTGGTACGACAACAGCGAGTTTGGCAGCGAGACCGCCCCGCATGCGGGGGTGACACTGGATGCCGGCAAATGGGAAATGCACGCGGCGTACGCACGTGGCGTTCATTATCCCGGGGTCTATGCGGCAGGTGTGTCCGCATCAACTCTGGAGACAATCTCGGCGGAGGTTATGGATCACTATGAGGCGGGAGTTGCTTTTGACCCTGCGGAATTGATACATATACGTCTGTGTGTTTTTCGGGATGACTCAAAAGACCTGCTTGTCAGCACGGCGAACGGCTTGATGAATGTCGGTGACGGGGTGGTTGAAGGTGTTGAGTGCGGAGTGGACTATATCCCCGTCGATTGGGCGCGTATGTATTTCGGGTTTACATTTATGGACGCCTCGCCCGACAATTATCCGCGTGTTCCAGATTTTTCACTGGTTTGGGGTGTCAACATCAGACCTGCCCGACACTGGGAGCTTAATATTGACGCGCAGTATGTGGGTAGTCAGGTGGTTGGCAACCGTCGGATCCCCGAGGACACCTGGCAAATGTTCGAAGAGGTTGGTGGTTATCTTCTTGGAAACGCGAAGTTGAATTATGATATTATTGATCGCGACGATATGCGTGTGCGCATATTCGCAGCTATCGAGAATTTTACGGATACAGACTATGAATACTGGCCGGGTTACCCGATGTCGGGAATCTCATATGTTCTGGGAGTGGAGTCAGGATTTTGATGATAACGGTTAGAACTGGATATGCGAAATATGCCATGTTCCTCGCGCTTATGTTGTTTTGTGGAATTGCGGCGTTTGGGTGGCAGACAAACACTATTGTGGTTACTACCTCTATGCTGGAGGCGGCTGTGTACGATGCCGCACGTGCGGATACGCCACCGCATGTGGCACGCCTGATTCCGCCGGGTAGTTGTCCGGGGCATTTTGACCTGAAGCCGAAGATGCTGACGATCATCCGGCGTGCCGATCTTTTTGTCATTCACAGTTATCAGCGTGGAATAGAGCGGAAGGTTGCCGGCTTGAAGGCCGGTGTGCCGATGGTGATTGCGGAGGAGAACGGCAGTTATCTGGTTCCTTCGAATTACGTGAAGCTGGTGAAGTTTGTGGCTCATTCGTGTTTGACTGAGAATGGTGACGAGCGAATACACGAAGATTCTGTTGCGGTGCGGATGTGGCGGCTGGACGAGGAATGGAGAAATGCAGCGAAGCGGAACGGGTGGGATGGAGTGCCGGTGATCGCATCTGCCATGCAGGCAGATTTCTGTCGTTGGCTTGGCTTTAATGTGGTCGGTGAGATTACGCGTCCGTCGGCGATGGCACCAAACGGAATTGACGAGTTACTGCATGCCGGCGCAAAGCTTGTCGTTGGCAATCGTCAGAGCGATATAAGTGCCGCTTGTGCGCTTGCGAAGCGGTTGAAAGTGCCGCTGGCTGAGCTAAGTAATTTTCCAGAAACTTCGGGTAAACATGCGTACGAGCGTTTGGCGGCGAAGAATATGAAAGAGCTGGAGCGGGTATGGGCGCGACGCTGATTGAGTGTGTGAATGCGAAGGTTTGCTATCGACGTGTGCCTGTGCTGGGACCGCTGTCGATACGGATAGAGCGTGGCGACTTCTGGGGGGTTGTTGGTCCAAACGGGGCTGGCAAGAGCACCCTGCTGCGACTGTTGTTCGGGCAGATTCGGGACTCTAGCGGAGAGATTTCGCGAAGCGGCGCGAAGATCGGGTTTTTGCCACAGCGTCATGATTATACAAGGGATTTACCTTTTCGCGTGAAAGATGTGGTTGGTTTCGGAACCCTTTCCTCCAGCAGTTTCGGGTTTAGGCTTAATGTTAATGAAAAGCGAAAGGTGGCGAATGCTCTGGAGCGTCTCGGACTGGAGGATATGGGGACGCGGCTGTACAGGGAGCTGTCTGGCGGGGAATGTCAAAAAGTTCAGTTTTCCCGGCTTATTGCGCAAGATCCCGATTTGGCATTGCTGGATGAGCCAACGGCGGGGCTTGATCTGGACTGGCAGGAGCGAGTTACTCATCTGGCCGCCCAATTCCACAATGCCGGGCGCAAGACCGTTGTGATGGTCACGCACGACGTTGACAGGTTGCCGGAGTGTTGCGGCAAGGTGTTGTTGCTCAAAAACGGGGGTGTTCTAGCATCAGGGAAACCAGCCGAGGTGTTCAACCAGTCGATACTGAGCGATCTTTACGACTGTAAAATGGAGGTGGCGGAACGTGCCGGGCGTTATCACGCTTTCAGCCGTTAAAATTATCGTTTCGCAGTTGCTGTTATGGAATTTTTAATGACATTTGGAGTGATACTGACGGCTGCATTACTTGCAGGTGCGTCTGCGGGAGTGCTGGGCATTTTTGTGATTGGTTTGCGCATGCCGTTTTTGGCGATATGCTCGGCACATTCAGCACTGGCGGGCGCGGTCATTGCCGCGCTACTCGGATTTTCGACAGCCGCAGGCGCGTTTATCGGGGCGTGTACGGGCGCGCTGATTCTGGCGGCACTATTACGGCATCGAGATTTTGACATCAATGCCGCGCTTGGGATTTTGTTTTCGGTGACAATTGGCGTTGCTTTTCTTGGCATTGGGATGAGTTCTAGTTCCCAGAGCGGAATGTTAAGCCTTCTGTGGGGCAGTCTACTGTTTGTAACCTGGAGACATGTACTGATGATGCTGGTGGTGGCGGTGGCACTTGCGGGGTTTGTCTCTCTCTTCGGAAGGCAGTTGAAGGTTTTGCTGTTCAACCGCGAGTTATCGTCATTGCTGATACGTGATGGTGTTATTTTGACCGTACTGCTCGTTTTGGCATCGGCAATAATCGCGGTTAATATGGAGATAATAGGGGGGTTGCTGATGTTCAGTCTTTTGAGTAATCCGGCGATAGCCGCCCTGAAACTTGCACGCAGTTTTGATGGTGCATTATGGCTGAGCGGGATGTTCGGCGTTTTGAGTGCTCTGGGTGGATTTTTAGTGGCTTGCGTCTGGAATTTGCCGACGGGCGCGTGCATTGTGCTCGTGTCAAGCTTGCTTGTTATTCTGACAATTGCTTATTCATCATTGAGGGAGCGATATTGGAGATGAAGATGATGGAGAAAAAGATGGCCGATTTTTTCGACGGTCTTGCAGACCGGGGACTTTGGCGTTCTTTTGAGGGCGAGGAACGTGAACGTGTGCGTGATTGCACCGCTCTCTGGAATATACGACCCGGAAGCCGAGTACTGGAGCCGGGCTGTGGACTGGGCCGACTGACAGAACTGTTGGCGGATATTGTTGGTGAGGAGGGTGAGGTTGTTGCTGTGGATGTTGCCCCGAAAATGATCGCGGGCGCACTGGCGCGCGGGCTACCGGAAAATGTCCGCTTGATTCATAGTTCGCTGGGAGAAATGCCGGGGGATATCGGGACATTTGATTATGTTGTCTGTTGCAATGTTTGGCCTCACTTTGAACAGCCGGAAGATGTCTTGACGGGGATCAGGGGTATGCTCAATTGGGGCGGGCATCTCTGGATTACGCATCTCACTGGACGGCATGTCATTAATGCCATTCACAGCCGTGCCGCACCGGAGATCCAGAACCATCAGCTCCCGCCAGCGAAGGATTTGGCGGAGCTGGCGACCATCGCCGGGTTCGATGTGCTCAATTTCCGGGATGAGGATGAGATATACTGGATCCACGCACGCAAACCGGAAATTGAGGTCTGAAAAACTCTTTTTAGAATTTCTCCCATGCGTTCAGGATGTAGTTGAATCGCAATCTTCTGGTTGCTCCCGATGGAGCCGCGTTTGAGTCCGGTTTCATCTTTACAGGGACGCGACCTTTAAGCACATCTTTGGGCTGCCACTGGCGATCGATCCGCGTTTTGACCCCCGACGAGTATGTTGGAAACGAGCGGGTGATTATTCCGTGTTGAATCGATATGGTGTCGTGACCCATGTATCCTGGAACTGGTGGTGGTGGCGGCAGACGGCGTATCCTGAAGCCGTTCTTTTCTGTTTCCAGCGTGAATATCTCCACAAAACTGCCGGAACCACCGCAGCGAACAGTGAAAATAGCGTCCTTTTTCGCATCGTTGTTTATGTCTGTGAACCAGGCGGATTCCAGCATGCCGTCTCTTTCAAGTGAACCCGATGCGAAGTTTAGTGCCGGAATGGTGATATGGAATGTTCCGCCCGTAAACCCTTCATCAGCGGGAACGTAGATTTTCAGTTTTCGACTTCCGAACTTCAGCTCCATACTCTTCCCTGGACTCAGTGTCGCGAGGGAGAAACGCTTGGGATTTGCCGTCGCTATGCGGGTGCGGAGGTTGGCAGTTAACGCGACTCCTGCAACTGCGGCGCAGAGGACGAGTGCAGGAATCCATGGTCTGTCTCTTTTTTTGCTCAAATTCAAATCCTGTATAGCTGTTAAACCTGAATGCGGTAGTTGAATGTAGCGTATTTTACCAATAATGAGTTGAGCATGGGCCTCTACGCACTAACGGTCCCGTCTTCGCTCATACGTAACCCGTTGTGAACGAAAGCATAGCACATCTGCATCCACATCAACTGCCAAATCCAGGTTGAATGTGTATGCGGGCTTTTAACATAAATGTCTGGCACGAGAACAGATGTTTAATTGTTTTTTAGAGGAATAGAAGATTTACAGCAATGGCAAGTTGGGTTATCATGTGCGCTAAATAAACATTGAGATATAAACATCACAAAAATATGAGGATACGTTAAAAGAATGATTAAACTTGAAAAATCTGACAAATTCAAAGGGTCTGCCGGGCCTGTGGTGCTGGTGATTATGGACGGCGTTGGTATCGGCAAGTACGTAGAGGGTGATATGGTGCAGAAGGCGGAGACCCCGCACCTCGACTGGCTGAAGGAGAACGCCATAGCCTCCCGGCTTCAGGCGCACGGAATCGCAGTCGGTTTGCCGAGCGATGACGATATGGGAAACAGTGAGGTGGGGCACAACGCCATTGGTTGTGGGCGTGTTTTCGATCAAGGAGCCAGTCTTGTGCAGAAAGCCATTGAGAACGGCTCGCTCTTCGATGGCGAAGTCTGGAATGAACTGGTCGAGAATGTGAAGACCCGCGAGTCATGCCTGCACTTCATTGGACTTTTCTCGGACGGCAATGTTCACAGCAATCTAACTCATCTTGAGAGCATGTTGGAAGAAGCGAAGAAGGAGGGGGTGAAAACGGCGCGAATTCATATTCTGTTGGATGGACGCGATGTTCCCCCGACCTCGGCGTTGGATTATCTGGATCGTTTTGAGGCTTTTCTCGAAAAGATCAATGCGGACGATGATACGGACTATCGCATCGCCTCCGGTGGTGGACGAATGTATATCACGATGGATCGCTACAACGCCAACTGGACGATAGTGGAGAGGGGCTGGAACGCGCATGTTAAAGGGATTGGTCGCCGATTCACCTCTGCTCGTGAGGCGATTGAGACCTATCGGGCGGAGAATCAAGGCATCTTAGATCAGGATATGCATGAATTTATAATAGAGAGTGACGGCAAGCCACTGGGAACAATTGGTGATGGCGATAGCGTGATCTTCTTCAACTATCGCGGGGACCGCGCAATCGAGATAAGCCGGGCGTTTGAAGAGCCGGAGTTCAGTGAGTTTGATCGTGGTTCTCTGCCAGATGTGAAATACGCCGGGATGATGCAGTATGACGGAGATTTGCATATACCGGAAAAATTCCTGGTCTCGCCGCCGGCAATCGACCGGACGATGAGTGAATATCTGGTGAATGCGGGTGTGCGCCAGTTTGCCATAAGTGAGACACAGAAGTTTGGACACGTCACCTACTTTTTCAACGGGAACCGCTCCGGCAAATTCGATGACGACTTGGAAACCTATGAGGAGATCCCCTCGGATATTGTCCCCTTCGAGGAACGTCCATGGATGAAAGGGGCGGAGATCACCGATAGGGTGGTTGAGATTATCGAGGGCGGGGAATATCGGTTCGTCCGACTCAATTATCCCAACGGCGATATGGTCGGACACACCGGCGTTGTGCTGGCTACGGAGATTGCGGTGGAGACTGTGGATCTCTGCGTTGGCAGACTTATGCGTGCGGTTGAAGATGCAGACGGAATACTTGTGGTGTCTGCCGACCATGGCAATTCGGACGATATGTTTGCGCACGACAAGAAAAGCGGAGCAGTGAAACTGGATGAGAATAAGAAGCGTGAATCAAAGACGGCGCACTCACTGAATCCGGTTCCTGTCTATATCTATGATCCGGCAGGAACTGCGGGATTGCGCCTTTCTGAAGAGAAAGGGTTAGGCATTAGCAGCCTGGCGGCGACATGTATGACGTGTCTCGGATTCACGCCGCCGGAAGATTACACCCCGTCCATTGTCACGGCGGGATAGTGCGTTCGGAAACAGGAGCAGCAATGAAGATTGTTGAATTTGGGATCAGCATGGCAGTTGTCTTGTTTTGCGCTGTATTGATTTTTTTTGCTACGGATGTGCGTGCGCGAGACACGGATGAGCTATGCTGGAAATGGGTGGTGGGACAGTCGCGGGTTTACTGCTTGACGGTAGAGCGTCATCAGCGGGCGAAGGCAGACAGGACTTTCACGACACGTTTGAAAGTAAATGCGGTTTTAAAACTCACAGCACGCTCCGAAGATGCGGGCGTAGCAGTTGTCGATATGAAGTTTGAGAGCTTGCGGATTGAGCAACATGCGGGGAAAACTCATTATCTCTACGACTCAAAAACACCCGCCAAGCCTGGCGACAGCGAGAATCTGTGGGCGCTGGCTGCCGCACGGATCATCTCTTCTAAATTTGAATTTCAGCAGGGATCGAATGGAGAGATATCGGACTTGCGGGGTTTCGATGAGAATCTTGATGCACTTTTGAAAACAAAAAGACATATTGCCAAAGATACGGCATTTCAAGTGAAGCGAGTTTTTGCCAATACGGAGTTCATGCGGATCCTGAACAATTCATTCAATATTTTGCCGGAGCGTGCCGTCAGTGAGGGTGACACCTGGGAGAGAACTGAGGATATTGATTTGGGGATAGGATTGACTGTGAGGCGCAACGAGAAATATGTGTTTGAGAAAAAGAATTACGGAGGGCGTGCAGGAATTATGCGCGTGACAATGACTGGCAACATGGCACTACCGGCGGGGAGTGATGGTGTTGTCGTCCTGCCGGGTGGATCGGCGTGCGTGAGGCTGGGTGAAAATTCGTTGTTTGGCGAAGGCCTTTTCTCTAATGTTTCCGGAGACCTGATAAAACAGGAGTGCAAAGGAGTGCTGAGGTTGGAGACAGTCTTGTCGTCCACGGAGGATGCCGGTGCGGATCGGTCTGTGCGCTCTGACTTGTCGCAAACGTTTAAGATGGAGCTGATGCCCTAGTCCAGCTTGCGGAAAGTGGAAAAACACAATGCGGAATATGGAGATTATAAAATCGGCGGAAAACTCGACGATAAAAAGGGTGCGTCATCTTTTATCATCGCGAAAGTATCGCCGTGAGCAGTCCGCCTTTGTTGTTGAGGGAATCAAGAGCGTTCGAATGCTTTTTGAGCAACGGCAGAGCTTAATGCTTGTTGAACTCCTTGTTATCTCGAAGTCGATTATGGAGAGTTCGGTCGGCCGTGCTTTGGTAGACATCTCCGGCGGAACACGGATTGTCTGCG
>CAYTQP010000093.1:0-9250 GCA_964440175.1 uncultured Verrucomicrobiota bacterium
TCAGGCGTGTTATCGAGGACCGCGTTTATACGACACGGATCGCGTGAGGGATATGCTCAAGAGCCGTGTCGCCTGGTTCAAGAGACATCGCGATATTCTTGAGAGCGATATGGTTCACGGTCGTCGAGCCGACGGGCGTGATATTGACTGGATGTTGCATGTGAACCCAAACTTGAAAGAGAAGGGTTTGTTGTCGGTCTACAATCCAATCGAGCGTACGATCACGAAAACGATTCGTGTCCCGCTCTACTACACGGGCTTGAGAAAAAAAGCGGTTTTCAGAGATGAGCATGGAACTTCCAAAACCCACACGCTGGACGAGAACATGACCGTTAAGCTGAAGGTGACCGTTCCGGCTAATAGTTACATCTGGTATGTTATAAGCGGTGGATAGTTTCGGTCGGCCGGTATCTCTATTTTTGCGGTAGTTTTTATTTCTTTGCTAAGGTCGATCTGTTAAAATGGGGGGACGAGTTCATCACGAACAGCGAGACGAGGGAATGGGAAAAGAGATAGACGATAAAAAATCTGATACTATGCGGATTGATATTCCGCCCGAAGAGGACAGTCTCCGTGAGAGAAAGGTTTTTGTGCGCCGAGACTCTCCGGAGATGGCTTCTTTAGGCGGTCCGGCGTTTCAGCAGCTTCTGCGTAACATCTACGACGCAGTACTCGTTTCCGACATAGACGGACAGATTTTAAACGCCAACGAGCGGGCTCTCACTTTCTTTAAATGTGAGAAGGCCTATCTCTGTGTGCGAAGCATTGTGGACATCTTTTCCGGCGCTGACGACGGGCTTATACCGACAATTCTGGAAAATCTGGAGCAAGATCGCTTCACGCTCATTCAGGCGACCTGTATTCGCAGGGACAACTCTTTGTTTCCCGCAGAGGTGTCAGCCAACAGGATAAATCTTTCGGGAGAGGAGTGTATAAGCTTCTTTGTCCGTGATGTCACCTTGAGACAGGCGCGTGAGGAGCAGTTGCGAACGGGATACAATGTCATTCAGAACGCCGGCGGAGGAATAGCGATCACCGACACAGAGTGTGAGCTAACGTATGGAAATCCTGCCTTGCGGAAGATGTTGGGGGTTGTCGAGGACGGGGATATCGCGGGGCGCGACATAAGGCAGTGTTTCCGTAAAAAGGATATAGACGAGATACTGATTCATCTAGAGACGAATGAGCTGTGGAGTGGAGAGCTGAGGATTATTGGGTGTCCGGGGAAAGACTCATGGGTGCAGGCATCCATTGTGAAGAATATCAACACAGAGGGTATGTTGAACGGCTACATCTTTTCGTTTCAGGATATATCGCGGGAGCGGGAGGCAAAGTTGAAACTTGAGGCTTACACCGATGAGCTGAGCCGTAAAAACCGCGAGATGGAGATGGATATTGAGATGGCGCGTGATGTTCAACAGGCACTCCTGCCTCGAAAATACCCGTTTTGCGGCGCGGACGGAGAAAAAAAGCGGTTGGATTTTGAGCATATATATATTCCGAGCGGTGTGGTGGGCGGTGATTTCTTCGATGTTATTAAGCTGTCTGAATCGCAAGTCGGTCTTTTTATGGCGGATGTCAGCGGGCATGGCATGAGAGCCGCGCTTGTGACGGCGGCCTTGCGGGGAATTATTGAGGATATCGCTTTTTGCGCAAATGATACAGGGGAGTTTATCAGTAAAGTCAATGCGGAGTATTCCTCGATTTTCAGTGTCACGGAAGACTTCAGTTTTGTAACCGCAGTATACGCTGTTCTTGACACAACGACAGGAATGATGTCTTTCAGTATCGCGGGACATCCTGATCCAATCATCATCCGGCCAAGCGGTGAGACGGCGTTGATTAAACTGGAGCAGGATGTGCCCACTCCTGCAATCGGGATTACGGGGGAATTGGAACTGCCGTTTGCAAGTTTTGAATTTCAGATGTTGCCGGGGGATGTGTTATTTCTCTACACAGACGGAATTTTTGAAGAGGAGTGTGCCGACCGGGAGGAGTATGGTTTGCAAAGGCTGGAAACGAAGCTTGTTCAGCTTGCCGACAAACCGCTTGCCGATATTCTTGATGGAATTGTTTCTGACGTTCGTGCGGTGACGGGCAAATCAGAGTTTGTCGATGATGTCTGCATGCTGGCGGTCTCTTACCTGGATGGAGATGGAGAGTGAAGTTTTTAGAGTCAGTTGTTTTTTATTGTTAATTTATTAAAAAAGAGGAATAAGAATGAGCAGTCATGATATTGATTATAAGATTATCGGGAATGATTTACAGTTGGTAGAAATAGAACTCGATCATGGAGAAACGGTTATTGCGGAGGCTGGTGCGATGACGTATATGGAGGAGGGGATAACGTATGAGGCCAAAATGGGTGATGGTTCTCAGCCTGGGCAGGGGTTGCTCGGCAAGTTGCTTGGCGCGGGGAAGCGAATGATTTCGGGTGAGTCCATATTTATGACCCATTTTACCAGTCAGGTTGAAGGCAAGAAACATGTCGCTTTCGGGGCTCCGTATCCCGGAAAAATCATTCCACTCGATTTAAGCGAGGTTGGCGGCGAGATACTTTGCCAGAAGGATGCCTTTTTGTGCGCGGCATTGGGCACAAATGTAAGCATCGCGTTCAATAAGCGTCTGGGTGTTGGTTTCTTCGGAGGTGAGGGGTTTATTCTGGAGAAGCTGACAGGTGACGGCAAGGTCTTTATGCATGTGGGCGGCACTGTGATAAAACGGGAGTTGAACAACGAAAAACTCATCATTGACACTGGGTGTATCGCTGCGTTTTCGCCGTCACTCGACTACTCAATTGAGCGTGCCGGCAATATGAAATCTATGTTTTTCGGAGGTGAAGGATTGTTCCTCGCGACTCTCACAGGCACGGGTACGGCATGGATACAGAGCCTGCCTTTCTCGCGTTTGGCGGACAGGATATTGGCGCACGCCCCTTCGGCGGGCGGGAAGAAACAAGGGGAGGGTTCAATTCTTGGAGCACTTGGCAATGTGATGGGCGATTGATATTGAACGCCTGTCAAAAAATGTCATATCTAAGGATTCCCTGTTGTGCGGCACTAATGTTTATTGCCTGTTCAGCGGGTGCGTCTGAGTCGGTAAAGAGTATTGATGCCGCTCCGATTGTCTCCCGTGGAACTGATGTTTACGGTGATATGGTTTTTAAGGCAGGCGGACCGATATACGAATCCAAAAAGGGTGAGAACGGAGAGGTTTTTTATGCGTTGCGTCCGTTTTATTCGAGCTTGCGGCAACCTGCCGCCAGGTACTCACGACAGGAGTTCCTGTGGCCGATGGGGGTGTCGCGCTGTCTGGACAACTATCAGGCATGGCGTTTTCTTCTGGTTTTCGGAAGAAATTTTGACACGAGCGATTCTGCTTCCCGTTACAAAATATGGGGATTGCCAATCTATTTTCAGGGACGGGATATAAACGGCGAAAACTATTTCGCCATCTTCCCTGTGGGCGGCACAATTCACGAAATACTTGCACGCGACAAGGTCTCCTTTGTTCTTTTCCCCATTTGGATAAGGCATTCCGTCAACGATGTCGTTACGGACGGTTGGCTTTTCCCGATAATATCCAGAACCAGGGGACCGGGGATCAGCCGTTTCCGCGTCTTTCCATTTTACGGCACATCTTATAGAGAAGGCGGTTTTCGCAAGCGTTTTATCATGTGGCCGTTCTGGACGGATTCCCACTGGTTGCGCGAGGGTAGCAAGGGTTATGGCTATATATTTTTCCCGTTTTGGGGACATACGAAGACGGAGATTGAGGAGACATGGAATATACTTCCGCCTATCTTTCGTTTCACGCGCGGTGAGCGCAGGAATCTCACATATGCGCCCTGGCCGTTCTACCAGAGGGTGGTGGGTTCCGGCGTTGACAAGCTCTATCTATGGCCGTTCTGGGGGAGGAAGGTGATGGAGATGGAGATGAAGTCGTTCTTTATCTGGCCAATTGGCTGGCACAGTCGCTTTGATAAAGGGGAGACGGTGCGGATTCGCACAAAAATTTTACCTTTCTACTACCACTACACGGAGTCGTGGAAGGTGGAGTCCGGATCGAAAGAAGAGAAGCCGATAAGCCGCTACTTTAAACTCTGGCCGCTTTATTCCTATGACCGTGATGGCGAGAACAGCGAGTTACGGTGCCTGGCTCTGTGCCCCGGCAGAAACCCCGGTCCGATCGACCGCAACTGGGCCCCGTTGTGGAATGTGTATAAGCGCTCACGAGCGGGCGATAAGGTGGAAAGTGAGCTTTTATGGGGGATATACCGCCATAAAAAGGATGGAACGAAGAAGAGGAGTTTTACGCTCTTTCCCCTCTTTTCATGGGAGAGAGATGAAGGTTGCCGAGGATGGACTTTTTTAAACGGGCTTGTCGGACGCAAAAAAAATGGTATAGATACCAGCTGGCAATTGCTGTATCTCTTTAAGACAGGCAAAAATGGAGAAGAACAATAATAACACGTGAACCAGATTATTTTGAGCCGCCGCTGAATCCCTTCGGGGCATTGGGGCGGAAGATATTGTTGACATTGCGGAATACTGGTCGCGGAATAGTGCTTCTTTGCGCCAGTCTGTCACAGGCGCGTTTTATGTTTTCGAAGAGAAACCGTCATGAGGTTTGGTGTCAGATGTACATTACCGGCATAAAGAGCCTGGGGGTGATCACCGTCGTTGCGCTCTTCACGGGAATGATTCTCGCGTTGCAGACGGGTTTGGCACTTCGGCGCTATGGGCAGGAGGTAAACATCGGAACAGCGGTGACAATGGTGATGGTGCGTGAGATGGGCCCGTTTATGACTGGCTTAATCATCGCCGCCAGTGTGGGCTCTGCAATCGCCGCGCAGATGGGGACAATGACTGTCTCTGAAGAGGTGGCGGCGTTGGAGGTGATGTCCATCAATCCGGCGCGTTTCCTTGTTATGCCACGTCTGGTCGCCCTGATGCTGATGATGCCTATTCTGACGGTCTATACAAATGTTATCGGAATTATCGGAGGGGCGGTTGTTGGAATGACGCAGTTGGGCGTTCATTTCTCCGCGTATTTCGATAATGCAATGCAGTTTGTGCGGAACAAGGATTTGTATATGGGGTTGTTCAAGGCCGTTCTTTTCGGAACGGTCATCGCGACTGTCGCCTGTCAGCAAGGTTTTTCGGCGATTGGCGGTGCTGTCGGGGTGGGGCAGGCGACGCGTAAAACAGTGGTGATCTCGTTCCTGACAATTCTGGTGCTGGGCTACATAATAACACGGATGTTCTATCGATGATACGTTTTCATAAGGTTACTAAAAATCTGGGCGGAAAGACAGTTTTGAACAAACTGGATCTCGAAATTAAGAGAGGTGAAACTTTCGTGATAGTGGGGGCATCCGGTGCAGGCAAGAGCGTGACGCTCAAGCATATGATTCGGTTGCTCAGCCCCGATGAAGGGCAGATATTTATCGGCGATGATGTTATCAGCGAGGCGGAGGGACGTGATCTCGAAAAAATCCGCAGTCGCTTCGGAGTGCTTTTTCAGGGCGGCGCGCTTATGCAGTGGATGGATGTCGGGGGAAACGTAGGGCTTCCGTTGCGGGAGAACACGAAAATGTCTCCAGCGGAGATTGACCGACTGGTGGATGAGAAACTGGCTATGGTTGATTTACAGGCGGCGAAACACAAGTACCCGTCCGATATATCCGGAGGCATGCAGAAGAGGGCAGGGCTGGCGCGTGCCATCATCACGGAGCCGGAGATCATCCTGTACGATGAGCCGACCTCCGGTCTGGACCCTGCCACTTCGCGCAAGATAGACCAGATCATTGAACGTTTGCGGGTGAAGCTCAATGTGACCAGTGTGGTTGTGACCCACGACTTGCACAGTGCACTTTCAATAGGAACGCGCATTGGTGTGATAAGTGAGGGGAAGATGGTGGAGATTGCGACTCCGCAAGAGTTTATCAGGTCTGAAAATAAAGTTGTCAAGAGTTTCCTTGAGTCTCAATATATAACGACCAGAGGAAGCTGGGAGAAAGGGCAGTTATGAACAAGAGCAGAATGAAAGAGATGTCCATGGAGGTTACGGTTGGAGCCTTCATCTTTATGGTGCTGCTGGCACTGGGTGTGTTCACAATTATATTGAGTCAGGACAATATCTTTGTGAAAAATTACGATATCAAAGTGCGTTTTGACGATGTCATGGGGTTGAGAGAAGGCGATAAAGTGTTTATGCGTGGCGTCGATATCGGGAAGATATCCCTGATAGACGCAGGTCGCAATGATGTTATTTTGACGGCATCATTGAAGAAACCGATCAAATTCACCGAGGATTATAAGGTTGAGATCGTCGCGGCATCAATGCTGGGTGGAAAACGTCTGGTTATGACTCCCGGATCGGAATCGAAACCGGAAATTGCGGAAGGATTTATTCTGGAAGGACTCCCGCCCAAGGATGTTATCAGTGAGGCGACCGACACCATAGCCATGATCCGTGAGTCGCTGGAGGACGGCAAGGTGCTTGAGAATCTCGCCATGGTGGTGGAGGACATCAAAATAGTCGCGGAGAAGATCAGCTCTGGCGAAGGCACCCTTGGTAAGCTGGTTATGGATGATGCACTCTACGATGAGTTGAATGCTATAACAGCGAATTTGAAAAATGTCTCCGAGCGTTTGTCGGCGGGAGATAGCACGCTCGGAAAACTGCTCTCAAAGGATATGACAATGTACGACGATCTGCAGGCCAGTGTCGCGAATTTGAAGGAGATAAGCGATCGTCTGGCCAAAGGTGACGGAGTTCTCGGAAAACTGTTGTCGCCGGACGATCCGATGCAGCAGGATTTGAGCGATGCCATCGCGTCTATAAAAAATATAACGAAATCAATCGAAGAAGGCGAGGGCTCACTCGGCAAACTGATCAATGACGACGATCTCTACACGGAGGTCAAACTCCTGATGGTTGAGGCACGCGCGGCAATTGATGACATTCGCGAAACCTCGCCTATCACAATGTTCAGCAGTATATTTTTCGGGGCGTTCTAACTCGAAATTCGATAGACCAAACATGTTTGGCTTAGTCCGAATTTCTTGTTTGTGCTCGCAAACCATTGCTCGCAAGGGACGGAAAGCGTTTTTCCCTGAATTCATGGCGATGTGATCACACGCTTGTTCAGAGCCGGGAACGCCGGGATTGCGGATGGAAATGATTCGTCCGCCTTCAGGCAAACCCCGCTTGCACCCCGCTCTATGTGACGCACGATTACGCTGAGGCGTTTGATGTGGTCATGTACGTTTTTCAATGAAGCGGAGAGATATAGAGTATATCATTTCCGGCTAGACTTTGCGGGAAAGGCGTGATAGAGAATGGGACATCTTGTGATGCTTCGTCTCCTCGTGTGCAGACCGCTTGAGGCGGACGGGAGTTGACGCTGACTTGTGAATGATATTTAGGTGAAGATTAGGAGTATATGATATGGGAAGTTGTCTGAAACTGATTGTTTGGGCGTTGCTGACGATGTGCCTGCTGGTCTCTTCGCCTGTTCGAGCGGAGGGGAATGCTCAGGAAGAGACATCAAAAGCGGGGAAGATGGAGTGGTGGAAGGACGCAAAGTTCGGGATGTTTATTCATTGGGGGGTCTATTCTGTGCCGGCGGGGACGTATGACGGTCACCGGATCGGGCGGGTGGGGGAGTGGATTATGAACCGGGGTAAGATTCCAATGGTCGAATACAGAAAATTCGCCGCAGAGTTTAATCCTGTTAATTACGACCCTGAAGCCTGGGTGAGAATGGCGGCGGACGCGGGAATGCGGTATATTGTTATCACCTCAAAACACCATGACGGGTTTGCCCTTTTCGATTCGGCGGTGACGGATTGGGATATCGTCGATGCCGCCCCGTATGGAAAAGACCTGCTGGCTCCGCTGGTGAAGGCATGCCGTGCGCAAGGGATGCGAATTGGCTTCTACTACTCGCAGGCACAGGACTGGAATCATCCCGGCGGTGCCGCCGCCCGCCGTCTAACCAAAGAGGGCTGGGACAATCCCGACGCAGACAGGATTGATGCCTACACAAAGGCTCATAACGGGCACTGGGATCCTGCGCAGGAGGGTGATATGGACGAATATATAGACAAAATCGCTATTCCGCAAGTGAAAGAGATACTGACAAAATATGGGCCTGTTGATATTTTGTGGTGGGACACCCCAACCGGCATGACGGAGGAGCGCTCGGCCAGATTTGCCGAAATTATCAAGGACTATCCGACGCTGATCACCAACAACCGTCTGGGTCGGAAATTTGGCGGTGATCTTGAGACCCCGGAGCAATTTATCCCCGCCACAGGTTATCCCGGTCGCAACTGGGAGGTCTGTATGACAATGAACAACACCTGGGGTTATAAGTCGTATGACAACAACTGGAAGTCGGGCGAAGAACTCTTACTGAAGCTTTCGGAGATTGTGAGCAAGGGGGGCAACTTCCTGTTGAACGTCGGACCGACTTCGCTGGGTGAATTTCCAGAGGCGAGTGTGAAGAGGTTGAAATTTATTGGTGATTGGATGAAGTTGAATCATGAGGCGGTCTATGGAACCCGGGCCAGTCCTTTCCCGTATCTTCCTTTCGGGCGGGCAACGATGAAGAGCGGGAAGCTCTACCTGCACGTCTACGACTGGCCTGCCGGACGAGGGTTGCGTCTTCCATTGAAGAACAAAGTTATCCGCACGTATCTTCTCGCGGATCCGGAGCGGACACTCTCCGTTGTCCCTACCGACACCGGTATTGAGATTGCGACACCTGTCAATGCCCCTGATCCGGTTATCTCCATAGTGGTGGTGGAGTTTGAAGGGGAAGTGAAGGCGTTGCCGATTCCGACCATTGGCAGGAAGGGAAGCGCATCATCAACCGCCGGGGGAACCTCCGTTGACAACCTCTTTGACGGTCGTCCGAAAAACAAATGGATGGCGGAGAAGGGTGAGACCTCCGCCTGGATTGAGGTTGATCTTGGTGAGGAGATTCGTGTTGAAAATATGATATTGGTTGAGAAAGGTCGTCACCACGGAGATTTCAGTCAGCCCTTTGAACTATTGGTAAAAAAGGACGGGGAATGGAAACGGCTGTTGAAAGGGAAGACAAGCGGGAACGGATTTTCCGGGCGGTTTCCTCCTGCTAAGGGTCGGGTTTTCCGTCTCAATATCACCGGTGCAAACGGAGCGGAGCCGATACTTGAGGAATGGATGCTTAACCGCGCTATTTGAGCCGGGTTGACAG
>CAYTQP010000094.1:0-8999 GCA_964440175.1 uncultured Verrucomicrobiota bacterium
ATGCGGTAGTGAACGATGGTTGGATCAACGTTCATTCCGAATTTTATGATCCCCGGGAAAGTGAAAAAGCGTACAAACGTAATAAACCGGGATCGAGTTACCAGCAGATGCAGATGGTCGATATTTATGTAGATAAGCTGATCGATAAGTACAAGGACACCGCGATTGTGTACGTCGAGGTTGAGGATCCCAGGTCCAGCAAAATCAAACCTGCTGTTCGTTTGCGGAACGGGTATGATCTGACCGACGGACCTTCGGCAGGATTTACTGTCGCCAGCCATCGCACAATGTATGTCGAAGGGGATTACAATGCCAAGGATCCAGTTCCTGCGTTGATTGCCGCCGACAATCTCACGGTGTTATCAAGCGGCTGGAACGATAAAAATTCAAAAAAGAAGAAGCCAGATGGGGCGAAGGAGACCGATGTTCACGCCGCCGTCATGATTGGATATGCTGATCCCGATAACAAATATGGCAGAAAGACGGGGGGAGCGCATAATTTGGTGCGTTTTCGGGAAAAGTGGACGGGTGTCAAATATAAATTCACAGGTTCATATATCAGCTTGTGGACGGCGCAGGATTCGTATGCATGGTACACTACGAAGTTGTACAGTCCGCCAAAACGTTTTATCGCCTACGACACCCAGTTTAAAACGATTCAGCCGCCTGGTATGCCAGTTGGTTATTCGACTCCGAAAGTGACGTATTGGAAAGAGATCGGCTGGGATGATGCGTTGGCGGTCAACTAATAATGATTGGCGGTTGCGGTGAGTCGTTCTCCCTCTAAATCCACTGGAGCAGTCTCTTCGGTGACAGCGTTGTGTGTTTTCTTGGCACTTACTGTGGGTGTGTTTGTTTTTCTGTCGGTTTCTTTGATGGTGAGGGGGAAAGGTCTCTCCGTGTTGCGGATGCAACGGGATGGGTTGTTGAAGGAACTTAAACTCCTCCGTGCCGACCAGCGGACAGGCATGCTCGCGATTTCGATTCTGAGCGAACTGGAAGGATGGAATAGGATATCTCAGGTTCCACTCCGGCAATTAGAGCATTTCTTTGATCTTCCTCCTGAACTGTCATTGGAGCATATCTTTATAGATCGTTCATTTTTATACCGCCCGTTGCCGGAAAATCTTCAGACCCCCTTTTTCACTCATGCCCTGGCGGTGCCGGGGGATGTTTCTGTCGACTTGGTCGATTCAGGAACAGGAAACGGGAAGTATGTCTTTCCCTCCTTTTTGGATCGGATCAATTTTGATATGTCGTCTTCTTTTAAAAATTTACCTCAAGATGAAGACGATGAAGAGCTGGAACCATCGTTTAACCGTTGGCGACTTAGCGCATCCCTTGAGAAGGAGTTTGTGTGGCATCCAATAACGCAATAATAATTCGTTCCATGTGTGATATTCGTGCTTTAAAACTCAGAACTGGATGCCTGATATGACTTTGACTCGGAAGTGGACAACCATAGCTCTGTTTATTTTCCTGATGGTTAACGGAGTCTTGTGGGTCAATGTGCGCGGGCTGAGTAGCGAAGGGAAGAGCCTTCGTCGAGAAGTCGCGGATATCGAACGTCAGAGTGCGGAAATCCGTTCAACCTTCTCCATGCTGAGAGGGCGAGTCGCTGAAGTGCTGGATAAGTCCGGTCGGGAGTTCGCACCCGCTGGCGATGCGGAGTTTTGGTGCGTGAAGCAGTTGAGTTCGTTGCATGTCGAATCTGAGTTGGATATAACGTTTTCACCTCGGGGTCTAAAGCTCCCGTTTGGCATAGATGCATCTTGGAATCTTCAGCAGGCAGGGGGACGTGTCTATCTCGGAATGGCTCCTTATCAGGTGAAGGTGGCGTTGAGCGGAAGCTTGTCATCAATCATGGCTTTCCTTCGGGAATCTGAGCGTGCCAATCGCTGTGTGATGGTCGGGCGTCTGGAACTCTCGTCCAAAGAGGATGGCAATGGGTTTGAGGGGACGGTAATTCTGGTTTATCCTCAACTCCTTTATGCCGAGGATATGATTAGATTCAGGAAGTTTACGAAAGAGTGACCGGGTTCACTCTGTCGCGTGTGGATATCTCCTTATAACGCGATCAGTATTTTCTGAACAGCATCGAATCACGGACACAGTGGTCCGGGTGCAGGACATGAACGTTATCGTTATGCGACATTTCGTTGTTTCCGTCATTAACAACGCAACGAATGGAGAGAACATTTTGAGCACCGTCCACGTGCCAAAACATGCCCGATTGTTTGCGCCTTTCCCCGATGACAGCTTTGCATCCGAACTCATACATCACTCGGAGCAACAAAGCGACATTGCTTACGAAAAGTGGTATACATCATGCGATCACGGTTTTTTATGAAATATTTAATGGCGGCGAGAATTCCCTTTCTTTTATTGCCGCGACGTAAGTGAGCATAGTCAGTTGTCACCTCGATAAAATAATCAACTTTATCTTTCTTAAGCCGTTTCCACCATAGCTTGGCATGGTCTTTGCCGGGGGATTCGTCAGGGTAGACAAATTTGCCAAATCATTCACATGCTCAAAGGCATGATACATGGTCCAGTATGTATGTCGCATTTGTAAAATTGATACGTGCCAAATTTAATATCTATACTGTTCATCGTCTAAAACAAGCGCTTTTTCGCCTTTGCCATTCCTCTTGTAACAGCCTCTTGCCGGATAAGATCGCCAAAATAAACAGCCTTTTTAAACTGGGGAGATGGATAAAACGCGCATTTTTGCGGCAAATTACGGGAGCTTTGAGGTTGATTTTTTTGTTCTGTTTTGCTACGGTGTCGCCTAATTTTTTTTGGAGCAATATGCGGAACGAGATATACGGTAAAATCCTTGATGGGAACGAAGAGGCATTGAAGCATTCGTACGACTGCTTTGCGGCGCAGGAGTGTGATTTGGAGCTTATTTCGGAGGAAGAATCTCCGTGTAACGGCAGACAAACAACAATTGCGGAGCCGGTTCGCGTGCAGGGTGGGGGAACCTTCTCCAATAAATCTATCACATCTATGGAGTTTTTGCCGGCAGAGAGTGGGGGTTGGTGGTTTGACCGCACCGATCTTCCAGATGCCCTGCCGACCCGCGTCTCCATACGGAATGTCTGGACTACGGGTTATCTAGTCAGCAATATTGTGCTACGTAGCGGCGATCCCCATAACTACGTCCGCATGGTCGAGCACATTATTGCGCTCAAACAGGGACTTAATATTGACAATGTCATTGTGCGAATGGATTCTGGCGATCCGCCACTATTCGATCGTGGCAGTCTGGATTTAATCGAAGCACTTGACGGGGTCGGACGCAAAGAGCTTGATAAACCGATTCGTTATTTTACCGTAAAGGAACGATGCTCCATTTGTAACGATCGCGGAAGCTTTCTCATCTTTGAACCTGCGAAGAACGGTCGCAGGCAGGTTGATATGGATTGCGCCATCGACTTCAAGACAGCAATTGGAAAGCAGCGCCTGCGCGTTACACTGACCGAAGAGCAGTTTCGGCATGGTGCCGTGGCACGTACAAACACGAGCGCCGCCAGAAAATTCTATTGCACAACAATCGGCAAACTGTTTGCGGATGTGCGCAACCTCGGTTATACTAGGAACAACATCCTGATTGCCGGCGGGAACGGCTACATAAATGAGCCGAAACTTGTTCACGATGGAAAGGCACTTGAGGCTATCTGGCATCGCGCCGCTCTCGATCTGAATGCAGCACTCAATCTGATGGACGAGGGTCGTTTCGCCGGCAAAGTTATTTCATACAAGGCTGGTCACTCGCTCGATGTGAAAATGATTGCTCAGCTCTATCTTAATGATATGCTTGTTGAGATGACAAAGGAATAAATATCGTAACATGAATACCATAAGACAGTTTATTTCGATCAGCCGATTAACAGCGCTGGAGATTATACGACAGCCGATCTCGCTTCTGCTCTTCACGTTCTGTTTGCTGTTTATTGCCGTACTCCCGCTGATTGTGTCGCATACACTGGGCGAGACCCAAAAACTTATGATCGACAGTGCTTTGGCCATCCAGTTTGCCTGCGGTCTATTACTGGGCGGGTATGCGGCATGCTCCTCGCTGTCGCACGAGATAGACAGCGGTACGGCATCCGTGATACTCAGCAAGCCGGTGGGTCGCACACTCTTCTTCCTTGCCAAGTTTACCGGTATTGTCGCTGTGCTTGCAATGTTTTCGCTGGGCGCAGCACTGTCCGCCGTTATCAGCGCACGCACCACTGTTGAAGCGTTTTTCATAGATAAATTTTCCGCATTCACTCTGGTGGCAGCATTTCCGCTGGCATATCTCATTTCGGCTGGAATCAACTTTAAGACTAGGCGTCCGTTTGCTTCCAATGCCTTCATAACTTTGCTGATATTGGTTGCAGCTGTCTTCATTCTCAACGGGTTTGTGGGCACGAAACTGGAATTTACGCATTTTGCGGCAAACTACCGCCTAGAAATACTTCCTGTCGCGTTGCTGATCTCAATTGCAATTGTTATGCTAAGTGCCATCGCCGCAAGTCTAGCGACTAAATTTGATACCGTCCCAACCCTTTCTATATGCGGCACAATATTCATGATCGGGCTTATGTCGGACTATCTGTTCGGACGTATTGCCGACACCAATATTTGGGCGAATATCTGTTATCGTATTATTCCTAACTGGCAACATTTCTGGGTGACGGACGCTCTTCGCAACGGTTTGAAAATCCCGTGGACATATATACTGCACGTAACGCTCTACGCGGGCTTCTATATCTGCGGATGTCTGCTGTTTGGAATTAACTCATTCAAGAAAACAGAAATGAAATAAGGCTGAAAAATATGAAACCTGCTGTCGAAACAAACAATTTGCATAAGGTATTTCACGACTTTTGGCGACGGCCAAAAGTTCACGCTGTTCGTGGCATCTCTTTTGAGATAAAACGAGGAGAGGTGTTCGGATTGCTGGGACCAAACGGTTCAGGAAAGAGTACAACCATCAAAATGATTCTTGGATTGTTGCATCCGAGCGACGGCAAACTTTCCGTACTCGGTAAGCCGCCGTCCGATGTGAAAGTTAAGCAACGCATTGGATATCTTCCCGAGGAGTCATATCTCTATCCATATCTATCCTCGGAGGAGACACTTAATTTCTACGGCAAGCTTTTCAATCTCGACTCTGCTGAGCGCAAACGACGTATTAACGATCTCTTCGAGATGGTGGGGCTTTCTCATGCACGCAAGCGTCTTGTGGGTGAATTTTCCAAAGGGATGGCGCGGCGCATTGGTTTGGCGCAGGCACTCATCAACGACCCGGACCTCGTTCTGCTGGACGAGCCGACAGCCGGTCTTGATCCGCTCGGATGTCGGCAGGTTAAAGATTTGATTATCATGCTTGCCAGTCGAGGCAAGACAGTCTTGCTCTCCTCGCATCTGCTTGCGGATGTCGAGGATGTGTGTGACAGGATTGCCATACTCTACAATGGTGAAATCCAGGCGACCGGACCTATGCGTGAGATGTTGGAGGAGAAAGACCGCCATCAGATAATACTGCCGGATCTCCCCAAAGAGAAGTTGGAGGAAACGCTGAACGCTCTCCGTAAACTCATCGGAAGCACACCGGAGCTGGGTCATCCCCGTAAGAACCTCGAAGAGTTCTTTCTCGATGTTATCGAGAAGGCTCGTGACGGCATGACCGCTGATTCCGGAGTTACTCCGGTTAAGGGTGTCAGCGGATTTTTGTCCGATCAGTCACGCATTGTGGAGGAGGAAGACTGAAATGCGCCGTATCCTTGCCATAGCCTCAATCTCCATGCGCACCGCTTTCAGGTCGCGGGTTGTTCTAACCCTGCTTTTATTACTTGGTGTGATTATCATCGGCATTCCCCTGACGGTCAAGGGCGATGGGACGCTCTCCGGACACATTCGCATACTGATAGATTATACCTTGAACTTTGTCCGTGTCATTCTCGCCATAGCGACTATCTGGGCCGGATGCGCCTCAATATCGCAGGAGGTTGACACCAAACAGATTCAGATGACGATGACAAAACCGGTTCACCCGTTCCAGATGTGGCTGGGTAAGTGGCTGGGGTTGCTGATTCCTGTCTTTTTGCTGATTTTGTTTTCAGGCATAACGGTTTATGGCATGCTGATGTGGAACTTGCGCGATGCCCGGTTGACGACCGCCGAAAAGTCCGCGCTCCGCAAAAGCCTGCTTGTCGGGCGCATTGAAACTATGCCTGAAGCACCTCCGGATTTGAGTGAATCTATCGACAATGTAATAGAGATTGCCCGCAAAAATAACGCGATCTCTGCCGACTACAGTATGAGTCAGTTGCGTGAGGCCGCGAGGCAAAACGTAATTCGAACTCGCCAGACTATTGCGCCGGGCAAGTCCTGCAACTGGTTGTTTAGTCTCCCGCAGCGATCGGATGACAAGGTGCTGACGATCGAATATCGTGCGTCAAGTTCAACGATAGGAGGGATTGCGCTCACCGGACGCTGGCGGATTAGTGATGCGGACTCGAAAGTATTATACGAGAAAGAGACGATTACGACAACAAAACAGGATAATCAGATAGATATTCCGGGGCATTTTCTCGTTGGTCACAGTATTCTTCAGGTCGAATACAAGAACCTTGATGAGAGGGCGACAGTGATCTTCTTCCCCGATGACAGCATCAAAGTTCTCAGTCATGCCGGCGGTTTCGAGATGACATATTTTCGAACGTTACTGATACTCTTTTTACAGATTGCGTTTCTCGCTGCAATTGCTGTTAGTATGGGGGCATTCTTCTCTACCCCTGTTGCCGCATTCACTTCAATTTTCGCCCTGCTACTGGTGTTTATGAACAACTATATCCATGATATGGCGAATGAGACGCAATATCTGGGAAATTCATCACTCGCCGCGCCGGGGACCGCCAGCTTCAACAACTTCGTGAACGGCGCGGTTCACTACGTCTTTATCGGACTCAACACAATTGTCGCGCCGCTGAGGGGCGCGAATGCTCTGGAACTCTGCGCCACCGGTCGCTACGTCTCGTGGCGTCTGCTGGGTAGCGTGTTTCTGTACCGCATAGTTATATACTGCGGCATCATTTCGATTTTAAGTGCATGGATATTCAAACGGCGGGAGCTGGCACTTCCGCAAAGGTGATTTTGGCAATGACTAGATTTACAACAGCGATATTACTGCTGACCGCTTGCGGTTGCATATGGATTGCAGGCAGCAGACACGACCAACTTGTGGAGATGCGTGACACATATCACCTTAATCAGGCAGAGGCACTGGAGAATACTCCTCCGCTCGTCGCTTTCACCACTGTGGCACTCGGTGGCTTCCGCGGTTTGCTCGTCGATCTCCTCTGGGTACGTCTCTCTCGCCTGCAGACCGAAGGCAAATATTTTGAGCTGGTTCAACTTTCCGACTGGATTACTAAGCTCGAACCGCGCTCGGCAGCTATCTGGACATTTCAGGCGTGGAATCTAAGCTATAATATCAGTGTATTGATGAGCAATTACGAAGACCGCTGGCGCTGGGTTCGTCACGGAGTAACGCTCCTGCGCGACGAAGGGCTTTTCTACAATCGGGGTAGCGCGAAACTCTATAAGGAGCTTGGTTGGCTCTTTCAGCACAAAATAGGAAGTGACAGCGATCAGGCTCACTGGCTCTACAAACGCAAGTGGTATAAGGATATGGATTCTGTACTTAACGGTCCACGTCCAGACTACGCAGCCATGCACGCAATTCCAACAACTCATAAAAAACTGATGAAATTTGATGATGTTAAAAAATTAGTAGAGGATATCCGCTCTGCGCAGATTGAGCCTTTTGATCTTCGCTGGATCTCCAACGATGCACGCACAGCAAAAATGAACGAAATTCTTGCGCGACATCAGGAAGGGGGCGATAAGCTGATTATATTTTTGCGTAAATCGGCGCTGATCAACACCTACAAGCTCGATCTGGAAAAGATGGAGGCACTCGAACAGAAGTATGGGCATCTAGACTGGCGGATACCCGAGACCCAATCCCTCTACTGGGCGGTCTGCGGACTCCCCTATGCCAAAACAGCATTTGAACGTCAGTCACTGAATCGTATGATTTTTCAGTCACTCATTGCGCTCTTCCAGCGGGGGAGATTCATTATAGAAGATGGAGAACTCGCAAATCTCCCTGATCTCGACATCTACCCCTATGTTGAAGAGGCCTTCAAGGACGCATTTAAATCCGGCACCCGCATTACCACCTTTGACGAGGCGTATAAAAACTTCCTTGTTGACGCAATGATGCTCAACTTTTACTACAAGCGTGACGCGGAATCCCGCGCAATTTTCGCAAGAATAAAAGAGCTGGATATACCCGAGATAAAAGGGCAGACATATGAAAGTATAATCGCGTTCATGAGTAACGCGCCAATTGATGAGTTGCAACGTCATAGAGTGCTGTCGATGATCGACGGACTTCTGATTCGTGCGTATGGCGAACAGTTAATGGGTAAGGATGACGTGGCTAAGCGTTACGAGAGTATCGCGCGTCATAGCTGGAACGAGTTTATGGATATGCGGCGACAGACCAACTGCCGCGCACGAACAGGCTTGCCGTCGTTCGAAACACTCCGCAAAATCGCCAAAATGCAACAACAACAAGGATGATACACAAGCAGAAAACCTGCACTAAATAACACACTAATCATTCGTTTCCCCAGACAGCGTTTGCGGGGTGGGGGCGGGGATTATGAGTGCTGTATTTTCAGAGTGATGAAAATCGACCCGCAATAGTTGCAGGAATAATAGCCTGTCTGCGTCAGATAAAACGCATAGCGGTTGAAGGTGCAGGTGTTAGTCGCGGTAAGACAATGTGCTTGTTGAAAACATGGATGAGGTTTATTTTCAGTGATCCTGATATGAAAGAACTGGCTTGCGGACAGATGCCCTTATTTTACATTACCGTGGATTGTAAAATAAAATGTCGCAAAACAAGAGATATTTTCATGTAGCCATCT
>CAYTQP010000095.1:0-8885 GCA_964440175.1 uncultured Verrucomicrobiota bacterium
TATTGCGCCTTTGCAAGAAAGCATCAGCTACTCATGCAATATTCGGGCTAAAACACTCCACCGGGGAAACCGCCATCACTCCGACGCAGGACTGAATAAAGATCCCGACAGGGACAATATACTGAACGCCTTTGAGTTCATCTTTGGAACCAACCCGACTGAACCGGAAACCTCTCGCTTTCGCGAAAGGTTTCTGTTTTTGCGACAATCGCGTCCTCTCAGCCCCGCCGCTGACGCTTGCGCTCGATCTCAGAAAGGAGTTTCTTGCGAAGACGAACATAGTTGGGCGTTATCTCAACAAGCTCATCGTCCGCGATGTATTCGAGCGATTCTTCAAGACTGAGTTTTTGTGGTGGCGCAATCTTCATCGCCCGGTCAGACCCAGATGCACGCATATTGGTGAGCTGTTTTGCCTTTTGAATGTTCACAACCAAGTCCTTGTCGATGCAATGCTCGGCGACAATCATACCCTCATAACACTCATCGCCCGTGTCGATGAAGAATGTGCCACGCTGCTGAAGACCATCAATCGCAAACGCCACAGCCGGTCCCTTGCTCTGGCTGATGATCACACCGTTAACACGTTGCTGGATTGGACCTTTGTGTGGCTCGTAACGCAAAAACCGATGTGAAATAATCGCCTCGCCGGCGGTCGATGTGAGCATCTTGCTCCGAATACCTATCAGCCCACGGGTGGGAATATTGAATGTTATCATCTTGCGGTTACTGTGCTGAACCATGTCAACCATCTCACCCTTGCGCATACCAACCAGCTCTATCGCCTTGCCAGCGTGTTGATCCGGCACATCAACCTTTAATATCTCAACAGGCTCCTCCTTCTTTCCATGCCTCTCTTTCAGAATAACATGTGGCTGGGCAACAGACATCTCGAATCCTTCACGTCGCATATTCTCTATGAGAATAGCTAGATGCAGAATCCCTCGCCCGCTCACCTTGAAAGAGTCACCCGCGACCTCCTCCACCCTCAAAGCCACATCGCGTTGCGTCTCCTTGAAGAGACGCTCGCGCAAATGCCGGCTGGTGATGTATTTGCCGTCCCGACCGTAAAACGGCGAATCGTTCACCCTGAACACCATCGAAATGGTTGGTTCATCAATGCTGATTGGTGGCAACGCCTCAGGATTCTCTACATCCGCGATAGTGTCGCCAATATCGATATCAGGAATGCCGACTATGGCACAAAGATCGCCACACTTCACTTGGTCGGTCTCGCTACGCCCCAATCCCTCAAACACAAAAAGCTGTTTCAGGCTGGTCTTCGTGTTTTCACCGCGTCGGCTGATGCGCATCAACGGTCGCCCCTTCTCCAGCACCCCCCGGTAAACACGCCCAATCCCAATCCGCCCGGAATAATCATTGTAGTCAAGAGTTGTCACCTGCATCTGCACCGGTCCGTCCCTCTTCTCCGGTGGCGGAATGTGGTCTATAATCGCGTCCATCAGCGGAAGGATCGAATCACGCGGTCCATCAAGTTCCGTGTCCGCCCACCCGTCCTTGGCACTCGCGTAAATCAGCGGAAAATCGAGCTGCCCGTCATTGGCCTCAAGTTCAATGAAGAGATCAAAAATCATCTCATGAACCTCCTCGGGACGGGCATCCGGTTTATCAATCTTGTTGATCACCACCACCGGCTTGAGCTTCAGCTCCAGTGCCTTGTCCAGAACAAAGCGGGTCTGGGGCATCGGTCCCTCCGCCGCATCCACCAGCAGAAGCACCCCGTCCGCGAGATTCAAAACCCTTTCCACTTGCCCTCCAAAATCACTATGCCCCGGAGTGTCAATCACATTAATCTTCACATCACGATAACGAACACTGATGTTCTTGGACAAAATTGTTATGCCCCGCTCACGTTCAAGATCGTTGCTGTCCAACACACAAGTGCGCATATCCTCGTTGTCGCGAAACAGATGCGCCTGCTTTATTATTTCGTCCACCAAAGTCGTCTTACCGTGATCGACATGCGCGATGATCGCCAGATTTCTAATACCCTTAACCATAAAATACCTTCCAGGAAATAAACAAAAGAGGTCGGATAGTACGCATTCCAACCCGAAAAGCAAACATATTGTCAATCTGTGTTAGAAAGCTTCAAGCAAATCCGGTCCCGTACTGATGAGAATCGCGATCATCAGTTGTTGCGTGACGGGATCGAGATCATCGACATTGTTAAATTTGAATGTTTTGTCTATCACATACACCTCCTGCGGCGATTCGCTCCCCGCAACAGACGAAGACTGCATGACCACCTTGCCCAACCGTATTTTCAATTTGCCAATTGTTATCTCACTCTCATCCGGCAACACGGGCGGCACAGACGGTGAAAAGGCATCACCACTGTTCAACCCCGTCCCCGCACGCGCCGCCGATGGCGGAATTTTTCCGCCGATTTTCGCGTTCACGTTCTGCTGAAGCCGATTTGCCAGACGGTCTATGTTGCTCTCACCGTCAGGATTTGTGACAATGTGTATTCTGTCGATATCTATATCACACTCCTGTAACCAAACCTCATCTGAAAACAACGATTTCAGACTGGTATCGATGTAAAGACGCTTAATTTCAAGCGCAACACTATTCCCGAAATCTTCAGGGTTTTTCAGTCGAAATCCTGAAAGCGTAATTGTGGTTTTCAATGGATTGTATCTCAATCCGTCCAGCTCCACTTCAAATCCAGTTTGTGATTCAAGCCTGCTGCAAAGCACCTTTCTAATCACAACGTTCTTGAACATTCCAAACAGTAATGTCAGCAGGATACAGAACGCAACAACGCCTGCAACAACCTTTTTCTTAACATTTCTCATCAGCATCTCCAGACAACTTTCATTGTTTCGCGCATATTGCTGAATATTTACGATGCTTGCAAAGCATAAATACTGTAAACAATTCCAACTTAAAGGCTGGACAAATACATTTTTTTCCACTACAAGACCTCTTCTTTCCCCGTAAAAGGCGGAAAAGATGGCGGCCTCTCCAATTCAGCCGGATCGGCTCGCCTGATTTGAATTTGTAAATTCGATGGAAGAGAGAGATTATTATGCCAAAACAAAAAACAAGAAAATCGGTATCCAAGCGGTTCAAAAAAACGGGTACCGGCAAGTTTAAACGCAAGGCTTCGGGACGACGCCACCTTTTGTCGGGCAAATCGTCAAAGCGTAAACGCCAGCTTCGCGGTAGCCATATGCTGTCAAAAGCGGACACCAAACGAGTTAAAACACAAATAGCCAATTAGGTTCAGGAGCAAGATTATGCCAAGAGCAAGAAGCACACCAGCATCACGCAAAAAGAGAAAACGCATTCTCAAACAGGCCCGCGGATTCCGTGGCGGTCGCCATCGCCTCCTGCGAACAGCGAAAGAGTCTGTCGATAAGGCGATGCAACATGCCTATGTCGGACGCAAACAGAAGAAACAACAATATCGGCAACTTTGGATCGCAAGAATATCTGCAGCCTGCAAAGTCAACAATATCACCTACAGCCGTTTAATCAACGGTCTGAATATCGCCAACATCAATCTTAACAGAAAGATGCTCTCCGAAATCGCAATCTTCGACCCGGAAGGCTTCAAGACTGTTACGGAGAAGGCAAAGACGGCTTTGTAGGAGTTTGCACCCCCCCATGATCGCCGCTGATATATCAAAGTTGAAAGAGCTGGCACTTTCCGCTGCCGCTCAAGCGGCGAGCATGGATGAGCTGGAATCCGTCCGCATCGAATATATGGGTCGCAAAGGTGTCATACAGGACGTTATGCAGTCTCTGAAAGATTGTAGCCCGGAAGACCGCCCTGGAATGGGCAAGGCGGCGAACGACCTCAAAAAGGCACTTCAGAAAAAGATAGATGAGCGACGAATCATCATCGAGACTGAAGTCGAATCAATTCGAGACAAAAGTTTCGATTTCACCCTCCCCGGACAATGGCATTCACTCGGCTCACGCCACCCCATTAGTGCCATCACCGAACGAATTACCGAAATATTCCATACCCTCGGCTTCACAGTCGCAGACGGTCCCGACATTGAAGACACCTACCATAATTTTGACGCACTGAATACACCGGTCGATCACCCCTCCCGCGACGAGCAAGACACATTCTACCTCGACAACGGCAACCTGCTACGTTGCCACACATCCCCCGTTCAGGTTCGTTATATGGAGTCACACTCACCACCAGTGCGGATCATTGCGCCCGGTCGGTGCTATCGGCGTGACACCCCCGATGCCACCCACAGTGCCAACTTCCATCAGGTGGAAGGGCTATATGTGGATAAAAACGTCTCGCTCGCCGACCTCAAGGGAACAATCTCCTATTTCGCTCGCCAGTTGATGGGGCTGAAAGTGAAAACTCGCTTCCGCCCACACTTCTTCCCTTTCACAGAACCCAGTGTGGAGGTAGACTTCACCTGCCACGTCTGCTCCGGCGCAGGTTGCCGTGTCTGTAAAAACAGCGGATGGATCGAGATAATGGGTGCCGGCATGGTAGACCCCAACGTCTTCACCGCCGTTGGTTATGAAAATGTCACCGGCTATGCTTTCGGAATGGGTATTGAGCGTATCGCAATGATAATGCATGGCATACAGGATATTCGCCTGCTCTACGAAAATGATGTGCGCTTTCTGCGCCAATTCCAATAAAAAAACACTTGCATTATACAACGTTGCCGAATACTCTCTGCCCGTACGCGTACGTAGCTGGTTTGAAGCCTGAGAGCAAAATTTATGGAAAGAGTATGAAAAGATATATATTTATTTTAATCACCCTTCTTCTCTCCTCTCTGCCGCTCATGGCAGAGAAAAAATCCGAGAGCAAAAAAGCAGAGTGGATACAGCTCTTCAACGGCAAAAACTTAGACGGCTGGACTCCAAAAATTAAAGGTTACCCCGCTGGCGAAAACTTTGGCAACACATTCAAAGTGGAAGACGGAATACTCAAGATAAGCTACGACAAATACGACAAGTTCAACAGACGTTTCGGGCACCTCTTCTATAATCAGCCATTCTCTCACTACCGTCTGCGCGTGGAGTACCGCTTCACAGGGGAACAGCTCCCCGACGGTCCCCGCTGGGCAAAACGCAACAGCGGAATTATGTTCCACGGCGAAAAACCGGAGGAGATGACCCTCGACCAGGACTTCCCTGTCTCAATCGAATATCAATTACTGGGCGGGCTGGGGAAAGGTGAACGTCCCACAGCCAATCTCTGCACTCCCGGAACCCACGTTGTCATAAATGGCAACCTTCTCACTCGGCACACCACAAACTCATCAGCCCCCACCTACAACGGCGATCAATGGGTGACCGTCGAACTCGAAGTGAACGGCAACAAACTGGTTCGCCATATAATCGACGGAAAAACTGTACTGAAGTACAGCCACCCCCAGCTCGACCCGAGAGATAAACACGCGCAGACACTGATCAAACGCAACGGCAAGATGCTGGATAAAGGAACAATCTCCATTCAGAGCGAAAGTCACCCTGTGGAATTCCGCAAAATCGAACTCCTCCCTCTTAATTAAAACCCACTCCACGGTGTTCACTCTTATCCAACACCCCCTTGTACCAATGAAAGTGAAACAAAGAATTGACCAGAGTGTATCCCTCGTTTATCCAATGCTTGGACAATTGTTTTAGACGATTGTCCAAACGTTGGACAATTGTTGAAAACGCCCCGTTTTATTCGCATTCATTCGCGCTTCAACTGACATCAGCTTCAGGCGTGCGTACCCCGCTACTGAACAAGACCGGGATGGATGCGGCAGAGAAAAAGCCCCTCCGCAAACGCGGAACGCCCTTCAAAACCTTGCTCCTTCCAAAAAAGCACTGTTTCATACGAACGGTGTAAAAAAGATCACAAGAAAAGTGCAAAAATACGGTATAAACGGCTTGCCGGTACACTGGTGAGATCCAATTCTCAACGGCGGCTCTAATTTGTATGAGTTGCGCTTTGGCGTGTTTCTTGCTCTGTTATTAACTCCAATAGCGTAAAGTATAGTGGAGTGCTGGTTCTATGAGTATTAAACGTCTTGTTTTTGTTTTATGTATGTCTCTCTTCATCTCTTCTTTGTCCTTTGGCAACCGGACATCGCAAGAGAAGTTGCAACCTGGTGTCGATTTTGAGTATCTGGGGGCATTTCGATTGCCAGAAGAGAAATCTAATGGCACAAAATGGAACGGAGGGGGGCATGGGATGTGTTTTTATCCGAATGGCGATCTCGGCGGACCAGTAGATGGTTATCCTGGTTCGCTCTTCAGTATCAGCCATGTCTATCAAAACTATATCTCGGAGTTTACAATTCCTGTGCCCTCTATTTCCGCGATCAAAGATTATGAAGAGCTTCCTGTTGCTGTCACCCTGCAACCGTTCATCGATGTTGCTGCCGGACGTCAAACGGGCGGACTGACCGGCTCTACCATCGTCGATATTCAATATTTCCCAAAGCAGGGGAATCAGGAATGTGACAAGTTGCTGTGGACTATGTATGAATATTATATGCCTCACTATGACGACTGTTTTCACGGCTGGTGTAATCTAAACTTCTCCAACCTCAATAGTGTTGGTGTATGGCGAATTGGCAGCTATCCGGCAACGCGAACCAGCAAATACCTCTTTGAAATTCCCTGGTTCTGGGCGGATCAGTTTGTGAACGGAAAGATGCTTGCCGCCGGACGTTATCGTACGCAAAACGGAGGAAGCATGGGCCCATGTCTATATGCCTGCGCTCCATGGGAAGACGGAAACCCACCCGAAGATGCCTCCTCAATTGAGGCGATTGAGCTAATCGAATACTCCGATTACAATAGACCGGTAAAGGGTTACAGTGTTGGTGATGATTGGTTTGACGGAGCTTGGATTGTACGAGGCAAAAAATCCGCGCTGGTGTTGACGGGAACTAAAGGATACCGTACTCGCGCCGCAGGAGAATATATTTATGGTGTGCCAGATCCTGACGATGTGGGAGGCAAGGGATATCACGCCGGACCATACTTCGGGGCTATCCTTTTTTATGATCCCCAAATAATTTCCGAATCTGCGAAAGGGAATATCGACCCCTCGGATATACAACCCTATGCAATCTTCAATGTGCATAATTATCTCTATGACAACAGAAAATGCGACAGAGAAACACTTGGAGGTTGCGGATATGATAGAAAACATCAGTTGTTCTATGTCATCGAACGGGATGTGGAAGGATTTTGGCGACCTCGCAAGCCCATTGTGCATGTCTTTCACATCATCGACTCAGGACTCGAACCGGATACACTACCACCGACAGTTCCTCTGAATCTTACGCTGAACACAGCCACTTCCAACGTTGTCAATTTCAGCTGGGATGCATCAAGCGACAATCGTGATGCTGTCACATATTGCGTGTTTCGAAATGACAGACCAGTCGCCTTTACAGAGTGGACAAACTTTTCAGACGACAAGGTGAATCCTGTCGGTCTCTATCGCTATCAGGTGCGAGCGATAGACAGCAGTATGAATCAGAGTGAATTCAGTGCCGTTCTTCATGTGACAACCCCTGCCGGAACAGATACCCGTGTGCCACTTATCTGGAACGTGACATCAGTTGTCGACAGCGGTACTAATATAGTGGTTAGCTGGGAGACAGACGAGCTTTCCGACAGTCATATTTTTTATGGGCGAATATATCACTCTCCGACAAATGCCGTTGAGGATTCAACAATGTCGCGTACACATCAACTGGTTATAAAGAAAGGCTTGGAGCCGAATCGAGAGTATCGCTATCACGTTGCCAGTACAGACGCAAGCGGCAATACGAATAAGTATACATTCAAATCGTTCAAAATCGATTCGGCAGGAAACGTCAGAAACAACAAACCTGTATTGGACGGCATAGGCGCTCAACGAGCCTACGTCGGGGAAAGAATTGAGATTGACCTGCTGGCAAATGATCGGGATACGGCAGACAGCTTGCTCTTTGGCATGACTGACATCCCGTCGAATGCTTTTTTTAACGCCGTCACCGGTAAATTCAGCTGGCAGACACAGCCCGGAGATGAAGGCATCCATCTTGTCACTTTTAGCGTAACTGACGGGAAAGATTCTGACACCGAGGAGGTCTCTCTGTTTGTATACTCCAATACTCTTTCTCGTTGTCTTTTGACGATTCGATGTGCAGGGCAGACTAAAGGGGTTGTCTCCAACGCCAATACGGGTTCCGTCTGTTCCGGGGTTCTTCAGGAGTTGCTGAATGAAGGCACAACCGTCAGTTTGTGGGCGATGCAGAACGCAGATAATAAATTTGTCTGCTGGAACGGAGATGCCAGCGTGACCAATTTGTTGTATCAATTTCAGATCACAAATCATACCGTAGTGAGCGCGAAATTCGTTTGGATAGACAGCGATGCGGACGGATTACCTAACTACTGGGAGCAGAGATACGGTGGCAATTCTACCAGCATGAATCCTGATGATGATTTGGATGGAGATGGTTTCAGCAACAGGAATGAATGGCTGACGGACACGGTGCCGACAAATTCCGCATCTCTGCTGTTTATAGATCGAACAGATTGGCAGAATGGATATTTCTCAATGCAATGGACTTCTGCCACCAATCGAATATATCGCGTATATTTTTCGCCATATCTGAGCTTGTCCGACGAAGGTTTCCGCCTGATAGCGGACAACATCAAGGGAGCACCTCCACTCAACAAATACAGGGATACCCGCTATCGCAATATGACCGGAGGCTTTTATCGAATTGAATGCAAGCTTCCTGAGTGAGACATTTCATCTCGTGTTCCTGGGTCCACATGTGAACGGCGTGTGTTCTTGGGGACATATTCTTAGGGACATATTCTTAGGGACAGGTGAAATATACGAAAAAATTCAGGAAATACCGAAAAAG
>CAYTQP010000096.1:0-8772 GCA_964440175.1 uncultured Verrucomicrobiota bacterium
GATGGATGAACCCACTTCAGCACTTGACCCAAAGGCAACCGCCAAAATTGAGGATCTCATTGCCGAGTTGCGAAAGGCTTATACAATCGTGATAGTTACTCATAATATGCAACAGGCCGCCAGGGTGTCGGACTTGACGGCTTTTATGTATGAAGGTGATTTGGTGGAATTCGGCAAAACAAAACAGGTGTTTACAAACCCAGAAAAAATTCAGACCGAAAATTATATAACAGGTCGATTTGGATAAGGAGAAAATGATGGCAAAACATCTTGAAAGAGAACTTGAACGTCTCAAAAAATTAATTTACAGCCTTAGCGCATGCGTTAGCGAAAATCTTGATATGGCGGTCAATGCGGTGCAGTCTCGAAATGAGGATATGGCTGTGAACGTGATTGAAGGGGATAGAACTATCGACGAGATGGAGATAGAGGTGGAAGAGGAATGTCTGAAAATATTGGCACTCTATCAGCCTGTTGCCATTGATCTAAGATTTATTATCGCCATCCTGAAGGTGGATAATGAACTGGAACGCATCGGGGATTTGGCTGCTGATATTGCCAAGAATGGAATCTATTTAAAAACACTGCGCATCTCCGAAGTGACGATAGATATCCATAAGATGATGTGTCTTGCAAAGGCAATTGTACATAAAAGCCTTGATGCCCTGCTTGATTTCGATGCGGATAAGGCTCGTGAGGTTATAAGAGATGATCAGGTGATCGATTCAATGAAGGCGGAGATGAAGGCGGTGATTATTGATGCGCTTGAAAAAGAACCCTTCACTGCCAGAGAGCTTATAACCCTGTTGGCGGTGATTAGCCGACTGGAACGTATTGGTGATCATGCAACCAATATTGCGGAAGATGTGATATATCTGACAGAGTCGGAGATTGTACGGCATCAGGTAGTGTCCTAGCCCCGGTTCTCGAACGATCCAGCACTATGCGCATGGCACAAAAGAAAAAACTTCCCTTCGCGTTGCCTGCGCGCTTGTTTCCGTTTTCCATCGGCTTATATGTCCTGCCACATAATTGCTCAACTTCCGCACCCTGGGCTTCACACATCGCGCAACGTGTCGCTCCAATCAAAAGTTTGCTGAAATGCTCCTCCATTTCTTCTAAATTTGCTTTGCCAGGGACTGCTGTTTGCTCTATCTTCCTCACCTGTGGTCTCCGTTGTCTCTTTGTGGGGAAATGCCTATTCTACACGAATGGCTATTGGAGACCACTTTTGAGTTTTGACAATTTTTGAGACGCTTCCTGAATTTTGCGGAAGCCACTTGAAAAGTACTCGTTTTTCTGCTTTTCGACTTGTTTTGAGCCGTTGAGAGGATAGTATCGAGAAATATTAGATGTTTATGGATAGATCAGGTTAAGATTTTTAGCCGAGTGTTTCTTTTTACGAGGCTGTTGTCTTGCACATGAACATGACGACTTGTGTGGCGTATTATTGACGAAAGTGTTTTGATGAAAATCGGGATGGCAAATAAGATGAAGCGAAGTGGTTTTACTGTTTTATTGATTGTGATTTTAAACAGTTTGATTTTATTGATGCCGATGCCTTTCTGTGGCGTATTGGCCGCAGAGACCAACGTTGTTAAAATCGCATGCGTTGGCGATAGCATTACGATGGGAATTGGCATACCGGCGAAAGCACGTGCCACGCGTTCCTATCCGGCATTGCTTGAGTCCATGCTTGGAACCAACCGCTTTGAGGTGCAGAATTTTGGTTCGGGCGGAATGATTATGAGGAAAAAAGAGCGGGGAGATGTTAAGCCTCAAAACTCCTACTGGAACACCTCGTTTATTAAAAAAGACGAGATTATTAATTATAAACCTGACATAATAATTATCATGCTTGGTAGCAACGATGCCGCCCAGGACGATAGAAACCCCGGCAGATATTGGGTCAATCTGGATCTCTATCTGCAGAGTTACCGCTGGATGATCGAAAAGTTTAGTGCTATCGATCCGAAACCTGCCATTTATATGGCATATCCCCCGCCCGTTTTTCCTGGAGAGAGACCTCGGAATTATCACCGCGAAGAGATTTTGTCCAGAGAGATACGTCCGGGGATAGAGGGGCTCTCTCATGAACTGAATCTGCCCGTTATCGATCTCTACACGCCTCTGAAAGACCATTCCGAATGGTTTAATTCACGCGACAAGGTGCATCCCAACAGTGCAGGATATACCAATATCGCAAAAATAGTCTCCGGCTTTATAAAAGATAAACGCCAGCAAGCTTCAAAAATGGGCGGGCGTTGAAACGCGCATAAATCTTGCGCAATTTCTGTTGCGTCTAACCGGAATACAGATGTTGTCGAGAATGAACATTCCGCAGTAAAAAACTCCAAGCGGATATGTTTGTCCGAGGGTTGTATAAATTTTCCGGGCGTTTGTCCGAAGCTTGGAACTTTTTTTTGAGGTTAGGATTCCAGCCGTTTCATCCCGCCCATGTAGGGTTGGAGGGATTTAGGGATTTCTATGCTTCCGTCCTCGTTTTGTCCGTTTTCCAGGATGGCGACAACTAGGCGCGGCAGAGCGACACCCGAGCCGTTCAATGTGTGTGCGAACCGGGGTTTGCCGTTGGCATCGCGGCAACGTATTTTTGCGCGCCGGGCCTGGAAGTCCTTGAAGTTGCTACACGAGGAGACCTCCAGCCAGTCGTTGTAGCCGGGTGCCCACAGCTCAATGTCGTAGCATTTGGCAGCGGCGAAGCTCAGGTCTCCGGTGCAGAGTTCCAGTACCCGATAATGTAGATCAAGTAGCTGAAGAACATCTTCGGCATCGGCGAGCAAGCTCTCCAGTTCGGCTGGAGAGTCTTCCGGTTGTACGAATTTCACCATTTCAACCTTATCGAATTGATGGACGCGAATAAGTCCGCGTGTGTCGCGACCAGCTGCGCCGGCCTCGCGTCGGAAGCAGGGAGTGCAGGCGGTTAACTTGACTGGCAACGGATTCTCAATGATCTCTTCGCGATAGATGTTGGTGAGGGGTACCTCTGCGGTTGGAATCAAGTAAAGTCCGTCGTCTGGCAACTTGTACATGTCGTCTTCCATTTTGGGGAGCTGCCCGGTGCCGGTCATGGCGTTGGTGTTGCAGAGAATGGGGGGGAGCACTTCGCGATAGCCATGTTCATTGACATGAAGATCGAGCATAAATTGAATCAGTGCACGTTGAAGCTTGGCTCCGTCGCCGATCAGAAGCGGGAATCCGGAGCCAGTCATGCGTGTGGCGCGTTTGAGGTCGAGAATGCCGAGATTTTCCGCCAGATCCCAGTGGGGTAGTGGCTCGAAATCGAATTTACGAGGTTCTCCGTGAGTGCGTACGATGCGGTTGGCGGTTTCGTCTCTGCCGACAGGGGTGCTTTCGTCGGGTATATTGGGAATGGTCATCAGGATGGTGTCGCGTTCGAATTCTATCTTTTTCAGCCGTTCATCCAGCTCCGCGATGCTCTGACCAACTTTGCGCATCTCACACCTTTTCGCGTCGATGTCACCGCCGGATTTCTTGATTGTGCCGATCTCTTTGGAGACCTCATTTCGCCTGTTGCGCAGTCCCTCGTCTTGCACGAGGATATCGCGGCGTTCCTGATCGAGACCTAGAAGTTTGTCGAAATCGATATCGACCCCCTTGCTGGAGACTCCTTTTTCCACCAGATCTCTGTTCTCGCGTATGAATTTAATATCAAGCATATCTCATGTTTCCTGTTCCAATCTTCAGTTTTTTTGCTTTTTGGTGTTATTTGTAGCGGTTAATCGGTTATTCTGCAATGACATATTGATATGAAAGAGATGAAAAAGACAGAATGGCGGACGATGCCGCTCTTTGAGGGGGTTGATGCCGGGCAGTGGAACGATTGGCGGTGGCAGTTGCGGAATTCCGTGCATGATGCCGGGACGTTGTCGCGTTTTATGTGGCTCTCCCTCTCCGAACACGCGATGATTGCGAACGCCTCCGCGTGTTTCCCTGTGGCGGTTACACCTTATATTCTCTCGCTTATGAATCCCGACGATCCGTGTTGTCCGCTACGCCTTCAGTTTGTTCCGAGGGCGCGTGAGTTGGAGAGCGGAGAGTGCGAGAGGGAAGACCCGCTGTGCGAGGAGAGCGATTCTCCTGTTCCCGGTCTGGTTCATCGCTATCCTGACCGCGTTCTGTTGCTGGTGACGACAGTTTGCGCGGTCTATTGTCGTTATTGTACGCGGCGGCGCATTGTCGGCGGCGTGGCACATTTTGGGAGAAATTACATGGGTCGCGCCCTGAAATATATCGCGGAGCATCCTGAGATTAAGGATGTGATTGTGTCTGGCGGCGACCCGTTTATGTTGTCTGACGGAAAAATTGCGGGCGTTTTGAAACGCATTCGAGAGATAGAGCATGTGGAGATAATCCGTGTTGGCACACGTGTTCCCGCTGTTTTGCCGCAACGTGTCACGCCCCGGCTTGCCGCGATTCTGGGACGTTATCAGCCACTCTATGTGGTTACACAATTTAATCATAGCGTGGAGATAACGCATGAGTCGAGGCATGCCTGCGCGTTGATGGCGGATGCGGGGATACCGTTGAGCAATCAGACCGTTTTGCTGAAAGGCGTGAATGACGAGATTGACGTTATGCGTCGGCTTTCGCGTGACTTGCTACTGATGCGTGTGCGTCCGTACTACTTGCACCAGTGTGATCTGGCGCGGGGAACCGCGCATTTTCGAGTTCCCATCGACGCGGGGCTGGAGCTAATGCGCGGAATGCGCGGGCACATGAGTGGTCTGGGTGTGCCGACATATATGCTTGATCCGCCGGGTTGCGGCAAGGTCCCGCTTCAGCCCGAATACGTTATCGGGCGCAGTGAACGAGAGTTGCGGGTGCGCGGATACAGCGGAAAGACCTTCGGATATCCACTTGATTAGGATTGACAAATGTGCGGAATCTGGTATGAGTTCGCACCTTGTTTTGATGAATATTTAGGATTTTGAGCGGAGAGAACAGCGATGACAATGCATTCAAGTTTAAAGTCGGCGGTTAAGATCAGGACGAAACGCAACGTTTTGAAGCGTTTCGAAAGGGTTGAACTGTTGAAAAAGCGCGGTCAGTGGACAGACGGGGACAGGGGTGTCGGACTCCCGAAAACCAAGCCCGAAGAGTAGATTGCGTCTCCAGAAATATCTTGCGGATTGTGGTTTCGGTTCGCGCCGCGCCTGCGAGGTGCTTATTGACAGTGGCGTGGTTTCTGTGGACGGCGTGGTTGTTAGTCGGCAGGGGGTTCAGGTTGTTCCCTGCGAGCAGGAGGTGCGGGTACGTGGCAAGCTGGCGGTGTCAGAGAAGCGGATATATCTGATCATGAATAAGCCGCGCGGGATATTATGCACCTCGGATGATCCGCGTGGGCGCAGAACATTCAGAGACCTGTTGCCCCATCTCCCTTCCAGAATATACACGGTTGGTCGTCTCGACCTCGATAGTGAGGGGCTTTTGATTATCACCAATGACGGCGAGTTGTGCAATCGCCTGATTCACCCCCGGCATCATGTTCCGAAACTCTACTCTGCCATTCTCACTCGTCGTCTTTCTGAAAGGGAGATGGATTTGATGAGGAAAGGGATGCGGATTGACGGTGAGCGTATGCGTATGACGGATATCCGTTTTCACCGAAGGTCGGCCAAGGGTGTCGCCTACAGGATAACCTTAAAGGAGGGAAAGAATCGCCAGATTCGGCGCATGATTTCCGCAGTTGGCGTTCAGGTGAAGCGTTTGCGGCGACTTCAGATTGGTCCCCTCAAACTGGGAGAATTGAAGGCTGGTGAATCGCGGTTCCTCGCCAAGTCCGAACTCGCTCGATTGCGTGAGGCGGCAGGAATGAATGCGGCGACCGGACGAAACGGTTGATTCATGAGGCATAAAACTGTAGAGAGGATCGCGAATCACGGCATGGAACGCTTTCCTGAATATTACAGTATTTTATATTACACTTCCCGGCTGAGATTATTATTTTTTCAAGTGTTGACAAGGTGCGGAAGGTAGTATACATTCTGCCCCTTGTTTTTTTGTAAACCAGAAGAAGAAATACAGAATATGAAGACATTTATACCAAAAGAAGAAGAGGTGCAGCGCAAGTGGTATCTTGTGGATGCCACTGATAAGCCGGCGGGACGTTTGGCTGTAGAGATTGCCAATGTGTTGCGCGGGAAAAATAAACCCATCTACACGCCCCATGTCGATACTGGTGATTTTGTGATTGTTGTGAATGCCGAGAAGGTTAAATTGACAGGCAAGAAAGAGACGGACAAGATATTCACACATTACACTGGCTATACGAACGGACTGAGAACGCAGACTGCCGCCGAGTTGCGCGAAAAGTATCCGACCCGCATTGTTGAACATGCGGTGAAAGGGATGATGCCTAAGAACAGGCTGGGAAGAAAAATGTACAGGCGTTTGAAAGTTTATAAAGGGCTGAAGCATCCGCACGCGGCGCAGCAACCCGAAACAGTGGAAATGGTCTTAAGGAAATAAGAGGTATAAACGTGGCAAAAAGTCAAGTAACGGAATTTGCGGCGACCGGTCGCAGGAAAACATCGGTGGCGCGGGTGCGTTTAGCACTTGGTGTCGGCAAGACAAAGATCAACGGCAAGCCGCTGGAGGTCTATTTCCCCGGTGAATCTCTCAAAAAATATATTGAACAGCCAATGGCAGCGACTGACACACTCAATGAGTACGATATCAGAGCCAATATTCATGGCGGTGGCGTGAACGGACAGGCAGGGGCGTTGCGTCACGGTATAGCCCGGGCACTGGTTGAGGCGGATGCGAGCCTGAAGGACACCCTCAAGGACGGCGGGTTTCTCACGCGGGATTCGCGCATGAAAGAGCGCAAAAAGCCTGGAAAACCCGGCGCACGCAAAAGTTTCCAGTTCTCCAAACGTTAATATGTTTCTGGACTCGATCCCCAAAACCCCGAATGCCAGATATGGTTGTTCGGGGTTTTTGTGTTTATGAAGGTGAAGGTGTTATGATGAAGACAAGAGGTTTTAAGGGTGAAGAGATGATTGCGCTACCCGCTAGTTTTCGAGCTGCAGGTGTTCACGCGGGAATAAAGGCTGGCGGCGAGAAGGATATGGCACTGTTCGTGTCGGATCTGCCGGCGGTGATGGCGGGAACCTTTACGACAAATCGTTGCGCTGCAGCCCCGGTGAAACTGTGTCGTGCCCATCTTGTGCGTCGCATCGGTCGCGCAATTGTGATCAACAGCGGTGTGGCCAACGCTTGCAACGGTGCTCGCGGAGAGCGTGACGCACTGACTGCCGCCGAAACGGCGGCGAAAGCTTTGGGCGTTAAATGCGAAGATGTCTATGTCTGTTCCACTGGCTCGATTGGTCAACCTCTACCGATGAATATAATTCAAAGAGGCATTAATACCTTGGTGCATAAGTGTTCCGTCGATGGTGGAGAGGCGGCGACTGCCGCGATCATGACGACGGACACGCATCCGAAACGCTGGACGGTCAAACTTAAACTGGCTGGACATCCAGTCACGATTACGGGTGTTGCCAAGGGTGCGGGGATGATTGAGCCGAATATGGCGACGATGTTGAGTTTTATTCTGACCGATGCCGCCGTTGAACCTGCGGCATTGCAGACGTGTTTGTCCGGAGTTGTGAATTGCACATTCAATAGGATTACGGTTGATGGTGATATGAGTACCAATGACACGGTGCTGATGATGGCTAACGGAGCATCTGGCGGTGAGTCGTTGAGTGCGAATCATGCGGACTGGAAGAAGTTTTGCGGGGCGGTCGAAGAGATTGCGAGCCGTCTGGCATGGATGATTGTCGCTGATGCTGAAGGTGCGACAAAGGTCGTCACGGTGAATGTCGTCGGGGCTGTTGATGCGGCATGTGCGGAAAAGGCGGCGCGTGCGGTTGGAAACTCTTTTCTCATAAAGACGGGCTGGGCAGGGGAAAATCCGGCGGTTGGTCGAGTTATGGACGCGCTCGGATATTCCGGTGCGCAGGTGGACGCAGAGAAGATTGAAATAATTTACAAAGGAGTGCCGGCCGTGAGTGCCGGTGTGTGTGATTCTTCAAAAGCTGGTGAACTTTGCGAAGTTGTTAGTGGCGCGGAGTTTACTCTTGATATAAACCTCAATCAGGGTGACGGGACGGCGACGGTGTACACGTGCAATATTACCGAGAAATACGTTCGCATTAATATGTGATCCTGCTGGAAAGCGATATCTATTCCTGCCATTTTATCTGCACTAAAAAATATAGATTTAAGGTTGAAAAATATATTTTTCCGGGTATCATGGCGTAAAATAAGCAAAGAGCGAGCGAGTACAGGGAAGTCTGTTGAAAGGAAGAAGCAAGGTGAATGGGAAAGATGTGAAAATGAGGCTGGCTGTCACTTTGCTGGTTGCCGTTGTTGTGGCAGTGTCAACATTCGCGACCGAATCACCGGACTCGGAGGAAATGAACGCCGAGGCACTGGCAAAGAAACTGGCCAATCCTATTGCGGCATTGATCAGCCTGCCGTTGCAGTTGAACTACGATGAGAATATCGGACCGAAAGATGAAGGGGAGCGTTGGCTGTTAAACATTCAGCCGGTTGTCCCTTTCTCGCTGAGCGAGGACTGGAATCTAATTTCGCGGACAATTCTGCCTGTCATAAATCAAAAGAATATCGGCGGGAATACGGGGAGTCAGTCGGGTATTGGCGATATTGCACAGAGCATCTTTTTCTCACCCAAAGAGCCAACGGAGCGTGGCTGGATATGGG
>CAYTQP010000097.1:0-3171 GCA_964440175.1 uncultured Verrucomicrobiota bacterium
ATTTCCTCCAACGTACCGCGATCCCCAATCATTGTCAAATCTAACAAATATATGGCCTGTCCCTATTTCTGTGTCCCTATTTCTGTCCCTATTTCTCCCTATTTCTTCTTCCTATTTCTTTTTCTATTTTTTCCTACCTATTTTTTGGGTAAAAAATGGTTGGTAGTGGAAAAATCAAAATGATAATGGACAGGATTGCGGGTGGTGTGTGAGAATGTGTACTATTGATGATGGATACGAAGTGGTTGATGATGGAATGATGGAGAAAATGACAGGTGTGTTAGTTGTGGTGTTTTGTCTGTTCCTATCCCTATCGGGTTGTGGCAGGGATGATTCAAAATCGGCGAAGAGGGTGTCCTCCAATTTTCCCGATTCACGTTCGGCGACAGTAGTGCTGAGAACTGAACCAGAACCGCTCCGGTCTTCCATCGTTGTTGCGGCACAAAGTCAGATTGGCAAAACTACGATCTATGATCCTGCGTATGTGAGACTGACATATCCGATGGGCGATGTGCCAATGGAGAGAGGAGTATGTACTGATGTCGTAATCCGTGCGCTACGCACGGCGTTGAATGTGGATCTCCAAAAACTCGTGCATGAGGATATGAAATTGTCCTTTTCTGATTATCCTTCCATATGGGGGTTACGTAGTCCGGATCGCAACATCGACCATCGGCGCGTTCTCAATCTCAGGAAGTATTTTGAACGGCAGGGTTACTCCATTGAAGTGACACAAGAGAAGGGGGATTATCTTCCCGGAGATATTGTCACATGCACGGTGGGCAGGAATCTTGCGCACATAATGATTGTAAGCGACAGAAAAGATCAAAACGGTGTTCCTTTGGTGATTCACAACATGGGTAGCGGCACCAAAGAGGAACACAGTCTTTTCAGTTTTCCGATAACAGGACACTACCGAATAATGAAGGTAGTGGCGGTGAAATGAACCCCGTTCACCTAACACAGCCCACATCGTTGGAGGGCGAAAGCATCATCCCTGGCTTGTCATAATATCACTGATTGCTTTGGCACTCTTTTTGCCGTTCAAAAGTTTTGCGCAATTCTCCTCCGTCATAACCTGACTGATGGTGGACATAAACTGTAGATGTGGACCGATGGCGTGTAACGGTGCAAGCTCCAACACAAAGACTCGACTGGGTTCCCCGTCAATGGAACCAAAATCTATTCCGTCCCGCTTCAAACCGACGGCGCAGACTATGTGATCTATCCCCTCAATTTTAGCATGAGGGAACGCGACACCATATTGCATCCCGGTGGAGATAACCTTCTCGCGATCCAGCAGAGATTTGAGCGTTTTTTTGCGATCCTTTAACAATTTGTTTTTATAAAGAATATCGAGAAGTTCTTCTATGACCCCTTCTTTTGTGTCAGCCAGTATATTGGGGATAACCAGCGCTGGTTTTACGTAGTCGGAGAGATCCATCATCCGGCTTTTATCTCCGTGTCCCGACTCCTGCAGTCGGCTCTCGATAAGCTTCTCGTCAATCGGTTTGTTGAGCTGGCTGACCATCTGCCGGAATTCGGCGAGTACTTCATAAACGGCGGCGTTTATCAGGTGTTTATCGCATCTGGCGCAGTTAAAGATGATATCACTGTTCGAACGGTGGAGGGTGATAACAATGTCGTTTTGGCGTAATTGAAAGATATTGTGTTTATCGTGTTCGAGCGAGTGGATATAAAAGCCCTCTTCAGCAAACGCATTGTTGACTTTATTTATCATCAAGTCAGCGATCTCATCTGAAGGAAATTCATACTTCACTGTCGCCCCCTCCTCATCCTTAACATCGCGACGAGTGCCGGAAGTCGGATTATTGAAAAACGCGAGTAGTAAAACCGGAGCGAGCAGGGTGGTGATCATAGCCATCATAACGGCTACACCAAAGGATTGAGCTCCAATCACACCGGTTGCCACACCAATGCCCGCCATAGTGAGAGCCACTTCACCACGCGGTGTCATACCGGCCCCGATTCGCGCCGCGCCGCGAGCATTAAAGTTGCAAAAAAACGCGGGCAGACTGCATCCTGCGATTTTAGATAAGACGGCAACAGCAGCATAAGCCCCGCCAAAGGCCAGCACCGGCCAGGAGGTGATGGCGCGGAAATCGACAAGCATTCCCATGGCGCAGAAGAAGATTGGCACCATAAGGCGATAAACTGGATCAAGCTTTTCCTGAATAACGCGGCTGATATCGGTCTGTGAAAGCGACAACCCCGCAACATACGCGCCTATTATCATAGCCAGTCCAGCTTCTTCAAACAACCCCGCCACGATTAGTGCCAGCCCGAACGCCATTATTGCTATAGCGGTTTTATCCTGAAACCATTTCAGTAGTGCGCTTATGCGTTTCGCAAAGATGAGACCCAGCACCGTGGCTGCCAGCCATATCCCGACCGCCTTTAGAGCAATGCCCCCGATATGACCCCAGTTAACCGCGCCATGTACTTTGGATGCCTCGATCACTCCCAGCACAACCGCCAGCAGAATAATACCCATCACATCATCAATCACAGCCCCCGCCAAAATGGTTACGCCTTCGGGTGAATCAATCTTCCGTTTCTCCGAAAGAACACGCGCAGTGATTCCCACAGATGTTGGAGTGGCAAGCACCCCCATAAACATGCAGGGTGCATCAAAAAACCCCAGTTGCTCACCAAAAATCAAAGGGGAAAACAGAATTGTTATCACATTGCCCATCAAAAATGAACCAATCACTCCGCCTAGACCGACAAGAATACCGGCGAGTGAAAATCGGAAAAATAACTTTAAGTCCGTCTCCAGACCAGCCATAAACAGGAGGATAATAACAGCAAAGGTACATATCCCATAAAGCTCTGGCGAGAGCGGAAATACGCCAGCAACAGGGAAAAGACCGTGCTCAAACCCCGGCAGAGAGATGCCGCCGAGCAGATATGGCCCCAGCAACATTCCTGCGCACAACTCCCCAAGCACCCCCGGCAACTTTAGATGCTGAAACAGCATGCCTCCCAGCCGCGCTGCTAGGATGATAAGCCCAAGCTCTATCATCAACGTCATCATCCGGTGGGTCAAATCCACCTCAGGCTCTATCTCCCCGGCAAAGACTGTGATCGATGCGCAAACAGTAAGAATAAATATAAAGATAAAGCGCTTCATCTATGCTTTCTTTAAGC
>CAYTQP010000097.1:3181-4877 GCA_964440175.1 uncultured Verrucomicrobiota bacterium
GATTTATTACATTCCGAATGGGAAAATGATTGGAAATATCTTCCTGCAATCAAAGCTTTAACGGCTCTATCGGCATTGTTTCACGATTGGGGTAAGGCAAGTGCTTGTTTTCAAGAAAAATTAGATAAAAACAGTAAGAATAAATATAAAGATAAAGCGCTTCATCTATGCTTTCTTTAAGCTGTTCACTATGCAATAACACCGAAGAAAACGGCACAAAAAAACCTCGTCAAACTCAATAAACATGATCGCGCTAAACCAAGTTTTTCATATACCGTTTAAAGTTCAGAAAACTATTTAGACTGTTTCTTAATCTGATTGTACCGCCGCTGCATCTCCATCACTCGACCTTCAAGCTGGAAGTTTCTGTTGCGCAGAATATCGCGCTCATTTTTGATCTCTTTCAGACTTTTCCGAAGATAGCTCAATGCCTCCTGATATTTTTCGCGGTCATTGTTCATCTCGTCAATGAGTTGCCCTTTTGTCGTGCCTTCATAGTGTTTCTTCAACAAACGCTGTTGCTCATTTAGTGTTGCGACTTTCGTCTTTTCGACATCAAGCTGTTTGGAGAGTCTCTCAAACTCGGTTTGCCAGCGGGCGATCATCACTGTCCGCTCTTTCTTCCTTTCGGCGATCTCGCTCTGAGCCTTTATTAACGCTTTTTCTACCTGCCTCTGTTTCGCCGCGACTTCCTTTTCAGTCTCCTCCTTAAACGCCGTAAGTCTTTTCTCGTATGACTGTTGTTCCTCATTCATACGGGAAGTCCACTCATTACGCTCATCCTCAACAGCTGACTTACAATCACTTTTAGCTTTGGTCAGCTCCGCATTGAGCTTCTCAATTTTATCGGTCTGTCGCCGTATGGTTTTTTCCGCATCTTTCAAGGTGTCAAGCCTGACAGACAGCTTTTTGATCTCGTTCTCGTTCTCTTGCAGTGCAAGCATGCATTTTTCGAGTTCCGCCTGTTTTTTATCAAACCTCTTCGCGAATTCCTTAATTTTTTTCTTGTCTCCCTTTCGTGAATCTTCAACAGCTTTCAACGCATCATTAACCTTATCCAGCATTGATCCCTGTCTTTCAATTATATCCTTGTGTGCCTCATTCTCATTCGTTAATTTAGCGTTTTCATCCGTTAATTTTTTCTGCTTTTCGGCTATACTTTTCTGAAACTCTTCAAAGCGCTTTCTCCACAGCTTCTTCAGCTCTAGCATCTCCTGTTCGGGTCCATCATCAGTCCCCGTCTTTTCGAGCCTCGCAAGTAACTCTTTGTTCTCAGCCACCACTTTTTCATAACGCTGACCAAGTTTTGCGATACCAAGTTCTTTCGTTCGCATGGCACGCATATCTCTGTAGGCATTTGAAAGTTGTTCATTAAGACGTACGTTATCCTCTGTCAGTTTTATGATGTCAGCCCGGAGTTCACCGCTGCCCTGCGTTACGTTCGCTTTGCGAAGCTCGGCCATTTGATTGCGCAAACTCTCATTTTCATCCAATAAAGTGGTCATCTTTTCACGCAACTGCAGTTTGTGCGCATTTTTCATGGTCTCTATATTCGCCCGCAATTCGACAAGCTCTTTGCGCAATTCCTGATTGTTGAGTTCCATCTTCTTGATCTCTGCGTTCACTGCTGGTTTCACAACAGGTTTGGGCGCAGGTGTAATCACAGGTTTGGGCGTGGGTGTCTTTTTAGGCGTTT
>CAYTQP010000097.1:4977-6459 GCA_964440175.1 uncultured Verrucomicrobiota bacterium
GGTTTGGGCGCAGGTGTAATCACAGGTTTGGGCGTGGGTGTCTTTTTAGGCGTTTTTGCGGCCGATTTTATCTTAAGCATCTGCTCTATAAACATTATCTGCCTAGCGCAATCATCTTTGCGCTCGTTCACCACGTCCTTTTTCCATGTGGGAAACTCCTTAACCAGGCGGTCATAAATTTTTGCGGCCGCATTATACAGCTTTAGCGATTCGGTCCATTCGCGTCCATTACGTAACTCGTTGGCACGAGCCACCAGTGAATAGGCCTGCAGGTGCATGGTCTTGGCAACGCCGTACTGATCCTTGTCGACTGCACCGACAAATACCGACGAACAAAACAACGCCAACAGCGTGCCTGCAATCCATAAGTGACCTCTACCTGTATAATATCTTTTCCAAATCTTCATTCCGTCTCCTTCCCAGCTGAATAGCCTTTTCATAATATTCTTTTGCCGCTTTGAGATCAAGTTTCTCCGGAGATGTCAGCAAAACCGCTAAGCTGAAATACGCTTCAACAAGTTGACCATCCAGTTCAATAGCCCGCAGAAACTCATGTCGAGCCGTCTCATAATCACCAAGGGCATGGCAGATCACCGCCAAGTAGTTGTGCAGATGTGCAGAATCCGGTTCACTCTTCAACGCCTGTTTAAGCGCATCGCCAGCTTCCACCAAACGTCCGCGTCGCCACTCAGCCAAACCTATCAGTTTTAGAGCACGCGCATTTTCCGGGTAGTCCTGTCTCAGCCGATTGGCGATTTCCAGCGCGCGACTGTAATAACTCTTTGTGTAGTAACAGTATGCCAGCCCAAGATTGGCATCAAAATTTTCAGGAGCATTCTTCAATATCTCATTGAAAATTTCTTCGGACTTATCCGTCAAGCCTCTCTCAAAAAGAGCATTGGCCTGCTCCAGACGCTTGTCGATGTCGGAGAGTCCTGCAGGTTGACTGATTGCCGCCTCCACACTACCAGCATCTAAACACGCCAACTTCTCCTGCTGCCGTGTTAAACTTTCCCGTAAATCTGTATTTTCCCGCTCCAGCTGTGCAATCTTCGTGAGCAACCCGCCGTCTTCACCACCGTTTCGTCGACCCTTCCCCGATTTGTTGTCACCGGTTCGCTCTTCCAACACCGCAATTTGCAACTGTAGTTTTTTGCGGTCTTTCTCTATGTCATTAACGTACTTCCGCAAATGGTTGAGCTTCTTCGGAAGCTCTTTCAGGGAATCAAGCTGTTCTGCCAGAACATCCCGTTCGGATGAAAGCTTTTCACAGCGTTTCTCCATCGCCTTCAGGTTTGCGCCCTTTCCGCCGGAGGACAGTCTCGCAATCTCTTTCTCCAACGCGGACACCTGTTTGGCGAGGTCTTTTCCGTCACGTATCGCTTTGGCGTTCCGTTCTTTCAGTTTCGCATTGCTTTTCGCGAGATCATCCCGTTCGGATGAAAGCTTTTCACAGCGTTTCTCCATCGCCTTCAGGTTTGC
>CAYTQP010000097.1:6559-8747 GCA_964440175.1 uncultured Verrucomicrobiota bacterium
GCGAGATCATCCCGTTCGGATGAAAGCTTTTCACAGCGTTTCTCCATCGCCTTCAAGTCTGATGCCATCTGCCTTCTGATGGATTTCAGCGCGGCAAGTTCCTTCTCAAGCGCATCAACCTGTTTTATGAGGGCTTTCTCGTGACGGCTTGCTTTAGCGTCTTCCTGTTTTTTCTCCGCCATACCAGGTACAGCGTAAATTAGAACAAACAGGGTCAGTAATGAACACAATACCGGATTGACTATAATTTTTCTTGTACAAACCATAATACACAAAACCACTTCTGAACATTAAAACTCTGTAATATATACTCCGCATCATCTTAAAGTAAATATTTTTCCAGCGTTAATTAAATGTCATTCTTGTTTGATTCGAATTGTGTGCTTCTGCTAATGTCTCTCTTTTGTGCGGCAAAGTGAAATGCTGAATTTAAATCAGACGGGTGAATGCGATATGAAAAAAATAATAAATGACTTGGTGCAGTTACAAGGATTGCTAGAGGTGCGATCACAGCATAAAACGGTCAAACCAACCAATCATCAGGCTCAGCTTAACAAATTGATTGAAAAGATGCTTAAAGATCTGCCGTCGAGCACACGGAACATTTTTGAAAAACTTCAAAAGTCATCTACGCCGGCAATCTGCCCTATCCATAATGACAACTGTTCCTGTTGCGGGATGAGTCTGCCCGTCAGTCTCGTGTATGACGTTAAAGGCTCAAAGGAGATTTATCAGTGTCCCACCTGCGCCCGGATACTCTTCGCCCCCGCCGAAGATTCTCCCGTTCTAACCACCAGCACCACAAGCAAATACGGGCAACGCAAGGTCGGTATCGCCTGCTACTCATCACCCGAACTGATGATATCGGAACTCGAAGCCACCTCATGCGAAGCAGCCATTACAGAACTCAGCCATTGCCTGAAGGAACATGGATTCATAAAAAACGAGAAACAACTCATAGAGTTGGCTATGGAACGGGAAGCCATCATCAGCACAGCTGTTGACCACAACGCCGCATTCCCGCATGTGCGTGGCGTGGAGGGCGGTGGACTCACATTTGCCTTTGGTAAGAGTTCAAAGGGGTTCCAGTTTGATCCGACCGATGGAGAGCGGACCCATCTTGTGTTTTTCATTGTTATTCCGACAGCCGCCAGTGCTTTTTATCTAAAATTGCTCGCGGGGTTGACCGAGTCCCTGCGTAGCGATAAAAACCGTGAAAAGATGCTGGCTGCCGACAGCCCCGCAAAACTGTGGAAGGTGCTGACTCAAGTGACGCGGAAGACAATAAAGTAGCACAGAGCGAAATATGTCGCGGACAATCGAAAAAAAAGGTGCTCAGCTCATCTGCTATGAACTGGATGATGACTGGATCATACTGGTCGGCAAATCCGATCTGGACAACGAAATTCTCAGCCTCAAACTGGCGCAATCCGGAGACTGGTGGTTTCATGTGCATGGGATGCCGGGCAGTCACGTCATTCTTCGTTCATCCATCGAAAAAAAGAGAACCCCCTCCGCCGCGCTCCTCAAAGAGGCGGCAGCGGTTGCGGCGTGGCATAGCAAAGCCCGCAATGGCGGACAAACTGCCGTATCCTGCACACGAGCCGAAAATGTATCTAAGCCGCACGGAGCCAAACCAGGAACCGTTTCCATTCGCAAACAGAAGATTTACAAGGTCCGCCCGAAAATACCCTCATAACCCATTCACCGTTGTCTTAACACGGTAAAAACGACAGGGAGAATCCGCCGAATTGCTGTCAATGAACCGATTGGTGACACAAGTGTCAAGCTCATGGAAGCCGTTCATAAGATTGGTGGTTATGAAAACTTGATAATTTGTTGCCCCGCTGATGGGATCCCAGATTAGCTCCAGTTTCGCACCTCTCTGGTACAGGGTATTTATATTCACAGGTGGCAAGGTTTCGATCGTGAAATTCCAGACAGCCCCGACCGTCTCTCCGCCAGCGTTCTTGCAGACAACCCGCCAGTAGTACAGTGTCTCATAGCCCAAGTTTCTCATTTGCATGCGTAAGTCATTGGTAATCAACGATGGCATCTCCAAAGGCACTACAAAGTCGTTCCCTTTTTCACCTCCGTTTGAACGGGAGGAAAAGCTTTTTCCCACTGGATCCCCAGCAGTGAATAAACGTGAGCCTGTTCAGCATCGGGTACGCTGGGTTTTCGAATT
>CAYTQP010000098.1:0-8671 GCA_964440175.1 uncultured Verrucomicrobiota bacterium
GGAAACCGGTTGCAACATCCTCATCGACGAGACACCTGAAGTTGTGGTTATTTCCTGTTTCGATCCGCTCCGGCGTGAAATTGCCCGTATCTCCATGGAACGTCTCATCGCCGACGGGCGCATACATCCAGCCCGTATTGAGGAGATAACGGCTAAGGTGAAAGAGGAAATCGAAATCGCCATACGTGAAGCGGGCGAAGAGGCCGTCTACGACCTTAAGCTCCAAGGAGTGCCGCCTGAACTCGTTCGCACACTGGGACGCTTGAAATTCCGTCACAGCTTCTCGCAGAACGTTCTCAAGCACTCTATCGAGATGGGGCACATCATGGGGATTATGGCAGCCGAACTTGGACTTGACCAGGACTTGGCGAAACGCATTGGACTCTTTCACGACATCGGGAAAGCACTCGATCACGCCGTCGAGGGCAGTCACGCAATAATCGGTGCCAACCTGCTGAAGAAGCATGGCGAAAAACAGGTGGTCTGCAACGCAGTTGCCGCACATCATGAAGAGGTTGAAGGTCAGAGCGTTTATGCCACCCTGGCCTCTGCCGCCGATGCCATCACGGCCGCTCGACCCGGCGCGCGCTCAGAGACCACAGACCTCTACCTGAAGCGCCTCGAAAAGCTGGAGAAGATTGCTATGGGATTCCGTGGTGTTACAAAATGTTACGCCATCCATGCCGGACGCGAGCTGCGCGTTCTGGTGGAACCAGCCAAGATAGACGATCACGAGGCCCTTCAGATGGCGCGAAACATAAGCAAACAGATTCAAGAACACGTCAAATATCCGGGCAAAATCAAGGTCGCGGTCATACGTGAAACACGATGCGTTGAATACGCAACATAACCAGAAAGTATTCATATATATGAAGATACTAGTCATAGGGGATATTGTAGGGAAACCGGGACGGCGTGCATTTGCACAGATAGCCAGTGCGATGAAAAGCGAGGGAGTTGTCGATTTTGTCGTCGCAAACGCGGAGAATGCCGCTGGTGGGCGAGGACCATCTCCAAGAATCGCACAGGAGCTTTTTGCCGCAGGCGCTGACATTCTGACGCTCGGAGATCACGCATGGGATGAGAAAAAATTACTCCCCTATCTCGACGAAAACAGATTTATTGTACGCCCCGCCAACTTTGCGGACACCTGCCCCGGACGTGGCTGGACTACCATCTCTACCGCACACGGGAATTTGACAGTTCTCAATCTGATCGGACGTGTGTTTATGCAACCGCTTTATAACTGCCCGTTTGAGATATCGGGGAAAATACTGGCCGAAAAGACGGGGAAGAGCAACGTGATTATTGTCGATTTCCACGCCGAAGCCACCTCGGAGAAGATCGCTATGGGATATCATCTCGATGGACGAGTGACCGCAGTGCTTGGAACGCATACACATGTTCAGACTTCGGATGAGTGCATACTGCCGGGGAAGACCGCCTATATCACAGACATGGGAATGACTGGACCCAAGGAATCCGTCATCGGACGTGAAATCAAGCCTGTTCTACATAAGTTCAGAACCGGCATGCCACAGCGCTTTGACGTAGCCTCCCGCGATATAAAACTCGAAGGTGTCCTGATTGATGCCGACGAAAAAACAGGTCGCGCGAGATCAATCAAACGCATACGCGAATCGTACACAATGGAAAGAGACTAAAGTCTATGCATTCGGAGGAATATCTCTCATCCAGTGACAATACGCTTCCCGAAAATGAGGAACGAAAGGTTTATCTGGTTTCGGAGATAAACAACCTTAGCAAAATCCGGCTTGAATCCGCTTTCCGCGACATCTGGATTGAAGGAGAGATATCCAACTTGAAATCCCCTCAATCGGGACATCTCTATTTCTCTCTCAAAGACAACAAATCACAGATACGCGGTGTGTTGTTCCGGGCAAACCGCCCGAAGGATCTTGAAATCAAGGACGGTCTCAAAATGCGGGTCTGCGGCACAATATCCATCTATGCCGCCTCTGGCTCATATCAGATAATCTGCCACAAGTTGGAATCTGTCGGTAAGGGCAGCCTGCAGGAGGCCTTTGAGAAGCTGAAAAACAAATTGCGCGAAGAGGGGCTTTTCGATCCCTCTCGCAAAAAGTGCCTGCCCGTGCTACCGCAACATATCGGAGTCGTCACCTCCGCAACCGGGGCGGCTATTCGCGACATACTTAACGTTGCGAAGCGGCGCTTCCCTAACCTGCACATTGTTATCGCCCCCGTAATGGTTCAGGGCGAAGATGCCGCACGCCAGATTGCACATGCCATCGACTTCCTCAACGAACGCGGGGGTATTGACGTTATGATCATCGGGCGGGGTGGCGGCAACAGGGAAGACCTGCAAGCCTTCAATGAAGAATGCGTCGCCCGCGCCATCGCTCGCTCAAACATTCCTGTAATTTCAGGAGTCGGACACGAAACCGATTTCACAATCAGCGACTTCACCGCTGATGTGCGTGCCCCGACCCCGTCCGCTGCGGCAGAGTTGCTTGTCGGACAAAAAGAGGAGTTCACGAAATATCTGAAACAACATGAACGTCGTCTGAAACAGGCAGTTACGGCTCTCTACACAGAAAGGAAGCACAAGCTGATTGTAGCATCAAAAAGTTACGTCTTCCGCGAGCCGGAAAACATGCTGAAGAGATATCGACAGATCATGCATAAACTGCAGGACACAATAGCCTATAGCGTTATCAGTAGTCTGCGCGATGCCCAGCAGCGAGTAGACGAGTGTGCTGCTAAACGCGACTATGCGCTCAAGAGAGATGCAGGGCGTGCATCAGATATGATCCTGCATCTGCGTGCGCAGTTGTGTGCGCTTAATCCATGTCGCGTTCTGGAGCGGGGATACAGCATAACACGCGACAGTCAGGGTCGCATCCTGCGCTCAATTGAACAAGTCGCACCGGAGGAGAAACTGCAAACACTGCTGACCGACGGTACTATCATTTCCGAAACACTTAAAACAAGGAGATTGTCAGATGACAAAAAAGAATCCTAATCCCAAAAGCGAACTGACTTTTGAAGAATCGTTAGCCAAACTGGAGAGCATCGTTAATAAGATGGAGAGCGGAAAGCTAGGACTGGACAAAATGATAGAACACTTCGAACAGGGTTCACAGCTCATTAAAACCTGCACCGCCAAACTGGACGAGGTGGAACAGAAGATCGAGAAACTTGTTAAAAAAGACGGCAAAATTCAAACCGTGGATTTTGATGCTGAATAATGCGAAGACCGCCACGCCACTCTCCTAATCCGATCTTAGCTGAGACCGAAAATTATGACAATCATAATGGTGGTCTGTATTCTGCAATACGAAATCAGGCTGGTGCGGATTCGGTATCGCGCTCTGCGTCTTCTTCAGGTTTCGTGTTCCATCTGCGGTGAATCCATATCCATTGATCAGGATATTTACGAATCATATCCTCCACAATCCGAGAATACTCCAGGGTGGCAGATATGAGGGTTTCTTTGTCTGAACTTGACGGCGGATCGATGGCGGGGAGGAATATACCCTCGTGGCGACCATCTGGTTTGCGAACAGGAAAGAATGGAATGACTGGTGTGCCGGTGCGTGCGGCCAGATGCGCCAATCCCAGTGTTGTGCAGGCGGGTCGTCCAAAGAAGTCGATGAATTCGCCTTCACGCCTGATCATATTCTGATCGATAACGAAACCCAACAGCTCATTGCGTTTAAGGGTTCTAAGGCAGTTGCGATAGGAGTTTTTGGAGGGAATAAGTTTTAGTCCGAACTGTGTTCTGCTTTCATCGACATAGGCGGGGAGTGCCTTGCCCTTGATCTTTTTAACAATCACGGAACACGGAATTGAGATGGCTTCGGGGGCAACGATGGAGAGCATCTCCCAGTTCCCCAAATGCGCTGTAAGGATCATTCCCCCACAACCGGAGTCCCTCATCGGCTTCAGATTTTCGAGTCCGATCCAATCGATATGCGTGCGGAGATATTCCTTGTCAACGTGGCGGAGGCGCAATATTTCGACAGCGTTCATTCCTAAATTTGCGTACATACGCTTCGTTATATCCTTTATTTCCCGGTTCGTTTTTTCGGGAAAGGCGTGTCGCAACGCATCCAGCGCGTCGCGACGATGATAACGAACGAGTGTTCCAAACACCCACCCCACCCCACGTCCAACTGCCAGGGCAGCAGGCAGAGGAAGAGCCGCCAGTATGGACGACAAAAATCTAATTAACAGAATCACCGCACTCTGCTTGGTTCTGCCGGCTGATTAAACACAAGTTTACCTTTGTCAACACCGATCTTCACATCCATACCCCGTTCCAATTTCCCGCTCAGAACATCTTCCGCCAGCGGATCTTCGATCATTCGTTCCACCGTACGCCTGATATTTCGGGCACCATATCTACTGCTGAACCCCTCTTCCAGCATAATTTTCCGTGCCGCAGCGGTAACCTTGACACTCATCTTTCGCGATTCGAGACGCCGGGCAACCTTGGCAATCTCTATATCGAGTATCTTGGCAATATCCTCGCGATTCAGTCGGCGGAAGACAATTAGTTCACTGATGCGGTTCAAAAGTTCGGGGCGAAAAGATTTACGCGCCTCATCAATCATCGCCTCTTTCAATTTTTCGTAACTCGAATTTTCAGAGACTCCGCCAAAGCCCAAGCCTCCGCCACTGGTCATGATCTCCGCACCAAGATTGGATGTCATAATAATTATTGTGTTCCTGAAATCGACGCTACGTCCAAGACTGTCTGTCAAACGCCCCTCCTCCAGTATCTGCAACAACATGTGCATCACGTCGGGATGCGCCTTTTCGATCTCATCGAACAGCACAACCGAGTAGGGCCGACGGCGAACTCGTTCCGTCAATTGCCCGCCCTCTTCGTGCCCCACATATCCAGGAGGGGAACCCACGAGGCGGGAGGTGGTAAACTTCTCCATATATTCCGACATATCAATCTGCAGGAGCGCATCGGGATCATCAAACATGAAATTTGCGAGTGTTTTCGCCAGAAATGTCTTCCCCACTCCGGTAGGACCAAGAAAAATGAAAGAGCCTATCGGTCGCTTTGGGTCCTTCATGTCAGCACGGGAGCGGCGCAGAGCCTTTGATATAGAAGTGACCGCTTCATGCTGTCCGATAATAGTTTTTTCTATATCCTGCTCCATGTGCAACAGGCGGGTCAGCTCTTTCTCTTCCAGTTTATTGAGAGGCACTCCGGTCCATTTCGAAAGGATTGTCATGATCTCTTCTTCGTCAACAACGGCGATATTCTCTTCGCACTTTTTGCGCCACTCATCGAGAATTTTATTTTTCTTCTTAATCACCATGCGCTCGTTGTCACGAAACTTCGCGGCATCTTCGAATTTTTGCGCCCTTATCGCCGCATCCTTTTTCTCTTTGACACCCTTGATCTCCATCTCAATTTTCTTTATGGATTTTGGGCGCGTCATAGCACTGAGCCTCGCGCGGGCTCCGGCCTCATCCATCACATCAATTGCTTTGTCCGGAAGATGCCGATCGCTCAGATAGCGTGCAGAAAGCTCAACGGAAGCGCGAATGGCGGCATCTGTTATTTTGGCATGATGATGTTCCTCGTAACGTGGACGCAAACCTTCCAGTATCTTCACAGCCTCTTCGACCGACGGTTCGCGCACCATAACACTCTGGAAACGCCGTTCAAGAGCCGCATCTCTTTCTATAAATTTGCGGTATTCCGCCAGAGTGGTCGCGCCCACGCACTGCAACTCACCACGAGAAAGAGCCGGCTTTATTATGTTGGAGGCATCCATCGCTCCTTCGGCCGAACCGACACCGACAATGGAATGCAATTCGTCTATGAACAGAATGATATTATTCTCGTTTCTTATCTCATCCATAACCGCCTTGATGCGTTCCTCGAACTGACCGCGGTATTTTGTCCCCGCCACCATCAGCGCAAGGTCGAGAGTGATCACACGCTGATTGCGCAACAACTCCGGCACCTCGTCATCGGTTATCGCCTGAGCCAGTCCCTCAACAATCGCCGTTTTGCCTACACCAGCCTCGCCCAGCAGGACGGGGTTATTCTTTGTGCGGCGACAGAGTATCTGCATCACCCGCTCAATCTCGCTTGTGCGCCCGACAACCGGATCCAGAATGCCCTCCGCTGCCATCTCGGTGATATCGCGCCCGAACGCATTCAGCGCTGGAGTTTTCGACTCTGGAGAATCCTGTATCCCCGCCGCGGCAAATCCCATGCCATGCACTCCAGGATCGTTGTCAGGGTTATAATCCGGATCCAACTCTTTCATTATGGCTATACGCGTCTTTTTTAAGTCCACATTGAGATTGCGCAGGATGTGCGCGGCGACACCCTCCCCTTCCCGAATCAATCCGAGCAGGATGTGTTCTGTGCCGACGTACGAGTGTTCGAGAGATTGCGCCTCGCTTTCAGCCAGGGTCAGCACTTTCTTCACACGTGGAGTGTAGGGTACGTTGCCAACCGTCAGCGTTTCGGGCCCAATGCCGACAACTTTTTCGACCTCCATACGGATAGCTTTGAGCTTCAGTCCCATTTTACGCAACACATTGACGGCCACACCCTGCCCCAGGGCGACCAGCCCAAGCAGAATATGTTCCGTGCCGATGTATCCATGATTAAAACCTTCCGCCTCTTTGCGGGCCAGTTGCAGCACCTGCTGCGCTCTCGGTGTTAAATTAGTCATCTTTATCTTCCTTAATTTAGTTTTTCAAATTCATTTAATTTATTCCGTACAAGCTGAGCCCGCACTTCATCGCGTTCGCCCTCTTCCAGTTGCATGCCTTCCATCATCTGCAGATGTGCGGGCTGCGTCAGCAACAGCAGTTCGTCGATATGCACCCTCTGATAGTCGCTAATAAGCCCCGTGTCAACTCCTAAACGCAACGCTGACAGCAAATTCAGTGCCTCAGCCGAGGTGAGAAGATGCGCATTGTCAAGAACGCCGCGTGCTCTGCCGACGTAATCCTGAAGAACGACAATATGCTCCTCCATCAACCGATCACGCGCATTGCGTTCATGTTCTGCAATCTCTCCAACAGTGTGTGCGATATGCTCGATAATTTCATCCTCTTCTTTTCCCAGCGTGATCTGGTTTGAAATTTGGAACATATGTCCGGCAATATCGGAACCCTCACCCCACAGCCCACGCACCATCAGACCGATTTTGGCAATAGCAACCAATATAGCACCCATCTCTTCCAGAAGCGCCAACGCGGGCAGATGCAGTATTACGCTGCCACGCATTCCTGTGCCGACATTTGTCGGGCAACACGTCAGGTATCCCATAGTCGAAGAGAAAGCATAGTTCACTTTCCGCTCGATAGAGGAATCAAGTTTGTCGATACGTCGCCAAATTTTATCAAGGCTTAAACCCGGACCGAAACACTGCAGCCGAAGATGGTCTTCTTCGTTCACCATCACCGACATGGACTCATCACTCCGCATAACCAGCCCGCTGCCATCCCCGTTTTTAAGGTGTTCACGGCTGATCAAATGCCGCTCAAAGAGGATATGCTTTGGAACTCCCGATAAAGCCCCCATTTCGACCGAAACAGGATCATCCAGTTCCTCGACTGCAAGTAGCGTTTTCTCCATCTTCCGCCATAACTCCACCCGTAGTGCTGTCCCTAGGTGGCAGGGGAAGAGATTTCCTGACAGATTGCGAGCCAGCCTGACACGACTGCTCACAATAACACCGTCGTCGCTACGCATCTTCAGCCATGCCGGGGTCTCCACCGCACTAGATTTTAAATATTCAGAATACTCCATAATGAAATCCAGATCAATTCATTTACACTCACACAGGCGTGCGATGGCATCGCGCAGTTTGGCGGCCTCTTCAAACTCCTCTCCGACAATCGCTTCACTTAGTTTTCTCTCTAATCCCGCGATTTCGCTCTCTTTTCGAACATCTGTAGAGACTCGATGCGGAATTTTGCCGATATGCTTATTGCTGTGATGCATAGACCTCAAAAGGGGAAGCAACTCGCTTCTGAAAGTTTCATAGCAAAGTGGACACCCCAAACGCCCCTGCTTTCTGAATTCAGCCAGTCCCAGCTCGCAGGAGGGGCACACCCGAACCTCTGCGCTTTTCCTGTCTTCATGAAGCTCCGCCTGTTCTCCAAGTCCGAGAAGCAGATCGGTTAGCGACATCTGACCGTTTATGTCAAATCCGCTCTTTTCGGCGCAACCCTCGCACAGATGCAGTTTCTTCACGCTACCATCAGTCACTTGCGTGAGATGCACCGTCGCCTCCCTCTTCTGGCAATATTCACACAGCATCATTACCTCTCACGCATTAATCGGAACACCGCTTTCGCTGACATATTTCTTATACGCAGCTTCCAGCAAGCGGGTCACCGTTCCTGGATATCCATCGCCAATTACACGCTTATCAATCTCAACTGCACCAATAATCTCCGCCGCCGTTCCCGTCAGGAAAACCTCGTCCGCAGTGTAAAGATCGTAGCGTGACAACACGTCCTCTTCAACCAGATAGCCGTTTTCACGCGCAATCTTGATCACCACATCCCGGGTCACACCTTTCAACGCACCGCACCAGACCGGCGGAGTCTTCACCACATTTCCCTTAACAATAAAGATGTTATCGCCGGAGGCCTCGGCCACCTGCCCCGCCGAGTTGAGCATTATGCACTC
>CAYTQP010000099.1:0-8496 GCA_964440175.1 uncultured Verrucomicrobiota bacterium
CGTCTAATGTCCGGGTTAATATTTTTCTCTTTTTATGAACACTTCCAGGATTGCGATATCCGAGGTGCTGACTATTGAGATTCGCGATACCTGTCCCGGATTCCGACATACCCAGTTTCAATTTTTCGCGGGATTCCGGGTGCAACAACGGGACATGGTCATAATTGAGTGCGGGCAATATTTCCCGGTTTGTCCACGGATAATATTTCACCTGTCCCCGGACACTTGTCCCCGAACTCTGCCGGGGAAACTGCCTCAACCGGTCTCAGAGGGCGATCAGTTACTGTTTAACAGCCTGAGGGGGGTCGGTGTTCTTTCCCGACATGACTATGCAGTTTGTCGGACATTTTTCGAGGGCTAGACGGGCATCTTCGAAGGTGTCGGGATTGTAACATTCGTAATCGATTCCCGCAAGGTTCTCTACTGTTTTGAAGAGGTCTGAACGTTTATCGCAACCCTTGCAACCAATACAACCGACCTGGCAGACGGATTTTACGGCCTTACCGGCATCTTTGCTGGAGCAGGCGACCTGCATCATCTCATCCGCTTTGTAGTCGATCATCTCGATAATACCACGCGGGCAAGCCTTGGCGCAAACGCCACAACCAATACACTTTTCATAATCCACAACGGCCAACCCGTCGATAATGTGGATTGCATCGTAGTCGCAGACAACAACGCAATCGCCAAAACCCATACATCCGTACATGCAACCTTGCAGACCTGCCACTTTGGTGGCAGCGGCGCAGGTTTTTTCTCCGCGATACTCATGCCTTTTGAGTCGTTGTTCGACGCTGGCACCGCAATGAACTATGGCGCGAATCGGCAAACTCTCTTCAACCGAAAGCCCCATAATCTCCGCAATCTTCTCTGCGCAATCGCTACCACCAACGGGGCAGAGGTTGGGTTGCGCCTTACCTGCCACAACCGCCTCGGAGTAGTCGTTACAACCAGCAAAACCACAGGCTCCGCAGTTGGCATCGGGAAGGGCTTCGTTAATTTGATCCACTCGCGGATCAACCTCAACATGAAAGGCATCTTTCGCCCAGCCCAGCACGGCGGCCATAACCACGGCCAGAACAAGCATTGCGACAGCTGCGAAGAGTACTACTATCACGAAACCCCTCCATTTCCATCGTTTGTCTCGCTGTCCATAGCGGGTGGCGAGTAACGCAGTGTGGCGGGCGCATTCGCGCTTTCATCCCCGGAGACCTGTTGCTTAACCTCAACTGACGGTGTCAACGCATTCTGCATTCCGCGATCGACACCGGTGAAGCCCATAAACGCCAGCGCGAGTATGCCGGCAACGATCATTGTGATCGGTGCCCCTTCAAGCGGTTTCGGAACATCACAGAGGTCGAGTTCCTCGCGTATACCAGCCATAATGACAATTGCTATTGTGAAACCTACCCCGCCAAAGAAAGCAAGCGTCAGTGCCTCGCCGAGTCCCCAGCGCAGTGCGGGGTTGTCGACTGTCGCAACGTGCTTCATGATCTCAAGGCAAGCGAAGAGAATCGCGCAGTTGGTTGTTATCAGAGGAAGGTAAACACCAAACGATTTATAAAGCGCAGGGAAGAATTTACGCACATACATCTCCACAAACTGCACCGATGAGGCGATAACAAATATGTAGACAATATAATTTAAAACACCCAAATCTATATCACGTCCAGCGATAAGTGAGGTCAGTGGTGCGCCCACCCGTAACACATAGTTGGTTATTGTCCAGCTCAGGATTGCCGCGATCGATATCACAAAAGTTACCGCGCAACCCATTCCAAATGCCATATCGACACGGCGCGACACACCCACAAACGGACAGAGTCCGACGAAATAGTGGAGTACAAAGTTATTAATCAGCGCAGAGCTGATGGCGATTAGAATGAGTGTTGATGCGTAGCTCATGTTACGCCTCCTTTCCGCGTTGAGTCAACCAGTTCGCCAACCCCATCAACAGACCCAGGGTGAGAAACGCGCCTGGCGGCAGAACCATAACCACCCAGTCCGGCCAAGCCGCAGGCAGAACCCGCATTCCGAACCAGGTTCCTGATCCCAAAATCTCGCGCACCGTCGCAATGCTTGCCAACGCGAGGGCAAAGCCAATCGACACCCCGATTGCATCGGATGCCGCAGTCATGACATTCTGCTTGGATGCGCATATCTCGCAACGACTGATGATGATACAGTTCACAATAATGAGCGGCAGATAAGGACCAAGCTGTTTGCTCATGTCGTACATGTACGCAGCGATAAACTTGTCCGCAATGGTGACGAAAGTTGCGATAGTAAGCGTAAAAACCAGAATCCGCAGATGTGGCTTGAGTAATCCGCGAATGATGCTCACCATAACGTTTGCGCAGAAGAGTACAAACATGACAGCAACGGCCATCGTCATTGCCGCCTGCATATTATTTGACACAGCAAGCACCGGGCAGAGTCCCAGCATCTGCCGGTATACGGGGTTGTCGGGAAGTATCCCCTTAATAAATCGCTCTTGGGCTGTCGGTCCGTCGCTAGCCATTACTTCCCCTCCCCTTTCAATGCTTTCCTGAATTTTTCAACCGTCTTGTTGACCGTCTCCGTAACGCTATCAGAAGATATCGTCGCACCAGTCACCGCCTGCACCTCGAACTCCCCCTGTGGCGGCGATTTGGTCACAATCAAAGGTCTCTCTGTCGCCTTGCCCGCAAACTGCGCACGCCACTTTTCCTCCACAATCTTATTTCCAAGTCCGGGGGTCTCCTTCTGATCGAGTACATAAATTCCTGTTATCTTCGTAGCGTCCGCATTCAATCCGAGCAAAATCTCGATTCGATCGGCAAACCCCTGCCCGCTGGTCGGGACAACCCAGCCGACAAATTCGCCGTCGGCATCCAGCACGGAATAAACATTGAACTCGCCAATCTCTTTTATGCCGCCCGCTGTGTCGCCACCTGGAACCAATGCTGGTATCTGTTTATATGTCTCCGTCAGTTTGTTGGCGGCGATACGCTTTCTGAGCATCGTATCCACCCCCGCTAGACCGGCTCCGAAGAGCAACGCCAGCAGGAGAACGAGCCAGGCTGTTGTCAAATAGTTGTTTTTCATTATTTAGCCTCCGGAACAGGACCGCCCAGTGGCTTTGGAATGGTCCAGCGATTGATCAGAGGTGTCAGAGCATTTGCCAGCAGAACCGCGAACATGACACCTTCAGGATATCCGCTCAATGCACGTATCATCACGACCGTTGCCCCGAAGAGAACGCCAAAGACAAACTTGCCGAGATGCGTCAACGGACTCGTGACTGGATCGGTGGCGATAAAAAACGCGCCGAAGAGCAACGCTCCACTGCTGATGCTGTGCAGGACGGACCACCCCGACGTTTCGCCGGACAAGCTCGTCAAAAATGTGATAACCGCGACAGAGAGAATTGTTCCAGCCGGTATCTCCCAGGATGCCGTTCTGCGGACACAGAGGTATATCCCTCCTAACAGACAGGCGATGGCACTTGTCTCGCCGAGTGAACCGTTGGTGGTGCCGACAAGCAAGTCCATAAGTGGCGTAACGATAGACTGCTGCTTCATAACCGTCAGCGGTGTCGCCTGCGTTATGGCACTCACAGCTGAATCGGGAATGCAGTAGGCAGATGCTCCCAGCATTGCGGGAAAGGCGATCATCACAAACGCACGACCGACCATGGCCGGATTGAAAATGTTGAATCCGAGTCCGCCAAAAACGATTTTACCCAACCCGATTGCGGCAAACGAGGCGATGATTGCGACGTACCACGGAGCAGTCACTGGCAACGAAAGCCCCAGCACCAGAGCTGTCACCAATGCCGAAAGATCGTTCAATGGCGGGGATTTGCGACGCATAATCGTAAACACGGATTCCGCAACCACACATCCAACAGCGGCGAAGACCAGCTGGAGAAGCGCGCGAACACCAAACACCCAGACGGCAACTCCGATCAGAGGAATAAGTGCTATGATAACGTCCAACATCATTCCGCGCGTTGAGAAAGTCGCGTCCGAAAGATGTGGCGACGGAGAAATGCTCAGCTGACTCACTATTTCGTTCTCTGTTTTATCACTCATAAACTCTTTAGCTACGCGACACGTAGCTCTTCCCCATTCTAATCAACTGAACCAGCGGAATACCTGCCGGACACACATAGGCACAACAACCGCATTCCATACAGGCTGAAATATAGTATTTGGCAGCCAGCTCCCAATCTTTATTGCGCGAAGAGATGGCCAGTTTGCTGGGAACCAGCTTCAGCGGGCAGACATCCACACAGCGACCGCAACGCACACACGCTGTTTCAGCACTCCGCTGAATCTCCGCCTCTGTCAGCACAACAATTCCGCTGGTTCCTTTGGTGACCGGTATCTCTGTGTCGCCAACAGCGAAACCCATCATCGGTCCTCCCGATATGATTCTGGCGGCATCTGGTTTCAGTCCGCCACAGAAATCTATCAGCTCCCTGTACGAGACACCTATCGGTGCCAGAACATTTTTCGGGGTTTCAACGCCCTCGCCAGTCACAGAGATCACCCGGTGTGTCACTGGTTTCCCGCGCAACACAGCTCGCGCAATCGCTGCGGCTGTAGCGACATTAATGACAACCACACCCACATCGAGCGGAAGACCGCCGGTCGGGATTGTGCGCTTCAGAACCGCTCGCACAGTCTGCTTCTCACCACCCATGGGATAGCGTGTTTTCACCACCGCGATTTTCACAGGCATACCGTTCGCCGCCACCTTCATCGACTCAACCGCCTCGGGTTTATTGTCCTCGATCGCAACCACAATCCGCTCCGCTCCGGCCGCACGCGCTGCGATTATCGCACCGGTGACGATTGGCTCCGGTGCCTCCACCATCAGGCGGTGATCAGCGGTGAGATATGGTTCGCATTCGCAACCATTCACAAGAATGGTGTCCACGCGCTTATCGGCATTTCTAATGAGCTTGACAAACGTCGGAAACGCCGCGCCACCGTGTCCGACAACACCCGCGTCACTAATTTTCTCCACAATCTTTTCGGGTTCCATCTCACTGACACCCGCAGTACTCCAGTTGCCTCCGTATATCTCATCCCACAACTCCCGCCCCTCAATCTGCCTCTCTCCTGTCTTCACGGGAATAGTCTGAACACGTTGCCCTGTCGGCAGTGTCGTCACCGTCTCCCGCGCCGTTTTGCCGGCGACAGGGGAATGCACGGGCGCGGAGATGAATCCGCTCGCCTCACCCAGCCTGCCGCCCGCCTCAATATCCTCACGTGGCTTCACGCAACCCGCACAGGGTGCGCCGATGTGCTGCGAAAGCGCAATCTCCACGCCAGCCGGCGACGGCATAACCTCAATCGGGACATCTTTGGCAAGTTCCTTATGTCCGGGTGGATGAACACCCTCGCTGAAACTCCCCTTACCCTCGCAACCTGATGGTAATGAAATCATATATCCTTCACTTATCTCTACTTTTTAAAAATTCGTGCGACGATCATGGCCAGTCCACCGCCAACAACAAAACCAGCAACAGCCCCGGCAAGCTGCGTCCAATTTTTCCCGTTAAACAATATCGTTCCCGCCAACGCGCCCAGCAGTGGCAAAAGAAAAACCAGTGCCGATGCCGCAACCAGCGGCCAGCCGACAATAAGCCCGTCCGGAGTCCTCTTCCCCGCTCCGCGACCTCGTGCGCAATTCGGGCAACTATGTTCGCTCTCACTCATTCACAGCTCTCTCAAAAAAAACGACGCATACCTACAATATATAGGGAACTCATACAAGGAAAAAATATACAGAATCATCCGCCTTGATTTTATTATTTTTAGGAGTACTGTTATTCTGTAATTTTTTCCGCGCAAAAGGCGGTGAACCAAAACAATAAATACAGGAGAAAGACAATGGCTGAAGGAATATTGGATTTAAATGACAGTAATTTTGATGAAACCGTCGCGAACGGAGTCACGCTTGTGGACTTCTGGGCACCCTGGTGCGGTCCCTGTAAAATGCAGACACCCATCCTTGAACAGATGGTCAGCAAGGTTGCGGATAAGGCCGTGATCGCCAAAGTGAATGTTGATGAGGCTCCGCAGTCAGCAGGGAAATACGGGATACGCGCAATTCCTACAATTTTAATATTCAAGGACGGCACCCCCGTACAACAGATGGTTGGGCTCCAGCAGGAGAGCGCCCTGATCGCCGCCATTGAGGATGCCGGATGACTAAGGCTACGATTATCAGGCTTATGGCAGGAATACTAATTGGGGGCGGTATTGGCGCACTTATGGGTTACTTTGGCAAGTGCTCTTCCGGTGCATGCCCCCTGACCGCCACCCCGTTCCGCGGTGCCATTTATGGCGCGGTACTGGGAATCATCTTCGCCTATTCGTTCCGAAGCGAAAAGCAAATACCGTACGATGAATCGGAATCCGTTGCGATCCATATCAACAGCCAGTCAGATTTCGACAAACATATCTCCGGCGCAAACATCCCCGTGCTCGCCGACTTCTTCTCGAACTCATGTCCACCCTGCCGAAGTCTGGCACCGACAATTGAGGAGCTTGCGCGTGAATACGAAGGGCGGGTGCTGATATGCAAGGTCAATCTTGACAAGGCCCCCGAGCTGGCCAAACCTCACAAACTTAAAGGTATTCCAACCGTCTTGTTTTTCAGCAACGGCAAAGAGGCGGAGAGGATAGTGGGTGCCCACCGCAAAGAGGCGTATATGAAGATTCTGGATCACATGCTCACACGGCTGGAGCAAAATGTCGATACCGATAAAGGAGAAAAAGAACTATGAAATCTATTGACATCACCTTCCCCGGCGGCAAACGGGTTGACGCCAACTACGGCGGGCGCACCGTTGCCACCGATCAGTCGGAAAGAAACGGTGGCGAAGGCTCCGCACCCGAACCTTTCGACCTCTTCTTCGTCTCCATCGCGACCTGTGTGGGAATATACGCGCTCGAATTTTGCAACAGCCGCCAGTTAAACACCGATGGGCTCGCCGTCCGGCTTGAGGCTGACCGAGACCCCGAAAAGAAGATGTACACAAAGATACGCCTGTTGCTGACACCGCCGAAAGAGTTTCCCGAAAAATACGAGAAAGCCATCATACGCACCGCAAATCTTTGCGCGGTCAAGAAACATATCCTCACTCCGCCAGAGTTTGAGGTGGTTCTAACTTAGCCTGAGCCATTTACAAGAAATATGACGTACGCCGTATCTCACGCTCGATAAAGGACTTATATTGAATTTCGATCCACCCGGCAGGATATTTAAACACAATTTCACCCGCGATTTCGCGCTATGAGATTTCTTTGAGCAAAAACAGCGCGGATATGTCTAAGTATTCAGATCCGCGTGTGTGAGTAAAAATATTATGGACATGACAATAAATTGCGCGTAACAACGCATACCGAAGCGACTGCGAAGCTTGCAGATAAAGAGCGACATATTTCGCGGCAAACAAAACAATCGGGAAACGATCACGATAAATTAATTTACCATATCGTCAAGGGCGGCATCTTTGGCGGTAGTGGCTTATGCGGCATAAACCGCAAGGGAGAGAATTATGGCACTGCGAGAAGAATTTGAAAACACCGGGAACTGGCTCTTTCGATGGAGAAGCTATCTACCACTCATTATGAGCGCCATATTTCTGCTCGGCTTGCGAGGGTATAAACATCCCGGTGACAGTGAAAGCATGGATCATGTCTGGGAGACGATATGCCTTATTGTAAGTTTTCTGGGATTGGGCATCCGCATACACACCGTCGGGTACACTCCTGGAGGAACATCAGGAAGAAACACAAAACGCCAGATCGCTGAAACATTAAACACAACTGGCATCTATTCAATTGTGCGGAATCCATTGTATCTGGGGAACTTCTTTATGGGACTTGGCATTGCGTTGTTTGCTCATTTATGGTGGTTAGCACTTATTTACACACTAATTTTCTGGCTTTATTACGAAAGAATTATTTTTGCCGAAGAGGCATATCTGCGAGCGAAATTCGGCAGTCAATACCTTGAATGGGCAAACCGCACACCTGTCTTTATTCCAAAATTCAGCCAATACAAAAAATCGGATTTGCCTTTCTCTCTGAAAAATGTTTTGAGACGAGAGTACAACGGCTTCTTCGCGGTGGTTGTCACGCTCTTCATGCTGGAAACTTTTGGAGAAATATTTTCAAGAGGAATACTGGAGTTTGACCCCGGATGGATATTGATTCTGAGTGTCTCTTCCGTCATCTGGACGACACTGCGGTCGTTAAAGAAATACACAACCGTTCTTAATGTGGACGGCAGATGAGAAAACTTCAATGCAGTCTCTTTCCTGCTTGAACTATTCACAAGAAATCTGCCACGAACGCAACGAAACACTCTCCAAACCCGGGATAAATGGCAAAAAGACTGATTCAAAACACTGCTCGTATACGGTAATCAACCCCGTGTGCAAGAACTGCTGTTAAAGTGATACAGCTGTCCACCTTGCTTATAATCCGCTAA
>CAYTQP010000100.1:0-8426 GCA_964440175.1 uncultured Verrucomicrobiota bacterium
CAGCTCTGGCGACTGATAGAGTATCACTTCCGCATAATAGTTGCTGAAACAGAAAGAGATCGTCTTTCCGAAATAACCGTCCGACGGGTTTCCGACAAGCCCCGCCCTCGGATATGCGCGTCTCTTTATAATCATCTACTTTTCTTCCCTTCAGTTTTTCTCTACCCACACACGCGACATAATACACCAGCGCATTCGAATTGCAATATGGAACCTATCCATTTAGCTCCATCATCTCCACTGTCCTGACAATCGCGCCTCGCCCCTGCTTCACCGTCTTCAACGCACATTCCCCCAGCTCAATGCGACGTTCATCATCCGCCAAAAGTTCCTCAAAGCAATCACGCAAACCGTTCGAGTTACGCGCTTCCAATATCGCATTGTTCTTTCTAAAATCATCCATAACAATCCGAAAATTCTCCATATTAGGACCCACAACAACCGCGCATCCACAAGCGGCCGCCTCAATCGGGTTCTGCCCGCCGTGCTGAGTAAGACTCTTGCCGACAAAAACTATATCAGCGTGACTGTAGAAGGAAGAAAGCTCCCCTGTTGTGTCCACCAGAAACAGATCCGGCTTCACACCTGCTTCGACGGTTTCCGCACACACATCTCGACGGGTGACAACGGAGAGATTGCGCGTCGCAATCATCTTCAGCACCTCCTCTCGTCGCTCGGCATGCCGCGGCACCAATACCAGAAACAAATCTTTATATTCCTGCCTCAACTCAATGTAGAGATCAAGCAGAACCTCTTCTTCGCCCGCCCATGTCGATGCGCCCAGCAGTATACGTGCATCCACAGCGCAACCCGCCGCATTCAAAATTTCACGCCCTTTGCAGGCCTCGCCATCATCGCAAACCGCCGTCTCATACTTCGCCGTGCCAACAACCTCAATATTCGATGCGGGCGCACCCAGTGCGATGAAACGCTCTCGATCCAAATCGCTCTGAACAAATATACGCCGCATCCACGGCAACACTCTGGACGTGAAAGATCTCACCCACCCGTAACCCCGAAACGACCCATCCGACATACGTCCGTTTATCATATATATAGAGATGTCACGTGCATTTGCCAGGCGGATCAGGTTCGGCCATATCTCCGTCTCAATCATAGCCAAAGCCTGCGGTTTAATCAAATTCAGCATTCGCCTCATTATCGACGGAATATCCACAGGGAAATAGAGGACAACATCCCGTTCATCAATCTTGTCGAGCGCAATCCCGTGCCCGGTAGAGGTGGTGACTGTCAGCACAAAGCGCGTTTCAGGCTGTTTTTTCCTAACCTCATCCATAAAACGCAGGGCTACAAACACCTCCCCCACACTCACACCATGCACCCAGAACCAGCCCCCCTCCGAAAGACGATCTTTCAGTTCGGGTGAAAATATCGACAAACGCTGCCAGAAATTATGCCCATACCCGCCGCGCCGACGCATATGCAACAGGAATTTAGGCAACAATAACGCAAAGGTCAGCACAAATATTATGTTGTAAAGAATCCAAATCATCAAAAACGTCAGCAGTCCTGCTTCCCATATTATATAAACCAGTGGAGACTAAAACAGAACTATCTGTTTGTCAATCATCAACCTTATAGTCGGCAGTTGATGTGGATGCAGTTTTTTTCGCATCCACCTTAAATTTTGCGTTGCAACGCGGTCGCGGTTCATGTAAATATGCGGTATTGCGATCAGTTAGTATATTTTCTGATTAGGTTTTTAAAAAAAGTTGGTGAACAGTTATGAAGTTTTCTCTTATTTCAATTCTTATTCTGGTATCTATCGCGTTACCTGTGTCGGCTCGGCTTGGAGAGACACAGCAGGAGTGCGAGAAACGCTATGGCAAGCCTATCGCCACCCGCCAGTTGAAAAGGCGCGACGGATATGAAAACCTCTATAAGCGTGGTAACTACGAGGTCAGGGTGAAATTCGTTCGTAGCACCCGAACGGCTTTTCAGCGGTATGAGGCGGGCTACCTGAGCTTTAGAAAAATAGACGAGAGCGAGTTCGACGACAAAACGATTAAGAAGCTTCTCAAAAAAAACTGCCGCGACCAGGTACTCTACGCAAAACTGAGCCGCAATATCTACTGGGAGGAGGTCAAAAAACCAGGACAGAAGAATATCGACAGGGAGTGGCGACGCGTCTACAAATATTATGATCACGAGTTCGGAAAGAACGAAGAGAAGACGGGGTTCGCTAAGGCGAGAGCCAATCTCTCCGATGACAATGTCTTGGTCATCACCTCTCACTTCCCTCTTCCACGCGGTTATAAAAACAGAGAAGAACGTGCGAAGAATGAGGATGCGGCAAGACAGGAACAGAACAACATTAGACGCTTTTAATGATAACAAGGAGAACGGATGAATGAATATATGACGGCAACGGTGAAACTTAAAACGGCGGCTGGACTTTTCGCGCTGGCGTTACTCTGCGGATGCGCGTCAGCACCGCATTCAAACAAACTGGTCATGCCCGCACCACAAACGTTCTCGGAGGCGGATTCCAGGGAGACGGAACTATCTCCAAACAGGATGCTTGTATGGGATGCTTATCTATCGATTGAGGTGTCAAATGTGAGCAATGCCATGAATAAGGCGATCACAATCACTAAAGAGAACGGAGGCTATGTCGAACAGAGACGCATCGGAGACGACGGTGACGCTGGCGCGAGACTGCGCATTCCGGCAAAGGTGTTCAACCCCGCAGTCGGCTCACTGGGATCGCTCGGAACTGTTAAATTACAGCACGTCGAGGGAAGAGATGTGACAGAACAGCGCATCGACGTGGCAGCACGCCTTAAAAACAAGATCGCCCTGCGTAACCGCCTCACGAAATTGCTCGACAAGGCAATCGACGTGAAAGACATTCTCGCCATTGAAAAAGAACTCAATCGGACACAGTCGGATATCGACTCGATACAGGGACGACTGAAGCTTATGGAGAGTCAGGTTGAGTTTGCGACAATTGAGCTGACGCTCAGCAGGAAACCTGTTCCGGGACCAATCGGATATGTCCTCAAAGGTCTGTGGTGGTGTCTTGAAAAACTGTTTGTGATAAGGCGATGACCCAATATTTGCGAGCCACTCTTCTGCAGGTGCTAACAGAGTATTTCAGCCCTCAAAAACGCCAGGTTGAACACGCCGTGCGCGTTTTGCAACACGCGGAACGCATTATGGACGAGCGCAGAGATTGTGATTCCGAGATCGTCATTGCGTCTGCTATCCTGCACGACATAGGTATTAAAATTTCGGAGGAGTTGCACGGCTACAACAACGGACGCACCCAGGAGGAGTATGGACCTCCCGTCGCGGAAGAGATTCTCAATGCGATCGGCTTCCCTGACGAGAAGACGGAGATTGTTAAGAACATCATTGCCAACCATCACTCACGCCCTCGTCACGACTATCCTGAACTGTTCGTTTTGAAAAAGGCGGACGCGATTGTGAACAGGGAGGAGAACACCTCACCTGCCGAATAGGCGCATCTCCCCGCCGGGTCGGGGGAATGTAATGAAGTTTGTGAACAAATCAGGCTAAACGCTCTGCCGTATAATCTTGATTGTTTTTCGGGAATATCTTAAACAGCGGAAATGCTTTTTTCACACGGAAAGGAATTTAAAATATGAAAATTTTGGTAACCGGCGGCACAGGCTTCACCGGCAAGGCGTTGGTGAAACGCCTCCTGGATGACGGACACGAGGTAGTTGCTCTCGACTATAAGGAGGGGCACAAGACGGAGGAACTGCGCAAATGGGGAGCCAAAGTGGTTATCGGTTCCGTGGTTGACGGAGACGTGATCGCAAAGTGCATGGAGGGCGTTGACGTTGTCCATCATTTGGCTGCGGCCTTCCGCGAAATGAATGTTGAGGAAGACTACTACGACAAGATAAACATTGAAGGAACCCGTACGACCATTGATGCCGCCCAGAAGGCAGGGGTTAAAAAGTTTGTCTACTGCAGTACCTGTGGGGTTCACGGCAACATTGACAATCCACCCGGCGGCGAGGATGCGCCCATACAGCCCGCCGACTATTATCAGCGTACAAAATACGAGGCCGAGCCGGTGGTTCTGAAGTATGTTAAAAACGGGATGAAGGCAACAATCCTGCGCCCTGCCGCCATCTACGGTCCTGGCGATCCGGAGCGTTTCTATATGATATTCAAGCGGGTGGCGAGAGGGAAATTCCCTATGTTCGGCAACGGCAAGACCCTGTATCATCCTCTCTACATAGACAATCTAGTGGACGCTTTGATACTTGTGATGGATCCGGAAAAAGGCAATGGCGAGGCATATCTGATAGCCGATGAGGAGTACTATGAGATAGAGGAGCTGGTGAAACGCACTGCCGCCGCACTGGGGGTAGACTTGCAGATGCCACATTACCCCGTCTGGCCGCTGGTCGCCGCTGGTCATATCTGCGAAAAGGTCTGCAAACCGTTCAACATTGTCCCCCCGATCTTCCCGAGACGCGTCGATTGGTATCGCCAGAATCGTGCGTTCAAGATCGATAAAGCCAAGCGCGACCTCGGCTATCAGCCGAAAGTCGGCATTGACGAGGGTCTTAAAGCCACTGCGGAGTGGTATCGTGCCGAAAAAATGCTCTAAGAGATTACGGAACGAATAAAAACGGAACAATGGAATTCCCAACATTGACAGGAAACGGATTATGAGAATAGGTGTAATGCTGCGGGCAATGAACGAGAAGCAGGGAATAGGGATCTACTCCAAAAACCTTATGGATCAATTGCTGGAGATAGATAAAGAGAACGAATATGTTCTCTTCTACCGCGATGCGGACTTTCTCGGACGCTACGCACACTGCGACAACGTCAAAGAGAAACTCGTTAAGGCTCCGGGCGGAAAGATGGTCTGGGATCAGATTATGATGCCTATTGAGATTCGGCGTGAAAAGCTCGATGTTCTCTTCCACACCAAATTTACCCTCCCCCTGCTGGCATCCTGCAAAACGGTGATGAGCATTCACGGAGCCAGCTGGTTTGTGCATCCCGAACTTTACGGGAAATTTGATGTCTTCTACATCAACCGTGTTATGCCGTTGTACTGTCGCAAATCGACCGCCATTACATCCAACTCCGATCTAACAACGAACGACTTCATCCGAATATTGAAAGTTCCGAAAGAGAAAATACGAACTATCCGTCTCGGCACAAGTGAGAGCTTCAAACTCATTAAAGAGAAAACGGTTCTTCAGGAGGCAAAAACGCGATACCACCTGCCGGATAAATATATCCTGTCAGTGGTCAAATACGATCCACGCAAAAACTTCGAGAACCTCATCGCCGCCTTCCGCAAACTGCGCAAGCGTATCGACTGCAAACTTGTGGTCGCAGGAATAGGCTGTGAGAAATACATCGAGGAGTACGACCTCAACAGCGATGGAACAACAGACGATGTCACCTTTCTCGGATGGGTCGAACAGGAAGACCTGCCCGCGCTCTACAATTTGGCGTGCTGTATGTTCTTCCCGTCTGTGTATGAGGAGTTTGGTATACCAACCTGCGAGGCGATGGCGTGTGGCTGTCCACCGATTGTCTCCAAAACTGGAGCACTCCCAGAGATTGCCGGTGACACAGGGCTAATTGTCGACCCCTTCAATCCCGAAGAGATGTCCGTCGCGCTTGAGAAAATCTGGAGCAACGACAAATTGCGTACACGCCTCTCGAAACTCGCTCTCGAGCGTGCGAAAATATTCACCTGGCGGCGCTGTGCCGAAGAGACTCTCGAGCTATTGCAATCGCTCTAACCCGAACTCGGCATCATATCAGGCTAACGGCATTCGTGGCTCAACATCGAATGCAGGAGATGTCTCTATTCCCGCCATATCCAACGCGCCACCGAGACCGGCAACCATTGCCGCATTATCGGTACAATATTCATTCGGAGCGAGATAGAGAGGAATCCCCGTCTCCCCGGCGAGCAACGTCATAGAGTCCCTCAACAATGTATTCCTTGCCACTCCGCCCGCGCAAGCCAGAGCGTTCACCTTGTGAAGCCCGACAGCAAAACGCACACGCCGAATCATGGCATCAATAATTGCCGCCTGATAGCTGCAGGCGACATCGCGAAAAACAGAGGGGTTACTGAAGACCTCCGGGTGCTTCTTCGTGTAGTAGAGCAACGAGGTCTTCACTCCGCTAAAGCTGAAACACATCTTCGGATTCAGACCGTTTGCGAGGTTTCCGTTCGTGGCAGAACTAACGCCGCGCGGAAAACGAATATAATCGGCTCGACCGCCTTTGCTTGTCTTTTCGATGGCAGGACCGCCCGGATAGCCCAGACCCAGGAGTTTAGCACCCTTGTCCAACGCCTCGCCGGCGGCATCATCGAGCGTGGTTCCCAGCATCTCGTAATCGTGCAAACCACGCATCAGAACCAGATTTGTATGGCCACCGGAAACTGTTAAAAATAGCAGTGGTGCAATCTCCGATGGCGGAGGAGCCGCCCGGTCGAGAAAAACCGAATAGATATGCGCTTCGAGGTGATTCAATCCCAACAGTGGTTTTCCAATTCGATAAGCCAGTGCGCGGGCGGCGATTAGTCCCGCCATAAGCGATGATGCCAACCCTGGTCCGCATGTGACCGCCACGGCATCCAGTCCATCCCAACCGACACCCGCATTCCGAACCGCCGCCGCTACAACAGACGGCAATGCCTCCACGTGGGAACGCGAGGCGATTTCAGGAACCACTCCGCCATAGGGACTGTGCTGATCTATCTGACTGGAGATAACAGACGACAAAACCTCACATCCATCGCGAACCACCGAGGCGGATGTTTCATCACAAGATGTCTCGATTCCCAGGACATTCAAATCTACGATTCCTTCTGGTAGAACATAACTCCCTCAAGCACGTGGACAGCCTCATTCAACTGCTCGTCAACTATATCATCATCGAGCCCACTCACGTCTGCCGAGGCCTGCCGCGTTCGAATTCGCATCCAGTCAACAGGGGATATTGGAACCTCTATGTCCGGTTCAATGCCGTGCTCATGAATTACACGTTCACTGGGCGTATAGTATTTCGCTGTGGTCAGGCGCAATGCCGACCCGTCCTTTACAGGGAAGATTGTCTGTACGGAACCCTTCCCAAAGGTCTTCACGCCAATCAGAACAGCACGTTTATGATCCTGCAACGCGCCCGCGACAATCTCCGCCGCACTGGCACTTCCTGCGTTCACCAGCACAACAACAGGAATATCGGGCGACAGACGAGGGTTCCTCTTTGAGTAGCGGCTGTTTTTGCTTTCTTTTTCACGTCCCTGCGTATAGACGATCAGTGCTTTCTTTTGTAGAAAGAGGTCGCCAACATCCACTGCGGAGCGCAACAACCCGCCAGGATTGTCTCTCAAATCCAGAATCAGTGCACGCATATTCGCGACGCACAACTCATTCAACGCCTTCTCAAGATTGCGTGCTGTCGGCTCCGCGAATTTTGTCAGTCGCACATAACCAATTCCATCGCCAAGTATCCGCGTTCCCTTCACACTGCGAAGACTGATGACTGCACGCACAACATCAACATCGACCAGCTTCCTCTCTGCGCGAATTATCTTCAGGTGCACCTTGGTATCCACCTCCCCCTTCAGGTGCTTAACTGCGTCCTGAATACTCATCCCTTTCGTCGATAATCCGTCTATCTCCACAATTTTATCATTCGCCATAATTCCTGCATGAAAGGCCGGGCTGTCTTCCATTGGCGAAACAACCGTCAGAATATCGTCGCGAATGGAGATCACCACCCCCAGCCCGCCAAAATGTCCCTGCGTTTCATCCTTCATATCTTCGTAGACATCGGGCACCATAAACTGGCTGTGACGATCCAGAGAATTCAACATTCCGCGCAATGCGTTATGCATCAGTTCCTGATAATCGGTTTTGGACTGATCCACATAGTTATGACGCACAAGCTCAACGGTTCTCGTGAAAAGCTCAATATTGTCATAGGCTGTCTTTGGGTCAAACGGCGTGTTTTTCTTTGCATCGAGACGCGCCCTCGCATATAAATTCAACGACAACAACAACAACGTATACAAGAACACACCTTTATAAACTGACTGTAACTTCATTTTTTCCCCATATTTAAAAGCAATAGCTTGACGCAACCTCATAAATATACGATATTTATTTCCAAATTAAAGAGATTGTCGTATATTTTTTATAAATCGGTTTAGTACAAAAAGATAAGAATAAAACTTAGGCTCCTATGGATAAAGATAAACAGGACATATATGAGATGCAACAGCCGGAAAACGCCAATGGTGCTGGCGACGGTAAAAATGAAACTGGTGCGGCTCCTAACAGGCTTGCTTCACAGTTCAAGCACTCATCAATAATATTTCGCCTGACAATTATAATATTCATGTTAACGCTGGGTCTGTTTGTCATACATCAGGCACG
>CAYTQP010000101.1:0-8225 GCA_964440175.1 uncultured Verrucomicrobiota bacterium
GGCGACTGTGTGGCGCAGACCGGAAGCCTTGAACACTTCGCTCCGGGCGATCCAGCTCTCTGCGGTCAGACGTGCGTTATTTTCATTCACGGTCATGGCGTTCAGTACCCCGCACCCCACCAAACAGACTGTTGTCAAGCATTTAATCCAAACCCGCATATCGTACTCCCTTGCTTCGCATTTTGCGACAGAAATAAAATTATCAATCGCCACACTTTACATCAAATGGCGCGGAAAAACAACATTCAATTACTGGAGAAAGGAAAAAGAACGATATTTGCTGAAACCTGCGAGGCGAACGTAGTGATGATGGTGGTGCTGGTAAAAAATCACAAAAAATATGGGATATTCAGGGTGGGGGTGTTAAACTTGCGCGATATGAAAAGGTTGAGAACAGGTTTTACGCTTTTGCTTGTCTTGTTGTGCGGGTGTCGTCGAAACGACGCTCCACCGCCGGATCACAGGCGCACGCCGTTGGTGAAGGCGGTGGAGAAAGCGATGCCGTCGGTGGTCAATATCGGTACGGAGCGGATTGTGAAAACGCTCTACGACGATCCATTGCAGAGGTCGCGTGAAACACTGAGGAATCAGTTCTTTTCGGACTTTTTCGGTCCTCCGCCGCCACCGGGTCACAAGCGGGTGCATTCACTCGGTTCGGGAATAGTTATTCACTCCTCGGGATTGATATTATCCAACTATCACGTGATTGAGAAGGCGAGCGTTATCTATGTTACACTGGCGAATGGAGAGAACAGGGCGGCGGCATTGGTGGCGGGTGATCCGGTCAGTGATCTCGCCTTGTTGAAGGTGAATGTTTTACAACCGATGAAGGCGATTGAGTTTGCGGCTGATAATGACCTGCTTCTTGGTGAGCAGGTGATTGTTTTGGGTAATCCATACGGGCTTTCGCAGAGTGTCACTGTGGGGGTACTCTCGTCAAAGAACCGTGAAGCGCATTATAACGGCAAGGTTCTTTTTAAGGACATTTTGCAAACTGATGCGGCGGTGAATCCCGGCAACTCGGGTGGGCCGATGCTGAATATTGACGGCAAATTGATTGGTGTTAATATCGCGATATACAAGGACGCTCAAAATATCGGTTTTGCAGTGCCGGTGAAACGGGTGCGACGTCTGCTCGAACATTGGCTCTCTCCTGAATTCATCGGGAAACACTGGCTGGGAATAGGTGTGCGCGAGCTGAATGACGGTGGTGGGGTGGAGATAGTCAAGGTTTTCGAGAAAGGTCCTGCGTACGGAATGGAGCTCAAGGTTGGCGATGTTATTCGAAGCGTGAACGGACAGCCAGTGAACTCGCTGCTCGATTACAATAAATGTTTGATACAAGTTAAGAACAATGAGAGTGTGGAGATTGGGCTTCGTGGTCTGGCGGGAATCCGAAAACACAAACTGATGATGACCGCGTTGCCGAAGCTTCCGGCGGTTAATCTGGTCAGGAAGCGTGTTGGTTTGGAGTTTGAAGATGGCAAAAACGGAGATAAAGGACTGTTTGGTAAAGGGTTGCGAATCAGTAATGTTGTTGAAAACAGTCCGGCTGATCGTGCAGGACTCTATGCTGGACTCTTCCTTATGGGTGTGAACGGTAAAGCAGTACAGTCGCTCGAAGCGGTGAGTGCTTTCCTTCGAAACGTGCGCCGGGGAGATGTCGTCAGCCTGACAGTGGTCCGATATAATGAGCAGGGACCAGTTAGAATGACGCAACAGATTACGGTGCGGGTGAAGGTCGACTAGACACTCGAATTGTGAAAGATTATCTTTATGTCCACCCGCGTCTGCTGGCGGGAGGAGGTGTACGTTGAGCATGTCATAAATCGTTTAACCGAGATTCAACTGCCGAATTAGGTTTAACAGCGTCCGATCCGGCGTTTCTTAGTTTTTCGATGAGATCCGGGTTTTCAGGATTGATTTTGTAAGATTTTTCCCAGAATTCGATGGCGCGTGTTTTTGTGTTGAGTCGGTTGTGGACATCGCCGAGATGTTCTATAATGGTTGGATCTTCGGGAATCAGTTTGTTCGCGGCATCCAGATTGTTCAATGCGCGTGAATATTGTCCCTCCATATAGTCGATCCAGCCAAGTGTGTCCATAAATGCCCCGTTTTCGGGTTCGATACTCAATGCTATGTTTATATATTGGCGTGCCTTTTTCAAGTTGACACCTTTAACAGACCAGATGTAGGCAAGGTAGTTGTAAGCCTCAACAAAATCGGGATCAAGTTCTATGCACCGCTCAAACAAAGTTTCGGCCTCCTCTGTTTTGCCGAGATGTTCGAGGGAGGTGGCGTACCAGAAACAGTAGCTGGCGAGCCACGGATCCTTATCGCCTTTTCCGTTTTCGGTGATATCTATGGCGTACGAAAAGGCGGTTGCCGAATTTGTGTAGTCCGATAAACGGTCATAATAAAGCCCTATATGAGCCTCGATGCTGGCGTTGCCGGGATTTTTGTCCCGCAGCGTGTTTAGAACGGTGAACACCTTTTCGTCGTTTGTTTCATCGACATTCAGCATAAATGAGAGTGTGAAGTAGGCATGCAGAAAAGAGGGAGTGAGCACTCCCGGTTCCTCCATAAGCTCTATCGCTTCAGAGATGCGCCCGACTGCCTGCAGACTAATGACATATTGTAGAATAAAATTGGAGGCGGGGGTATTATTGTTTTCCACTATTATTTTATGTGCTCGCGCGAAATAGCCATTGGCACTTTCATTGTCACCACTATTAAGGCATATCTGTGCCTTCGCGGTCAGAATTTCGGCGGAATCAGGAAAGACTCTCAGCCCTTTGTCCAGAGCGGACATTGCGGCATCGGGATCGTTGCCTCTGGTTATCAGCGAGATTTTCAAATAGGGCTGTATGGAGTGAGTCTCTTCTGAGTTTGCCAGGCTGTTATAGATTGGCAAAGCATGATCCGGCTGCCCCAGACCGAGTAAAATGTCGGCGATGAGGAGGAGCATGGATGGATCATCTTTGTATGAATCGGTCAGTGCGGCGATCCGCAGGGCGGTGTCCTCTTTTTTGTCGGACCCGACGACAAGGATGGCTTGTATGGCGACAGTGTTTATTCTTGGATTGTCGGGATATATTCTATTTAGTTTCTTCGCGGCTTTCAGGGCCTTCTCAAAGTGTTGGTTCATGGCGTAGAGGTGGAGGAGTGAAAGTTCCTGCCGTAGATTACCGTTTTTCACAAAAGGAATACCCTCAAGGGCCGAGATAGCCTCTTCGCGCTGATTGGTTGCACTGACCGCAGTGAGCGCGTCTCCCGCCAGTTTTTCATGGATGTAGGCACGCAATGCCATTATCTCGTAGGGCTTCCCCGCCAGGGTTTCGGCCTTTTTCAGAAGGTTGATGGCGGCTTGCTCTCTCCCCTGACGAATGTAGATTCCGGCGAGTCCTTCATAGGCGCGTGATTCGGACGGGTAGTTTGTGATTATTGAGTGGTAGAGGGTTTCAAGATCGGAAAAGCTTGCTGCTTTATTGTAGAAACCGGCTATTTTCAGCAGTGCGTCCAGATCGCCGCCAATTCTTGATTCTATGTCGCGCATCAGGACACGGTACTGTTTGACAAGTGCTTTTTCATTTCGATGAGAGATGATGCAGTTGATGTACATCTTGCCCGTCACATTCAGGATGTTGTCCAGATCGTCCACGTTTGTCAGGGCTTTAGCGAGAAGTTCCGCCGCCTCAGATATGCGATTGTCGAGATAGTAGATTGTTGCCAATTCGACGTATGGCGGGGAAGCGGATGGTTTGATGAAGACAGACTGAAGGTAGTATTTTTCGGCATCAACGGAGTTTGTATTGAGCTGGTAGAGCAATGCGAGCCAGCGGTTGGCGGCGTACGAGTTTGTGTAGGTTTGAACGAGGTCGCGAAAGTCGTCTATGCCGTCATCAAGTGCGTTGGAGTATACATAACAGGATGCGAGTTTTTCATAAGACCGCTCGTGCTCGGGTTCCAGTTCGATCGCCTCGTGATAGAGGGGGATTGCGTTTTCCGGGTAGTTCTCTTCAGTCTCAAGACGGATAGCTTCGCCGTAAAGGGCGAGAGCTTTCGCGAATTGTACACCGTCGTTCGGTATCTCTTTTTTTTGCCACGCTGTCGCACTTGTTTTGCTGGAGACGCACCCAGCGGTGGTGATGAGAAACACGGCAAACAGCACCATGCCCCCGCTTGCGGAGATACGGCGACCAATTGAGTGAAGCCGCTGAATGATGGTGGTGGACTTGTCCACTGGCACATTAATCTCGTTCTGCCGGCTGAGCGCATCTTAACAGGCGCATGGTCTTCAATTCCAATAGCTGTCGCAGGACAGCCGGAGTTTGCCGGCAAAATCCGGCTGTTCCCAATCAGCTATTATTTATTTTTCTTTTTATGTCTATCTGCACGCATGCGTTTTTTACGCTTATGCTTAGACATTTTCTTTTTACGCTGCTTCTTACTCGAACCCATATTTTTCTCCAGTCATTATTGCTTACATCGATTCACTGCTGATCAGGAAACCACTTTGTTTAATGAAATTTCAATTATTCCTTCCGCGCCTGCCTCTTTAAGTGCGGGTATTATCTCACGCACAACAGCCTCTTGCACGACCGACTCCACAGAGACCCATTTGTCCTGCGAGAGATGGTTGATGGTTGGCGCGTGCAGAGCGGGCAGTATCTCCGTTATGTTGTCGAGATTCGTCTCTTCAACATTCATCTTCAGCAAAACCCGCGTCTCCGCCGCCAGTGCGGACTTCAATAGAAGTGCGATACGCTCGATCTTTGCGCGTTTCCACTCATCTTGCCACGCCGATTTGTTGGCGATCATTTTGGTGTATGATTCGAGAATGGTGTCGATGATTCGCAGGTTGTTGGCCCTCAGAGATGAGCCTGTCTCGGTAATATCAACAATAGCGTCCACCAGCTCGGGAACCTTGACCTCGGTTGCGCCCCAGGAGAACTCAACCTCGGCATTGACCCCGTTCTCGGCGAGATAGCGTTTTGTCAGCCCTACACCCTCGGTGGCGATTCGTTTGCCTTCGAGATCCTTAATGCTCTGAATGTCTGAACCGTTCGGTACCGCCAGCACCCAGCGAACAGGACGCAATCCCTGCTTGGCGTAAATCAGATCCGCAACCTCGATTATGTCGGATTCGTTCTCAAGAATCCAGTCCAGTCCTGTCAGCCCGGCATCCAGCATGCCGTGCTCAACGTAGCGACTCATCTCCTGGGCCCTTATCAGGCGGATATCAAGCTCGTCGTCGTCAACGCCGGGGAAATAGGAACGCGATCCGGATTTTATCGAAAATCCGGCCTTCCTGAACATCTCATAAGTTGACTTTTGCAAACTGCCTTTTGGTAGACCAATTACCAGTTTATTCATAAACATCTTTCTCTATCTGTCTCATACTGTTAAAGGTCGGCGGAGTATAGGGACGGCAAGGCGTTGTGTCCATTCAAAAGTTAGACTAAATTGTTGTCGGCAATGAGCTGGAGTGCGCGGGGATAGGCGATGTGCTCCTGTTCCTGAATACGGGCGTGAAGCACAGCGGGGGTGTCGTCGTCGTACACCTTCACCGAGCGTTGCAGAATGATCGGTCCGGTATCCATTCCCTCGTCAATAAAATGAACAGTGCATCCCGCGATCTTAACGCCGTAGTCGAGAGCCTGTTTCCAGCTCTCAAGTCCGGGGAACGCTGGCAACAGGGAGGGATGGATGTTTATCATGCGACCAGAGTAGGCGCTCAGCAGTGGGTTCTTAACCATACGCATAAAGCCGGCCAGCGCGACAAAATCGACATCGTGAGCTTTGAGATAATCCAGCGTCTTTTGCGCGGCTACGCCCTCAATCTTTGTTCTAAAGGGAGAGCAGTCTATGTGTTTTGAAGGTATACCTTCGTTGTCGGCACGCTCCAGTATGAACGCATCCTCAACATCCGAAACCACGCAACGCACCTCCGCATCGACACGCCCGTCGCGAACGGCATCAATTATGGATTGGAAATTACTGCCTTTCCCGGATCCTAAAATTCCGATTTTCAACATTTAATACTCCCCGCTTCTAAAATATGCAACAGGTCGTTCTCTACAATATTTGCGCCGGAATATCAACGGGAAAAACACCGAAAGAGCAATCGGATTTCAAGCGGATAGAGAACGATTTGATTCAAACCCAGGAGCAACTCTCCAATGTCTGCATAATCGCTCCGAAAGATTGTCCAGGCATTGGGCAAACCGGCTGTTTTGCTGTCCAATGTCTGGACAATCGGCATCTTGTGTAGAGTGGTTTATGCGAACAGGTCGGCCTTGCCGGTTGAGTTGACCATGATGGTTGTGGGCATATCTTCGAGCAGGGCGTTTATCTGATTGTAAAAGATTGTCTCATCGCCGTCTTCTGGTATCTGAAGCCCTGTGAAGATGACATCGGCACTGGCGGAGTGGCGACGGAAAACATCGTGAAAGCAGTCAGGGGAGACCAGAGTCTCCGCCGTCGCGTTGATGCGGGCGGCATTGATGATGGCATCGAGGGTGGCGTTGGCGGATTCGCGTCCGGCCTCATTCTTTATCATTCGCAGAACCCGCACCTGCGTGTTGTGCCACTCGGGGTTTTCTGTGAGGAGGTGGGCGAGGATGAGCATAAGTGAACCGTTGTTTTCACCAAGCCACCAGATGTCGATTTTACGTTTTCCCTTGTCATTGGGTGGCAGACCGTTCTCTTTGATGGCGATGACGTTTTTGCCCAGCGAAAAGGTGTCGCGCAGATTGCGGATATAGCTTTCGATGCGGTTTGCCGCGTGAGGCCAGCCAAACAGCACGGTGTTCGGCTTGAGTGCCCCGATGGAGTGAGCCTGAATGAGGACGCGCAGTCCGTCGTCGAGGTCTTTAGAGAAGATCACTTCGGGGTAAACCTGAAGGTCATTCTTTTTGATAAACTTTCTGATACTGAGCAAAGCCGATTCACGGTGAGCAGCATAAGTGGCGAAGTCACCGGTGTATATCTGTCCCAGCGTCACAACTCCGCGTCCGCCTTCGAGCCAGTCCGCATATTTGATGAGTGGCAGATAACGAACCTCTTTTCTTGCGAGAACGAGGAATGTGGGACGCCAGTTTTTGGGGTCGAGACGCATAGCACTGAGTCGTTGCAGGTTCTTTGCTATCAAAGAGAAGACGAAACCCCGGCGTGCGTCGCCGAAACAGCTGTGTAGAACGCGTTGCCTTATGAAGAGGTAGATGATGGTGATTATCAAGATTGCAATGATGGCGGCCAATGCGTTTATGAGAAGCATGACAACCAGGCAGGCGATAGCCCCTGTGAGGGATATTGCCCAGTGATACAGGTTGAATTTTGGACGGAAAGATGGGTTTTTTCCGAAAGACTCGACAAATGCGGAGAGGTTGATCAGACCGTAGGTGCAGAGGAAGAACATGGTGATGACTGTGGCGATGAGATCGAAGCTGTCTGCGGAGTTTTCGCCGGAACACGGAACAATTATGAGGATGGATATAACGAGTGTCACCCAGAGCGCGGCGTGTGGCTCGTCGCCACGTCGGCTACCGGTGGCGAAGAGTCCGAGTCCGGGGATTATGTGGTCACGTGCCAGTGCCTGGAGTATACGCGGGGCACCGAGCAATGAACCCATCGCGCTCGATATAGTGGCGGCGAAAACACCGAGTATTACGAGAAAACCCATTCCGAAAAGCGCGTTGTGAACAAGCATCTCATACGACTTGCCGACAAGTTCATCGCGGGTTTGCGAGCCACCGCAGAAGATGATTTGCATAAGATAGATGGTGAATCCGACCGCGATTGCGGCGATTGTTCCGCGCACAATAGAGCGTGCGGGGGTTTTGAGATTTCCCGACATGTTGACACCCGCCAGTATGCCGGTGGCGGCGGGGAAGTATATGGCGAAGATGATCCAGAAATTCGCGTTGCCGGTGTAGGCGGAGTGCCAGTTGCTGGACAGTGTGCCGATGTTGAAGCGGGTCAGACTGCCACCGATAAACGCAATAATCGCCGCGAAGAGGAGCGTCAGGACGATATACTGACTCTTGACGGCAAGCCCGCTACTGATGTAGTTGAGGGCAAAGAGGATGATTAGTGCGGTTAGCGCAATGCCGGAAAAACAGGGTGTTGTGGCGGGGAAGTTGCTGACAATTGCGGTGGTGAATCCGATGATATAAAAAGGGATGGAGATGGCCTGCGCCAGATAGAGGACAAGTCCGATTGAA
>CAYTQP010000102.1:0-8216 GCA_964440175.1 uncultured Verrucomicrobiota bacterium
AGCCGGGCGGTGGGGTTGATCCGTGGCGAAAAAGGTAGCAAGATTGTTCTGAGTGTAATTCAGGCATCTGATGTAACTGGTGCCAAGATTAAGAAAATCACGGTGGTGCGGGATGAGGTGAAGCTCGAAGAACAGGTCGCCAAGGTCAAAGTTAAATCGGTGGACGACGGTATGGGGCATACCTACAACATAGGCGTAATCAAAATTCCAGACTTCTATGCTGATATGCAGGCGATGCGCAGAGGTGATGCCAACGCACGTACTGTTACAAAAGATGTCGAAAAAATTATCACCGACCTCAATGCCACAAACCGTGTGGATGGGCTGATACTGGATTTGCGGAATAATGGTGGCGGGGCACTTAATGAGGCGGTTGAACTGACCGGTCTGTTTATCGACAGTGGTCCGATAGTGCAGGTTAAAAATCAGGGGTGGTTGCCACGGAAACTCTACGACGTTGATCCGGAACAAATATATAAGGGACCGCTGGTGGTTTTGGTGAACCGCTTCAGCGCGTCGGCATCGGAGATTCTGGCCGCCGCACTTCAGGACTATAAGCGTGCGGTCATTGTTGGCGACTCCAAGACGCACGGCAAAGGCACCGTACAGGCTTTGTTGCCGTTGCACAGGTCGAATGAGGGGTTGGGTTCATTAAAATTGACAACAGCCGGATTTTACAGAATTGCGGGCACTTCGACCCAGTTGACGGGTGTTCATTCAGATATCGTCATACCTTCGATTCTGGACTACATGGAGGTTGGAGAGGAATATCAGCCACATGCGCTGAATCTGTCATCCGTGAAGCCAGCGTTCTACTGGTCTAACAGCAAGCTTAATCGGCAGATTCCAGTCTTAAGGGAATCTTCACGGGCACGCAGAGAGCGTAATGAGCAATTTCAGCAATATATGAAATTGCTTGAACACATCGGCAAACGCCAAAAATCTGAGTCCATATCTTTGGAGTTTGAAGCGCGTATGAAGAGTGCGCGTGAGGAGCGGAAAATGAACGAGATGGCACTTAGTATGGATGTTTCGGAGACAGGTGTGAGTACCGGGACCGATAAGGATGAGCAGATGGATATGGTGCTGGACGAAACATTGCGGATTATGAGCGATATGATCGATATGGCGAAATCTTCGGCAGTCAACGAAGACGGTGTCGTGGCAAGAAGTTGCGCGTCGTAAGACAGGAGTTTCAGCATTGTACCCTTTGTTTGTGAAAAGAGGGGTTTTACCGACACCCCGAAATGCAAAGAGATGGAGTGAATGCGTATGACTAAACATGGTGTTTCCCAAAAAGTATGTGTTTGTTTGATTGTGATGACTGGCGTTTTGTTCGCCGCTGGCTTTTCAGCGGCGGAGATGCCGCAGAAAGAGTTGCTTTGGTCTGGTGGTGCGCCGGGTGCGAAAGGTGATGACCCTGAAAAGGATAAGCCCGCAATAACCATATACGCGCCAGCCAGAGAGAAAAACAGTGGCACTGCCGTGATTATCTGCCCTGGGGGAGGTTACAGAAATTTGGCAATGAGGCATGAAGGAGTCGCCATTGCGGAGTGGCTGAACTCTCTGGGGATAACAGGTGTTGTTCTCGAATATAGAATGAGCAGAGGCGGATATCGTCATCCGATCCCGCTCCAGGATGCGCAACGTGCGCTACGAACAGTGCGCTTCAGAGCGGACGAGCTGGGTCTGGATAAATCGCGCATAGGGATTATGGGCTTTTCGGCAGGGGGGCATCTGGCATCGACAGCAGGAACCCATTTTGACTTGGGTTGCCGGGAATCGGCTGACCCGATAGACAGAGTGAGTAGCCGTCCCGATTTTATGATTCTCTGCTATCCGGTGATAGCGTTTGGCGAATCATGCACTCACAAAGGCTCGCAACGCAACCTCATCGGAAGTAATCCTTCAAAGGAGCTGGTGAAACGCTTGTCGAATGATAAACAGGTGACAAAAGAGACCCCGCCGACATTCTTGTTCCATACGGATGAAGACAGAGGGGTTCCTGCCGAGAACAGCGTCTTATTTTATCTGGCTCTGCGCAGAGCGGGGGTTCCCGCCGAGTTGCATATCTACCGAAAAGGGGGACACGGAACAGGACTTGCCGCAACGATTCCAGGAACATCAGATTGGCCCAAGACCTGTGAGCACTGGCTACGTTCGCAAAAACTGTTGCGGAATAAAGAGGCGGGAATATTAAACTTGAACTAGCTTGTCCTATGGTGTCTCGTCAGATTTTTTTATGAACAGTTTGGACGACACGGTGGGTTGAAGATTAAACGCGGACTTTTTAATTAATGTCAAACATAAAGAAAGAATGAAGAGATTACTATTTACAATTATGCTGTTTGCGGGAGTTGTCGCCAGCGCGGTGAACGCAGAGAGGGTTTTGTGTTTTGGTGATTCAATCACTCAGGGAACCTATATTGACGGGAAGTACGAGCTAAACAATAGCTGGGTCAACATCTTAGAGGAGTGCTCCGGCGGGACTCTCGTCGCGATTAATGCCGGTCGCAGTGGGCGCAAAACATCCGACAGAAATGAGCTGAGCGGTCAGATTGAGAGGACTAAAAACATTGACCGGGTGCTGTTTTTTCTCGGAGTGAATGATTTGCGGGTTGCCAGAGAGAGTATTCTGGAGAACTGTGTCTCCAACACGGCATGGATGGTTGAAAAGGCACGGGCGGAGTATGGTGATCCGAAAATCACAATTATGAGTTCTCCCGGGCTTGTGGTTGGCAGTGTATCCGGGCGGTTTCATAAAAAGGGCTACGATGAAAAAGAGCAGATCATGCTCGGCAAACTTCGAGGGAAGTATCGTGAGTATGCGGAAAAGTCGAATTGTCATTTTCTCGATCTCTGGGGTGTTGTTTCGCCAAAGAACTACTCCGACGGTCTTCATCCTGATCTAGCGGGACAAAAGCAGATTGCGGAGTGTGTCTGGATCGATTATGTGAATGACGGCGGACCGATAAAAGTTGCCTGTGTGGGGGACAGCATCACCTTTGGCTCGGCAATCAAGGAACGTGTCAAGAAATGTTATCCCGCCCGGTTGCAGAAGATGCTGGGGGAGAAATATATTGTCAGAAATTTTGGCAAATCGGCGCGGACTCTGCTGAAGCAGGGCGATCATCCATACTGGCGGGAAAAAATCTACAGAGATGCGCTGGCGTTCAATCCCAACTATGTGATAATCAAACTGGGAACAAACGATGTGAAACCTCGTAACTGGAAGCATAAATATGAGTTTAAGAGCGATCTGAAAGAGCTGGCATCATCGTTCAGCTCCCTGCCGACCCGTCCTGAAGTTTTCCTTTCCTTTCCCGTCCCCGTCGAGAAGTCAAAATGGGGCATCACCGACAAAAAAGTGTCAAAAGAGCTGATTCCACTAATCAGAGAGGTGGCGGAGGAGACAGGTTTGCCGATAATTGATTTTTATTCCGCTGTTCCTGCGGGTGAAGGACTCTTCGCCGCCGATGGGGTTCATCCCAATGCCGGAGGGGCCGGGAAGATAGCGGAAACTGTATATCAGCACTTGCGTGAACGGAGTGTGAATGATAAAATCGTGAAGCTTGGGGAATAAATGTGCTGAGGTGCGTGAAACAATATACGGGAAATAATTAAATGAAAAATATATCATTCAATAAGAGGCGTTCAGGATTATTGGCGTTTATGGTTGTAGCGGGTTTCCTTGGAGCTATTTTTCGGATGAACAGTTTCGCAGGTGAAACAACAAGTCACGAAGATAAAAAGCTTGGCTTGATTGAGAAGGCAGGGAAGTGGGGCTTCCATGCCGCACCGGAATATCATGAAAATCTGCCAAGAGTGATAATCATTGGTGACTCTATCTGTTCGCAATACAGCCAGTCGGTTAGAGAAAAAATGCGGGGTATTGCCGATGTGGACGCCTGGACGACGGCGGCGAACATAAACAATAATTATCTGCATGAGCGGATGAGAGTGATATTGAGTATTGCGGATTACAAGGTGGTGCATTTCAACCACGGTTTGCATGGATATTGGGATGGGCGTGTTCCAAAATCGAAATATGAGTCATTGATGGAATCCTACGTTAAGGAGATTAAAAAAAACGCACCTGACGCTGTTATTGTCTGGGCATCCACAACATCGGTCTCCAAGAGTAAAAAGGAGCCACATGTACTTGATCCCATTGGCAATAAAGAGGTGTTGTTGCGCAATGCAATGGCTCTCAAGGTGATGAAGCGAAACGGAATACCGATTGACGATCTCTACACGCTGATGATAAAAAATATCGACTACAAGGCGGACCGCTTCCACTATAAGTCAAAAGGAGTTGAAATTATGGCTGACGCAGTGGCGGACACCCTGAAAAACGCCCTGAAAAAAGTGAGAGAGAAAAGTTCTGCAACGGTGGTTGCCTCTGAGCACTCCCAGATCGGAAATATTAAAGAAAAAATGGGGTTGCATACCGCTCACCCTGATGCCCAGTGGTTTCCCGATGCCGGTCTTGGACTGTTTCTGCATTGGGGGATATCATCCGTGATCGGGATGAACATTTCCCATCCCATGGTTGTCGGACGCCCGTTGGAGAAGAAGCGTATCGCGGATCCCGAAGAGCGTGCGCGGATTGTGCGTGAGCAGGATTATTATCTTAATGGCAAAAAACCGGAAATTACGCCTGATGATTATTTCAAGCTGGCGGAATCATTCAGTCCCCGCGAATACCATCCAGAAAAATGGCTGGCGAAGGTGAAAGATGCGGGGTTTAAGTATGTTGTTCTGACGGCTAAACATCACGAGGGCTTCGCAATGTGGCCGTCGAAGTATGGAAGTTTCAACACAAAAAACTATATGGGAGGTCGTGATTTGATTGGTGAGTTTGTGGCGGCCTGTCACAAGCTGGATTTGAAAGTGGGTCTCTATTATTCCGGACCGGACTGGTATTTTGATCGTGACTATATGAGTTTTATGCGCTCCAGGGCCTACAAAATCAATCCCGAGTTTCCTCAGTTGGGAACCGACCTTCTGCCGCGTGAGAGAACGCACACGAAAGCGGAAAAAGAGGCGCACTACGCCAAATTTCTGGAGATGGTGAATGGACAGGTGGAGGAGCTGTTGAGCAACTACGGCAAGATTGATGTTATCTGGTTTGACGGTAAACCGTCAATACCGAATTCATACAGGAAAAAACTAGTCACTAAGGAACGGATTCGCGAGCTTCAGCCGGGTATAGTCATCAACCCCAGAATGCACGGTAAGGCTGACTATATCACATTTGAACGTCACCTGCCCGAAACAATCGAAATGCCGAAAGGACAGTGGGCAGAGTTCTGCAATCCATGGAATGGCACTTGGCCCTACACCAAACGGAATTATAAACCGCTCAACAATATTCTTAATGACTTGCTCCGTTGCCGTGCAAACGGCATAAATTATCTTCTTGGTTTCGGACCGATGGGTAACGGCGATTTGGCTCCGGACGCATACAAGAACATGAAGCTTCTTGAAAAATGGATGAATGCTAACAGTGAATCCGTTTATGCCGTGAAACCGCTACCTGAAGGGGAGGTATCGTCGGTTCTCGCATCTTCAAAGGGCGGTGTTCGCTACCTCTACCTGCCTCCTTCTAATAAAGATATCACGGTGACATTGAGGGGCGTGACGCGCCCGGTATCTGTTGCCTTTTTGAAAAACAATGAATCCGTTCCGTTTGAATGGAAAGAAAAAGTACTCAGTTTTATTGTGCAGGGAAAAGATCGAAGTCAGTATTATGATGTGGTGAAAATTAATTTATAACCGTTAGAAAAATTGCAAAGGAAAAATTCATGAAAAAAATAATTGTTATTGCTGTTCTTATGGGACTTGCTCTTTCAGCGAGTGCTGTGGATTTGAATGTTTATAACCGGGGTTTTGATCAAAGTGCCCATTTCACCAGCCCCATCGGCTGGGATGTCGCCAGGACGCATGCGGGAAAAATATATGTTTGGAACGATACGGTCGTAAGCACGGATTCCCGTCTGGCCTGGGCTGATCCGGGGATTTCACCCATAAGTAGTATCACTCAGATATTGACGGACATCTATCCGTCGTTGACCGTGGAAGACTGTGGACGATGGACAGTTGGCTTCGATTATGGCTGGAGGACTGACACGCAGGGGGGGGACTGTGAGTTCACCGTCATCCTGATTGACGCAAATACCGGCACAGTTCTGGCAAGTTCAAACCAGGTGATTACGGCTACTGGATTAATCGATAACGTTGAGACTCATGTGGGAACGGCGAGTCTCTCGCTCTCCTATGACACCAACACGGTGACGGCGGGTAATTCTTTGGCATTGCGCATAGAACGGAACGATGCATCCGATGCCACTTTAGATTGGCTTTCCACCGCTTACATTGATAATATAACATTAGCCGCGCTTGATCTTGCGTCTGTTCCTGCGGTTGGTCCTCCAATTTGGAAAGAAAATCCAATTAAGGGGATGAACCAAGCTATGGCAGGCAGGGTATACAGTGACTCTGTGGCAGGGTCGACTTACGATGTCAACGATGAGACCATCACATACGGGAAGGTCGGCGGAGCGGCGTGGTTCATTGTCGCCACCAACGGCGTGTTGAGCGGTATCCCGACCGATGCCGATGCAGGGAAGACAAATATCTTTACGATTTCCGCAAGCACAGTGAATGGTTCTACCAATGCGACTCTTAAGATATATGTGATGCAAGCATATAACGGGGAATTGCTTACTCTCGTCAATGCCGATTTTGAGGGTGGTGGAGTCAATAAAAATCCTAACGGCTGGATTGTAACTGAAAACCATAGCGGTGCGATCTATGCGGAAGACTATGACCTTGCAGATGAATACGATGTAACCCTCAATATGCAGGCACGGGGAAACGGCAATATTCTCGAACAGTCGTTTCTAAGCAGTGAGGTCACGGCAGACAGTGTTGGCACTTTTGATGTGATGGTCGATCTGGGAACCCGTAGTAATTCGGGAACTGCCCGCTCCTTAACCGTTGAGATCTGGAACGTTACGGATAGCAATTCACTGGCGTCCGCAGTTTATAACTTCCCAACAACAGGAACCGGGTTTATCGAGAGAAAAACCTTTACCCTCACTTATGACAACACTGTCGCGGAACTTGCTGGCGACACCATTGCACTGCGATTCACATCGAATGGAGGTGGTAATTCCTGGATGCCAACACACTGGATGGACAACATAGTGGTTGGAGTGCCCTATTCAGGTCCGGTTCCCGCAACTATTCTCGGCATATCCAAACTTCCGGGGAACATAATAAAAATGGTGGTTCGTACACCCGATGCGGGGAATTTATACAAACCTGAAGTCAGAACAAACCTCGTCACCAGTTCGTGGAGCGATGCGGCGCATTCAGTGGATGGATCTGCGCCATGGCTCGTCACCAACCTCTCGTATGTGACGCAGTTTGAGTCCGGCACGAACAAAGTCATCTATCTACAGGCGGACGAGGCTGTTAAGTTTTTCGGAATTGGCGACTAGCCTGAATTGTTCATAAGAAATTTGTCGCAAACGTTCGTCTCGCGACGAATTATGAATCTTGCGGAATGATAGATTAAATTGCGGAAGCGGACAAAGAAATAATCTGCAAAAATCTGCGTTTGTCGCAAACAGAGATATTCCGAGTTAGCAAAAAAGGGATCGGTCTGCCTAAATCGCGTTTAGGATGATGCGAATTCGTTATATATAAAAGGGAGATAAAGACACTGATTGATGAATTTTGTTACGCAAAAAACCTTAAATAATAAACACAAGGAAAACAACTAATGTCAAGTACACATCAGAGAGCACAGCTACAAGCTCAAATATGGAAAATAGCAAATGACGTTCGCGGCTCAATCGATGGATGGGACTTCAAACAGTACGTTTTGGGAACTTTGTTTTATCGCTTTATCAGTGAAAATTTTTCAAACCACTTTGAAGTGGGTGACGAGGATATCAACTATGCCGCGCTTGAGGACTCTGTCATTACCGATGAGATAAAAGATGATGCAATCAAAACAAAGGGGTATTTCATCTATCCCTCGCAGCTGTTTTCAAACGTTGTTAAACGTGCCAATACAAACCCCGATCTCAATACAGATTTGGCCGCCATTTTCTCAGCGATTGAAAGCTCGGCAAATGGCTACCCTTCCGAGGGGGATATTAAAGGGCTTTTTGCTGATTTTGACACCACGAGCAATCGTCTTG
>CAYTQP010000103.1:0-8198 GCA_964440175.1 uncultured Verrucomicrobiota bacterium
CTTCCCGCCTATCAGGGAGTGCATCATCCACTTCCCCTTCAGCAGGGCGGGTGCCGCATGGCGTCCCAGGCTGTAAAAGAGTCCGCTCATGTCACTTCCCGCAACATCGTTTGAATTTTCTGCCACTGCCGCAAGGACAGGGATCATTCCTGCCAACATTTTTCGGCAACTGCTCGCCTGTCATCGAGCCTCTGTCCGCCACCTCTCTTCCGTCGCGGTGGCGGATGTTCATAATGTCGGCGGCTGGACGGCCCTGTTTCAAAAGCCCTGCCATCGTCTTCATGGCGGGGTCTATGTGCCTGAAGAATATTTTGTACCCGTCGCAAAGATAGTTAAGTCCCGGCTCACCGTCGGTCGTTTTGATGAAACGGTTTTTGGGACATTCACCGTTACACACGAAAAGAAACTCACACTCCCGACAGCAACGAGGCAAAGCGTCCCGCTTGTCCAGTCCGAACTTCAGCAAAAGCGGGTTTGTTATAATCTCCTCGATCGTGTCAGTCATAATATTGCCAACGTAGTGGTCTGGATAGACAAAGTGATCACATGCGTAGATATCCCCGTTGTGCTCCATCGCCAACGCACGACCGCAGGTTTCGGAAAAAGTGCAGAGTCCGGGATTCTCCCCCATCCACGCACTTAACGCCACATCGAAAATCTGGATAAATATCCGCCCGACATCGTTCTTCAACCACTCATCGAAGATCGCGTTTAAGAACCGCCCATATTGTTCCGCACTCACCGACCACGGCATGAGTGCTGAGGAGACATTCTCCGCACGCAAATCCGGTGGCTCTGCCAGCTTCAAGCCCATATCCTGCGATCTCTCATCCAATTTACGCTCAACAATTGGAATAAACTGAATGAATTCCGTTTCCGTACTCTTCAGGAACCGATAAACCTCAAGCGGTCTTTCAGCGTTCAGACTCGTCACCGCTGTGAGTATGTTGTAGTTCACGCCTCTATCCTTCAAACGCCGTAGCGATGCCATCACTTTATCAAAGGTGCCGACACCCTGACGGTCAACGCGAAAATGATCGTGGATAGCTTTCGGTCCGTCAACACTGAGTCCCACCAGAAAATTCTCACGCGCCAGAAAATCGCACCATTTCTCATCCAACAGAATGCCGTTGGTCTGGATTGAGTTGCTGATATTTTTCCCTCGGGAATATCTCTTTTGAAGTGCCACCGCACGCCGGAAAAAGTCTAACCCCATCAATGTCGGCTCACCGCCCTGCCATGCGAAATTGATCTCCGGCACCATCTGCGACTCTATATATTTGCGGACATAGGTATCCAGAAGTTCGGGACTCATTTGATACTTTTCGTTTTCGCCGAAGAGTACCTCCTTCTCCGTGTAGAAGCAGTATTCGCAGTTCAGATTGCAACGCGGTCCAATCGGCTTACACATCACGTGATACGACTCTGGCATCAAGCTCTTCACCCTGTCACCGGCATCGCGCCGCTCCTGTTCATTGTTTATCCTGCTCTCATATTTGCACACAACACTGAAACCCTGATGGCTGAAATGGCGGAGGGAGAGGGATTCGAACCCCCGGAACCTTTCGGCTCTCCGGTTTTCAAGACCGGCGCATTCGTCCGCTCTGCCATCCCTCCACAATCTTTCTCCTGAAAGAGAAAGTGGCGTGACTGTACTAAATTTGAAGAAAAAATCAACTTTTTAAACCGGGGTTTTTAACATCAAAATAGTGATACAACCATTGGGGTAGCAGAAAATGGCTTTCTGCGTCTTCCAACGTTCGGACAATCGGTTAAAACTCTTCCTGCCAGCGGACATTTCCGCGCTCATCAAGGACGTTCCACTAACCGTTTACGTATATTCCAATTTGATATTCAGACAAGTCTCCTCTTAGCTTCAGATTTCCATTATCCAGTTTTTCAAGGAATTTATTTGCGGGACCGGGACGCAAATAGTGCCGGACAACCTTTGTCAAAACCTCGGGAGTCAGAGGCTCCGGAGTCATGCCAAACTCCAAAACATAAGAGTGCATAGCTAGGTCAAGCTGATGGAAAGAGCGCGAAGTCCGCGCCTTTGACCAATCGGCTGTTTTTTTGACCAATCCGCCCTGAACGCCGGATTCCTTTGGAGAATTTTTGATATGAAAAACTGTTCCTGCGATAGTGAAGAGTACGGCGACAACAATATAAAGCGCAAAAAAACGTTTGAACCGCAACAGCCTGGCACATCCCAGTGTGAGCCCATAGAACATGAGAATAACCAGCGGCCCACCGCCCATGAAGACAGATATTATGAGCAGAAAAATATTTTTCCCGATAAGCCTCAAGATAACACGACGGCAGGGATAACTTAAAACAATATAAGCGCAAAAAGTAACCCCGCCATCTGCGGCGATTTGGCATCCGACACGAAAAGTACCACCCCGGCAAAAAATAGTGACAGAACAAGCGCCCCGCGCCAATATTCAGACCAGAGACTGGGTGTCCCGAGCGATTCCGCATCGTTTTCCATCTGACAAGACGTATTCATTGCGTCTCTTTACAGTCTTCGCAAAGGCGAAAACACAGACTTGTGTTCAGCGCAGTCCGCGAAGACCAAATTTATTTCTAAACATCTATGAGTTTTACAACCTTGTATCCACCCTGTGATTTAAACCACAGCAACATTCCGCCAAACACCACAGCCATGATCAGCGGCAGAACCGCCGCCACCTTAAGAGTGCGTCTCGCGCTGTGATCAATTTTGGATTCCAGTTCCACCTTGTCGGCTTCTGTAAGCACTTTATCGCTCAGAACTTCACTGGCTTTGATAGAATCGTAGTGCCAGCCAAAGAACGACTTATCAGGCATTTTATATGTTTCATATAGTGCTGGCTGTTCTAGGCAGATTGTTTTCGCATCGAAATTGTCTTTTACCGCGCCAAGAAACGGAAACCCGAAGATGCCGACCGTAAGCAATCCAAGAGCCGAAACGGTATTCAGGGTCATCGCCCCGCCTTTCGGAAATCGTTCAGAGACAAACCCCAGCATGGTTGGCCAGTAAAATGTCTGACCAACCGCATAAAACGCAAAGGCGAGAAAGATCATCCAGCCGACAGCACCCGACAGAAGGAAGAGTCCCGCGATAGAGAAAACAGAACTAAGCAACAATAAACCCGGCGGCGACATATACTTCAGCGGAACACCGGCAAAGAACCGAAGTACCATCATTATGCATGCCGAAGCCACAATCGCCCATCCCGAATCGATACTGTACGCGGTTTTAAGAACCGGCTCCATCAATGAGCGAATCCATCCGTCAGTCGCAAGTTCAGCGGTGGCCAGGGGGATCATAATAACGCAGAGCATAAAAAACAGTAACTGCCCTTTCGACTTGACAGCCATGCCGAAAATCAACCCGCCGACAGCCCCTACGGCAAGACTGACCCACAATAGATTGGCCGCGATGTTAGCGAGCAGTGTTCCGCTTCCCGGATTAACCGCGACAATTGTTTGATTTGCAATCTCATAAAACAGGAATGTTATGGCAAGAAACGCGCCGAGACCACCAAGTTCCTGGAGCATTCCGCGCATAGAAACATTCGCCTCAATACGCTCATCAACCGGATAACGATGACATAGAGCGAACATAATCCCATAAGCCACAACAGGAAGCATCATAAACATGAACACTGTGTTCCAATTAAGCGCGTTTTGGGTCAACAGAAAAAATGCGCCGCCGACAACAATTCCAGCCGGCCATGAGGCGTGCAGGATGTTAAGCATCTTACTTTTTTTATCGCGATAGATGGCGGCGCAAAGGGGATTAATAACCGCCTCAACCACGCCGTGTCCAAGTCCGGCGAAAAAACATGCCCACCAGAGAGCGGAGGCATCCTTGGCGATGAAAATCAGAACCACAGAGACGGTCTGCAACGCACATGCCGCAAACATAGAGCGTTTATAGCCTATTTTATCAACCAGCAGGCTGAACAAAATCATCGTAATGGCAACCGGCCACAATCCGGCACCCGTGATAGAGCCCACCTGCCGGGCGGTTAAAGAGAATTCCTCCCCCCAGATATTAGGGATCATGACCCTGAATACAAAGCCAACGCTTGCCGCCGATAACGCCAGAAAACTGGCCCAAAATAACATACTTTTATCGCGCTGCGTCAGTTCACCACTCTTAATATCATTCATGCTAATCTCCTTCCAGACAATCCATTGACTAATATTGCAGACCATGTTACATTTAAATATTATTGCAGGCTATAAAAAACATCATAATTTATATAAATGCACGGCGTTCTGGACGAACTTGGACGAACTCTGCATTTGCTATTTTAAAATTTTCTATAATAATATGGTGTAACCCCACATGCGTTGTGATATATTTACGATGTTGAAGAAAAAATGTGATGACGCAGAGAGGCGGTACATCCGCAGTTATTGATGGGTTGTGCTCTCTTGCAATAAAAGGAATATGTGAAAGAATATGAGTGAAAAACGATTAATTTTTTTACTGTCACTCGGATTAATATTCACAACTGTGCTTTGTCATGGCAATGTGATTATCAGCGAGTTTATGGCAATCAACAATAAAACCATCACCAACGCTGTTGACGAAACCAGCGACTGGATCGAGATTCACAACGACTCCTCAAGCTCCGTTAATTTGACAGGGTGGTATCTGACTGATGACGACAGTGAACTGGATAAATGGCAGTTCCCCTCCACCAACATCGCCGCCAACGGATACCTCCTCATCTGGGCTGACAAAAGTGACGACCCCATTGTCTCGAATGAGTTGCACACAAACTTCAAGCTCGGCGGGGGCGGTGAATACCTCGCGCTCATCGCCGATAACGGGACCACCGTGTTGCACGAATACACACCCGAATATCCGGATCAGAAAAAGGATATCTCCTATGGCATCTGGGGTGCGGGTCTGGAACGCTATTTTTCCGTGCCAACCCCCGGTGCCGCCAACACCAACGCCTTCGCAGGGTTTGCCGCCGACACTAAGTTCAGCCATAACCGGGGATTTTACAGCAACGCCTTCTATGTCGCCATAACCTGCTCCACAACCAACGCGGTGATTCGCTACACAACGGACGGCTCCACCCCATCGGAGACGCATGGAACAGTTTACACGCAACCCGTTCATGTAGTCGGCACCACGATTTTGCGGGCGACAGCCACCAAACCCGGCTATGAACCCAGCGATGTCGATACACAGACATACCTGTTTTTGAGCGATATTCTGCAACAGGACGGTAGCGGACTACAGTCATACGCCAACTGGGGTCATAGTGGTCCCGACTGGGAGGTTGACCCGTCAATGACAAACAGTGTGATCACAGACTCGCACGGAAGAACATTCCGACTCGCAGACGCGCTCCTCTCCGTCCCCACCGTATCGCTGGTGACGGACTGGGACAACTGGTGGAGCGACAGTCCCGGTCCAACTCTTCCCGACGGTATCACGCCCTGGCTGGGCATCTACGCAGACACAGTCGGTCAAAACGCGGTTCGCCGTCCGGTCTCCATGGAGTTTTTCACCCCCGATGGAGCTGAGGAGTTCGCGTTAAACGGAAGTGTGCATATTGTGGGTGCCGGCATCGGCGGAACCAGTGCCCGCCGCTGGAAGACCGACAAACTCTCAATGCGCGTGTCGTTCAAAGAGGAGTATGGACCTAAACAACTGAAGTATCCCGTTTTCGGAAAAGATGCCGCTGGCAAATTCAAAACACTCGTGCTTGATGCCCACATGAACTGGACCTGGACCCATTCCCTTAGCTCCTCGCAACGAAACGCCGTGAAATTCATTCAAGATGCCTTTGTGTCCGATCTCCAAAACTCCTTGACAGAGACCTGCACCGCACCACACGATCGTTTTGTGCACCTCTTTCTCAACGGGCTCTACTGGGGAATGTACGACATGCATGAACGTCCCGACGAACATTTTGCCGAAGAGTACTTCGGCGGCGACAATGATGATTATGACTCCATCAAACATCTCTCCGACGACATAGAGAGCGCAGACGCCAACCATGACGGGGATGGCTACAATGACAATATCACAAACGGAGATGACAATCTGCTTCTCTCCATGCTGTCGTTGTCCAGAAAAGATTTGTCCCAGCAAAGCAACTACGACGCGGTCGTCGCTGTTCTGGACATTGATCATTTCATCGACTACATGTTGCCGAATTTTTACGCTGGCAACAACGACTGGGCACACAAAAACTGGTACGCCACACGTGACCGGGTCCAGCCCGGCGGACGCTGGCGCTACCACAGCTGGGACGCAGAGCACGTTCTGGAGTCCGACTTCAATAATTCCAGCGTCTCAGGGGCAGTGAATCGGAACGTTACGGGCAAGGATGACCGCGGTGGTCCCAGCGAGGTGCATCAGAACCTGCGGGCAAATGCGGAATATCGCCTGCTTTTCGCCGACCACATCCACCGTCATTTCTTCAACGGCGGAGCGTTAACTCCCACCAACACCACCGCCATCTTTCAATCACGCATCGAAGAGGTAGAATGGGCGGTGCTGGGTGAAGCCGCACGCTGGGCCGACAACAGCGAAACGCACAGCTATTCAGAATGGCGCAACCACATGGACGAACTGCTAACCATCTATTTCCCAAACCGTAGCGCCAAGGTGCTGAGTCAGCTGAAAAGCAAAAATCTCTATCCCGACACACCCGCACCGGAATTCCTTGTGAACGGCACGCGGCGACACGGCAAAACATTCACGATCGGAGAGACACTCACTTTCCTGTCGTCTGACAACGTCTACTACACACTTGACGGTAGCGATCCGCGTCAACCCGGCACGGGTAATGCCGTCGGCACTCTTTACAGCACACCTGTTCCGCTCACCCACGCGGTTCGCGTCAAGGCCCGCGCCCGTGACGGAGGCGAGTGGAGCGCGTTGACAGATGCCGTATTCACACCCACACTGCAAAGCGCGTTACGTATCACCGAGATCATGTACAATCCACGTCCGCCAGCCGGATCGGAAACAAACCTAACGCAGTCCGCCTCCGACTTTGAGTTTATCGAACTCCGCAACACCGGTACGCAAACACTGGGTCTGGCAGGACTCGCATTCACCGCCGGCATCCGCTTCGATTTCGCGAATGCCTCAAAATCCACACTCGCACCGGGTGAATACGCGCTGGTGGTTCGTAACACTGTAGCCTTCACCAACCGCTATCCGGCGGCGGCGGCTCAGTTGCTAGGTCAATACCAGCGTCTCTATTCCCTGCCCGTAGGCAACCTTTCCGACGGGGGTGAGAAGATAATTCTGAAAGACGGACTGGATCGAGACATCGCGCATTTCACATACGGCGACAGCCGGGGATGGCCTCTGACTGCCGACGGTGGCGGACACTCGCTAATTCCCCTCTCACTCAGCGATCAGACAAACCGCAGGTTGAGTTGCGGCAAAAACTGGCGCGCAAGCTCATACAGAGACGGCTCGCCGGGTCTGCCTGACCCCACACCAGTCAAAACAGTACTACTGAACGAAATCGCCGCGCACACCGATTACTCCAATCCCGCACATCCCGAATATGACTCCAACGACTGGATAGAGCTCTTCAACACAACCACATCATCCGTAACGCTGGACAACTGGTATCTCTCCGACGACATAGACAACCTTAAAAAATGGGCCATTCCCGCCACTAGCAACATTGCCGCCCGAAGCTGGATCGCTTTTGACGAGCTGACCGGCTTCCACAGCCCGATAAACACCGGGTTCGGACTCAACAAGGCGGGCGAGCAGCTCTTTCTCTCGTATCTTCCCGGCACAGCGCAGGATCGCGTCGCCGATGCCATACAGTTCAAGGGGCAGGAGAATGATGTGACACTGGGTCGCTACACCGACGGAGAATCCGACTGGCGAGTGACAACCCCAACGCGAAATGCCGCCAACGTCTCCGCTGCCGGGGATCTCACCATCAGCGATATTATCTACCATCCCACGCCAACCGCTGCGAATCCTGAAAACAACACCAACGACGAGTACATCGAACTTCACAACCCGCGCCCTACGAACGCTCAATTGTGGACAGACTCAGGCTCCTGGCGGATTAATGGCGAAGTGGACTATCTCTTCCCCTCAAACACAACCTTGATCGCCGGTGCACATGTGAGGGTGGTCTCTTTCGACCCGCAAACCAACCTGACCGCACGCAATGATTTCCTGACCGCCTACGGGTTAA
>CAYTQP010000104.1:0-8180 GCA_964440175.1 uncultured Verrucomicrobiota bacterium
GCTGGAGATCGCGACCAAGTCGAAATCGTTGGGGATAGGGTTGAGTTCGTCCAGATTTGGAACCTCAATGTATTTGACACTGTGTTCTGGTGGGGTCATGCCGGCAAGTGTGAGCAGAGCCAGGCTTGGAAGTGAAGCGATGGTTTTGCTACGCTCGACAAAGCCGGGAAGTGTCAGGCCCAGACGTAGCAACTCTTCGTCACACACTCTTATTCCGCTCATGGCTATCATTGCGATTTTCATATAAACAGCAATCTCCACAGGAAGATGGTGGTTCCGGTAAATACAGAGACAACAGGAATGAAGAAAATGTGCCGAAACGCAGGTTTCCAGGCACTTAGATAGCAGATTAGCGGCATGGTTGCCAGTCCGACGACCAGCAGGATTGACGAGAGCGTCAGCCTGTTTGTCATGCCTTGTTGTTTGGCAGTGAACGCAAACGCCAGATTCAGCAAACCCAGACCGAAGAAAGAGATATGCGCCAGACGCAGCATTCGCCGCCGCCACGATGTGTAGCCACCTAGCCACTCTTTATTGTAAAAGAGCATTCCGGAGACAGCTCCGGCGGTAATTCCTGCAAGAAAGGCGATCCATGCGGCATATATGTTTATTGTTGTCATCATTCAGAATTACCTGTCCAATCTGGGGAACAAAGTGATTAATTGGAGTATGGGACGCTTTTCACGGTAATTTTGCAAGCGGAAAAACTGGGAAACACGGCATTTCTTTACGATGAGTTGTTTATTCGTAGTGGATGAATTGCCCCGCTGAGGACAATTAATGTCTGCACTAAAATCAACACAAAATGCAAAATAATTCGCAGTTTGCAAACTACGGGAAGAATTAACTAAAAACGTTGGTATAACAGCCTTAAATACTATTATTTCGCAGTTTGCAAACTGCGAAAAGAATTTAATTAAAACGTTGGTATAACAGTCTCAAATGCTATTATTTCGCAGTTTGCAAACTGAAGAGAAAAGGTGTGGTTTTTACGTGTATTGGGTGGTGGTAATTTTTTGAAGCGGTGGTTTCTGCGTGTGAATTATCGCGTTTCGCCGTAGATTATGAATTGTTTATTGAATGGCGGTTGAAATGTTGCTACACTGTGAACACAAAAGATGATAAATATAAAGGGATGAATGAAAATGAGTGGTTTTCCTGATGTAAGGCTTAGGCGTCTGCGACGGACGGAGGGGTTACGGGGGATGATTGACGCGCCGTTTCCTGGAGCGGAAAAATTTGTATGGCCTGTGTTTTTGATGGGGGGTCACGCGAAACGTGAACCGATTGAGGCTATGCCGAGGCAGTCGCGGCTGAGCGTGGATCAACTTCTAATCGATCTTGAGCCGGTTGTGGCTTCAGGGGTTGGCGGAGTGCTACTCTTTGGTTTGGGAGATGAGTCGAGGAAAGATGCCTGCGGTAGCGCGGCATATGATTATGACGGCGTTGTTCAGAGGGCGATCAGACAGATAAAAGAGAGGTTTCCTGATTTGGTGGTGATTACGGATGTGTGCGTCTGCGCGTACACAAGCCATGGGCACTGCGGACCGTTGGATGGCAATGGCGCGGTCGACAATGATGCCGCCAATGAGGTGCTGGCGAGGATTGCGGTGTCTCATGCAGTTGCGGGTGCGGATATGGTGGCACCCAGCGCGATGATGGATGGTCAGGTGCTGAGCATAAGACGGGCACTGGATGAGAACTCATTTGAGGGCAGGCTGATTATGAGCTACTCCAGTAAGTTTGCATCCTCACTGTATGCACCGTTTAGAGATGCGGAGTGCTCAGCCCCGCAAAGCGGAGACCGCCGGGGATACCAGGCATCGTGTGCCGATTTGCGCTCCGCTTTGCGTGAGTCAGAATTTGATGAGATGGAGGGTGCGGATATCCTGATGGTTAAACCGGCACTCTTCTATCTGGATGTGTTGGCAAAATTGCGAGCCAGTACCGAATTGCCGATAGCGGCGTATAATGTGAGTGGTGAATACTCGATGTTGCACGCCTGCGCCGAACGCGGCTGGGGCGAGCTGAAGGCGATGGTGCGGGAGTCGATCGTGGCAATGGCGCGGGCTGAAGCGGATATATTTATCTCCTACTGGGCCAATCAGTATGACGATATGTTTAGAAGGTAGCTGATTGGGACGCTGAAGTGGCTGGAAGAGAAAAAGAGTGATGCGTAATTTGAACTCAAAAGAGTTGTTCGAACGGGTGAGGAAGGTCGTTCCCGGCGGTGTCAACAGCCCGGTGCGGGCTTTTAACGCGGTTGGCGGGACACCTGTGTGTTTTAAGAGAGGATTAGGCTCTCGCGTGTTCACGGAAGATGATGTTGAATTGGTAGACTTTTGCGGCTCGTGGGGACCGCTTATTCTGGGTCATGCTCGTGCGGAGGTTGTCGAGGCGGTTGCAAAGGCCGCTGCCGACGGGCTGAGCTTTGGCGCGAATACGCGGGCGGAGATGGAGTTTGCCGAACTGATCTGTGAGTGTGTGCCGTCAATAGATATGCTGCGTCTTGTTAGTTCTGGAACAGAGGCGGTTATGACGGCTTTGCGCGTTGCACGAGGTTATACGAATCGCAGGAAGATAATTAAATTCGAAGGATGCTACCATGGACACACTGACTCCATGCTGGTTGCCGCCGGCAGTGGATTGTTGACTGGAGGGGTCTCTGGTTCTGCGGGAATATCCGCGTCCGTGGTGGCGGATATTTTTGTTGCGCCCTACAACAGTCTTAACGCGGTTCGCCAGATAGTGGATGCGTACGGAGATGATATTGCCGCAGTGATTGTCGAGCCGATTGCCGGCAATATGGGGTTGGTTGAGCCGCGTCCTGGATTTCTCGAAGGTTTGCGTGATTTATCGAGTCGCTGTGGAGCGTTACTGGTGTTTGACGAAGTTATTACTGGCTTCAGGATGGGGGCGACCACTTATGGCGAGCTGTGCGGTATAAAAGCCGACCTCACAACGCTTGGAAAAATTATCGGCGGAGGAATGCCTATTGGTGCTGTCGGGGGCAACAAAAAGATTATGGAGTCGCTCGCTCCGCTTGGTTCGGTCTATCAGGCTGGCACACTCAGTGGCAATCCGGTTGCGGTTGCCGCCGGGATGACGACACTTCAACTTCTGCTTAAAGAGAATCCGTACACCCGTTTGAATGCACTGGCTGAACGCCTTGCTGCCGGAGTTAACCGAATCGCGGTAAAGAATAAACTGCCGATACACTGTGTGCAAACGGGCAGTCTTTTCACGCCGTTTTTCCGCCATGAGGCGGTGCGCGATCTTGCTGACTCCAAGGCCTGTGACAACAGGGAGCATGCTCGATTCTTTCATCACATGCTTGATCATGGCATTTATACCCCCCCCAGTTCATTTGAACTGAATTTCATCTCGGCATCTCACAGTGACGAGGATATTGAAGATTATATTGAGCAGTTTGCAGGGTTTGCCGCTGACAGTTGAAGCGTGGGGTTTGATTTTGTTCAGCATGTCAAATACCATCAAAAAGCACTGGTATTAATCTGGTTTTCCGCTATGGTGTCCGTTTTCAGAGTGAGAGTGTCGAATTTATGAAAGTAGAGAATGGGAGCGGGCGGTGCGCTGGTCTAAGACATTTATACCGACAATAAAAGAAGTTCCGCAGGAAGCGGAGATACAGAGTCATAAACTAATGTTGCGAGCAGGGCTGATTCGGCGATTAAGCGCGGGATTGTATACCTATATGCCGACAGGTTTGCGGGCGTTGCGTAATTTGGAGCGGATTATCCGTGAAGAGATGGATGCCGCCGGGGCTGTCGAGTTGCTCATGCCGGCGTTGCAGCCGGCGGAACTATGGGAGCGTTCCGGTCGGCTGAAGTTGATGAGTGGCACAATGTTCCATTTGAACGACCGTCAGGGGCGTGAGATGGTTTTGGGTCCGACGCATGAGGAGGTCATAACCAATTTAGTCGCACGCGAGATAAGTTCTTATCGCCAGTTACCGATCAATTTTTATCAGATACAGACAAAGTTCCGCGATGAGATACGGTCGCGTTTCGGGCTAATGCGTTGCAAAGAGTTTATAATGAAGGATGCGTACAGTTTTGATCTGGACTTGGAGCGTGCCACCGCCAGCTATGAGGCAATGTACAATGCGTGTAAACGAATATTTGCGCATTGCGGACTAAAAGTGAAGATTGTCGAGGCGGACACAGGATCGATGGGCGGGCAGAGTTCGCACGAATTTATGGTGTTGGCAGATTCGGGAGAAGATGGAATAGTCGAGTGCGCTGATTGTGAGTATGCCGCCAATCTGGAGAAGGCAGAGGCGGGTGAGACGGAACCAATGGTTTTCGCCGATTGCGGGAAGGAGCTGGAACCTGTTTCCACCCCGGACAGGCGTGCGATAGCGGAGGTGTCGGAGTTTCTTGATGTTGAGCCGCAACAGCTGATCAAGACGCTGATATATCTGATTGATGGCATGCCGTGTGCGGTGCTTGTGCCGGGTGATCGTGAGGTGAATGAACTAAAGCTGGCGCGGATGCCGGGAGTTGGGACATTGGAGTTGGCGGATGATGAGACGGTTGAGAGTGCCACCGGTGCTCCGGTCGGTTTTGCGGGACCTGCGGGGCTGGATATTCCGATTTATGCGGATAAGACGTTGCGGGGATGCAAAGGAGCCATCACTGGTGCTAATAAGGCGAACACCCATCTTCTGCATGTCGATCTTGAGCGAGATGCAGATGTTAAGGAGTTTGGGGATATTATCTTTATCGGAGCTGGCGATAAGTGTCCGCGGTGTGGCGGTGTTCTTGATGAGAAGCGTGGAATTGAGGTTGGGCATGTGTTCAAGCTGGGGACAAAGTACAGCAAGGCGTTGAACGCGGTGTTTCTCGATTCAGACGACAAAGAGGTGAATCCTGTCATGGGCTGTTATGGTCTTGGTATTTCGCGGACACTACAGGCGTTGATTGAACAGAACTATGATGAGAACGGAATAATTTGGCCGATGTCGGTGGCTCCGTTTCAGGTGGAGGTGGTTGTGATAAACGCGCGTCATGCCGAAAGTATGTCCGTCGCAGAGAGAATTATGGAGTTACTGGAAGACGAGGGTATGACGGTGTTGCTTGATGATCGGGATGAGCGTCCAGGTTTCAAATTCAAGGATGCCGACCTTCTTGGTGTTCCGCTGAGAATAAATGTTGGTGAGCGCGGTCTAAAGAGCGGAACAGTGGATATGCGTGAGCGGGCTTCAGGTGAAACAGGGGATGTTGCGGTTGAAGATGTGGTTGCGGCGGTGAAAAAGTTTATTAAAGAGCATAAGTAAATAAGGGTGGCGGGGCATGGCAAGAAAATACGATCAGGTGAAAAACACTAACGACTTCTTAATCGCGTCTATTGCGCTGGGTATGCTGTGCGCGTGGGCGGTGAAAGACGGGTGGTTTCCTTCGAAAAGCATGTTGAAAAAGCATCCTATAAAGGTTGAGGCTAAATTTACATATTCCGGAATTGTTGCAGATGTTATTCCTGATGTCGGGAGTACAGTCGTGTCGAATTCAATGATTATAAGTATGCGCTCTGACGCGCTCGATATCAAACAGAAGGATTTTGAGGATGATTTAGCGTCCGCCAGAGCCGAGCTGGACACATTGGATAAGGCGTGGCTTTATGATAATTCTCCAGAGAAGAAAAAAGAGGTTAATGCGAAGAAGGCGAAGGTTCACTTGCGCATGAATAAGCTGAAAAAAGAGATAGCCGGGGTTAAACAGGTTCGAGTTACGCGGGAAGTGCGTTCTCCTGCGGAAGGAGAGGTGACCGAGATTTTTGTCAATGTTGGCGATGAGGTTGTGAAGGGTGATGTGGCGGTTGTTGTTCACACCAAGGATCATTTCTATCCCTTCAATAAGAGTCTTGCCATAGGCAGTTTTATTGGCGCACTGATTTGCGCAATCGTTCATATTAAAATCCGCTGATGTTTTTCAAATGGAGATAAAAAAATGATTATTGTCCTTAAATCGGGACCTACTGATGAAGACATTGTCTGTATTGAGGAACACGTGCGGCGAGCGGGTTATGAGCCGCACACAATCAGGGGTGAGGTTCGAACGGTAGTCGCAGCGGTTGGAGATGAGGCGGAACACGCAAGTCTTGTGAGTCTGAAAAGCCTGGATATTGTTGAAAATGTGTTGCCTATTCAGAAACGGTATAAACTGATAGCACGCGAAACGCATCCTGAGACAGCGAAGGTCGATGTTGGAGGACAGATAATTGGTGGTGGCACATTCCAGGTTATTGCCGGTCCCTGTGCGGTTGAGAGTTTGGAGCAGATGGTGGAGGTGGTAGCGGCACTTAATGGTTGTGGGTCGGCTATACTGCGGGGCGGAGCCTTTAAACCGCGGACATCTCCATACGATTTTCAGGGGCTTAAGAGTGAGGGATTAAGGATACTCCATGAGACAAAATCGCGATTTGGGCTACCGGTTGTTTCCGAGGTTGTCCGCGAAAGCGATTTGGAGAAGGTGGGAAAGGTTGCTGATATGTTGCAGATTGGCGCACGGAATGCAATGAACTACTCGCTTTTGGAGCGGGCGGCTGACACTGGCAAGCCGGTTCTTTTGAAGCGTGGAATGGCGCAGACTGTGGATGAGTGGTTGCTGTCAGCCGAGTATCTTGTGAAGCGCGGCAATAGGAATATTGTGTTGTGTGAAAGGGGTATTCGCACCTTTGAGACAGCTGTACGCAACACGCTTGATCTGAGCGCGGTTGCGTTGGCGAAAAAGGAGTGCGCATTGCCGGTTATTGTTGACCCCAGTCACGCCGCAGGTCGGGTGGATCTCATCATTCCGTTGGCAAAAGCGGCTGTAGCGGTCGGGGCGGACGGGCTTATTGTGGAGGTGCATCCGCATCCGTCAGAGGCACGGAGTGATCCTGCCCAGCAGTTAAGTCCGAAGCAGTTCTCTCTTCTTATGTCGGAAATCAGACCGTATGTCGAGCTGAGTGGCAAAAAAATGCCGGATATGCGTAGCTGAAAATTACCCGGTTTGTATGCCGCGTGTGGTTTTCACTTTGAGAATTTTTGTTCAAATTCCAAACGTTTCAAGCCTGTCAGAGGATTCTCTTCGCCGCTCATGAGACCGTGAATAACAGCTATCTCCTCACGTGAAAAACGCTGTCCGTTCAAGATGTGGTTTTCAAACGAGGCGTAGGCTGCGGGTGCGACGAGTTTTGTCAAGTCGGCTATGACTTCGGCGTACTGCCGTATTTCCCACTGCGCGTGCGTGTCTAGACGGAGCGCGAGGAAATGGAGGAGGTTGTGCAGGTCCATTTGCCAGTACCATTCTGTGTACAGTGAAAGCGGCAAGTTGATGCGGGCGAGTTCCCTGGCTATTCCGTCATCGAGCATCTCCGTGTAGGTGGAGTAGATGTGACCATGGTCTTTTGAGAGTATGCGGAGAACTTTCGCTCTCAGTTCAAGGGGGACATCCTCTTGTGAGCGTCCCTGTTTGTTGTCTTTGCTCTGCAGTTTTATTTGATCTTCATCGGGGAGGTAGAACTCGTTCCGCATAATGCTGTAGCGTCCGGATATTTCGTTGATGCTGGCGGTGCGATGCCGAATCCACTGGCGGGCGACAAAGATAGGCATTTTGCAGTGAAATTCCAGCACAACGTGTTCGAAAGGGGAGGTGTGCTGATGGCGGAGAAGATAGTCGATAAGTGTCTCGTCTCTGCTTGTCTGTTTGGTGCCGCCGCCGTAGGAGACGCGTGCCGCCTGGACAATACGGTCGTCACCGCCCATATAATCCACCAGTCGCACAAAGCCGTGATCCAGCACTTTGAATTCTTTGTCGAGAATCTCTTCCGCTTGCTGAACTTTTACGTGAGCCATCTGTCAACCGCCTTTCATTATTTTTCGTAAAACATATTGGAGAATACCTCCGTGACGGTAGTATTCAAGCTCAATCGGTGTGTCAATTCTGTTTAAAACCTTGAAGCGCGTGACATTTCCGTTCTCCGGATCGTGGGCTTCAACGTCAAGTCGGTTTCCTGGAGTGAGGTTGGATGTTGCGCCGATAATGGAGAATCTTTCGCTACCGGTCAGTCCCAAGCTATCGGGCGTTTCGCCATTGGTAAATTCCAGTGGCAATACGCCCATTTCGACGAGGTTGCTACGGTGGATGCGTTCAAAGCTTTCCGCTATGACCGCTCTC